>URGG01000006.1 GCA_900547345.1 uncultured Collinsella sp. | reverse complement strand
GCTCGGCAGCACGGGGATGAAGCTCGTGGGGATGACCATGCTCGCCGACGGCGGAAAGAGCTGCGGCAGCGGCACCAGCGACCAGGCGAACCCACCCACGAGCTGCGCGGCGAGCGGGCAGAAGATGCCCGCGAGCATGCCGAGCCGCGCCGTGAGGAAGAGCCCTGCGGGGATCATCCACGCCGCGGTCACCGTGTTGGCGAGCGCGCAGAGGAGCATCGTGAGCGTGCCCGCGGCCGTGAGGCCCTGCGAGGAGAACGCCGAGCCCGCGAGGTAGATGCCGAAGACCACGAGGTTCGAGAGCGTGCAGAGCGCGAGGCACCAGAGCGCCTTGGCCCACCAGGCGCGCCCGAGCGGGAAGCCCAGGCCCAGAAGCCCCCGCATCCGCGTGCGCGCGTCCGCCCGCGCGACGCACGCCGCCACGAGCGAGAGAGACACGGGCAGGAAGAGCGCGTACCAGTAGTTCCACGCGCTGAAGATCTGCACGCCCCGGTAGGGCATCGCGCCGAGCAGCGGCATCGGCAGCGCCATGAGCACGGCCAGGCGAACCGGTGCCGCGTGGCGCGACTTCAGGGCCTCGGCGCGCAGGCCCGCGAGCAGGCCGCCTTTCTCGCCCGTCATGCCGCCACCTCCCCGCGCGCTCGTCGCCCCTCCCGGCAGAAGCTCATGAAGAGTTCCTCGAGGTCCTGCCCGGGCCGAAGCGCATCCTCGTAGGCGAGGCGCCCCCCGCAGATGATGCCGATGGTGTCCGCCATCTGCTGCACCTCGGAGAGGATGTGGCTCGAGACGATCACCGTCGTGCCCGCCGCCGCGAAGCCGCGGATCTGGTCGCGCAGCTCCTCGATGCCGATGGGGTCGAGGCCGTTGGTGGGCTCGTCGAGCACGAGCAGGCGTGGCCGGGCGATCAGCGCCAGCGCGAGCCCCAGGCGCTGCCGCATGCCCATCGAGAAGCGCCCGGCGCGCTTCTTCCCGGTGTCCGCGAGGTCCACGGCGGCGAGCACCTCATCTACGCGGCTCTCGGGAAGGCCCAGCAGCGTGGTGCGCACGCGCAGGTTCTCGCGCGCGGTGAGGTTGGGGTAGAGCGGCGCCTCCTCGATGAGGCTGCCGATTGCGTAGAGGTCCTCGCGGCGCCAGGCGTGCCCGGCAAAGAGGATCTCCCCGGCCGTCGGCCGCAGCATCCCGCAGATCATCTTGAGCGTTGTCGACTTGCCGGCGCCGTTGGGGCCGAGCAGCCCGTACACCTCGCCCTCGCGGATATGAAGGCTCACGTCGGCCACGGCATCCTGCGCCTGGTCGCCGCGGCCGAAGCGCTTGGTGAGCCCGCGCGTCTCGAGCATGTAACCCATGGGTTCGTCCTTTCTCTTCCGGGCGCGCGGGCCGAGTCGCCGTGTCCGCGCGCCTTACCTTTCGGGTTCACCATCCATGGTGGGACGCGTTTCTAACGAAGCCGTAACGGCCGTTGGGCTCTTTTGACGCCAGCCCTTCTCGACCCGTACGCCACTCATGGTATGTTTACGCGATAACAAGGATGGAGGTGCCCGTGGCACGCAATAAGTACCTGGAGGAGACGGTCGAGAAGATTCTCGACGTTGCCGAGCGGCTCCTCGTGGAGCGCGGCTACGAGCACACCACGATGATCTGAAGAGCAATACGCTAAATCGAAAAAGGCAAACCCTGGAGACGTGATTTTCGCCATAACGAGCAAGAATATCGAAGATGTCTGCACACCATTGGCGTAGGAAGGGAAACAGCCAGTTGCAATCAGCGGACACTCTTGCGCGTATGCGACCGAAAGCATTATCCCGAGATACCTAGCATATTTAATCAGGGCTGCCAGTGGCAGCGTGAGGGCAATCTAGGGGTGGCGGTTCTGCCCGCTGCCGTCCCGTGCTGATTCTGGCTTGCGAGGCGATTCTGCTATTCTGCGAGTTGAAAAGGTTCCACTCCGGCGACAAGAGCTCCCCTGCTCTTCCGCGAACAGCGGATAGCCGGGGTGGTCGTTTGTTAGTAGTACTTTTTGAACGATAAAGTTACCGTGATAATCAGGCGGCTGGCTGCCGTTGCCTAAGCGGTCTTGTCACATCGTTGCCGCAGTCCCCGGCGCAGTGCGCAGCTCCTGCCTAATCTTCCGAAAGCGTTCCGGGACTTCGGCAAGCTCCATCTTCTGCGGGGCATCGACCGTACCCGCTTCCTTCGCCGTTTCGTAATACCAGCACTTGTAATCCACCATCTCCATGGTGTGCTGCAATTCCGCCATCTGCTGTTTCAGAACTTCTCGTTGGCGTCGGAACATGGCAAGGCGCAAATCGATGGTGTCGTCTCCTTGCAGCGCCATCTCGATGTACTGCCGGATGTCCTTGATGGACATTCCGGCTTTCTTCATGCAGCCGATCACCTGCAGCCATTCGATATCCGATTCCCGGAACATGCGAATGCCACCGGAGGAGCGCTCCACGAAGGGCAGCAGCCCCTCCTTGTCGTAGTAGCGCAAGGTGGACGCCGCAACCCCCAGCAGCTTCGCCATCTCTCCCACCGTATAGACCATCTGAAAACCCCTCCGAATTATTCCAGAATCCCCTTGACTTAAAGTTAACTTCAAGTTCTAGGATGCACATGAAGTTCAAAGGAAGCATGCTTCCAAACAGAATGTTTGTCAATCATAAGGAGGGGAATCGAACGTGAACAGGCCGTATGTTTTCTGCCACATGATGTGCGCTTTGGACGGAAAGATCATGGGCGGTTACATGGGAACGCCGCAGGGCAGAGCGGCGGGCGATGCGTTCTACGACATCGCCTTCGGGAAAGAGCCCTTTTACCATCACCAGGGCTGGCTGTCCGGCAGGGTGACGACGGACGATAACTTCACCTTCTACAGGAAGCCGGACCTGGACGAAGATGCGCCGGCCGTTCCGGCAGGTGATTTCATCGCGCAGCCGGACTTCGGAATGTTCTATGTCTCCGTGGACCCCCACGGCAAGCTGGGGTGGGAAAGCAGCACCCTGCGCTATGTGGACACCACCGCCCATGTCGTCGAGGTGCTGACAGAACAGGTCGGCAACGCCTACAGGGCATTTTTGAGAAAGCTGGGAATCTCGTACATCATCGCGGGAGAAACGGAGCTGGATCACGGTCTGGCCCTTTCCAAGCTGAAAGAAAAATTCAGCATCGAGACCCTGATGCTGGGCGGTGGCGGCGTGCTGAACTAGTCGTTCCTGCATGCGGGGATGTGCGATGAGATCAGCATCGTGTTGGCGGCGGCGGCAGACGGGAGCCCGGATACGCCGCCGGTTTTCCGAGCCGCAGAAGGCATTTCGGAGAGCAAGGCCCTTGGCTTCACGCTGAAAGAGGCGAAGGCTATGGACGGCGGGGCGGTCTGGCTGCGCTATGGCGTGAATCGATAATCCTTAACAGGAGGTTTCAATTATGAGGTATGAACAAAAAGAGCAGTTCGAGAAGGTCAACGCATTCGGCACGGGAACGGCGAACAACGCCTATGCCCAGTATTTCACCGGCGATTCGTTCCTGAATCCGCTGACCGATCCGGAAGGCGGCCTGTTCGCCGCCAACGTGACCTTCGAGCCGGGATGCCGCAACAACTGGCATATCCACCACGCGGATAAAGGAGGCGGTCAGCTCCTGCTCTGCACGGCTGGCGAGGGCTGGTATCAGGAGGAAGGCAAGGCTGCCGTCAGCCTGCACGAGGGCAGCGTCGTGATGATCCCCGCCAACGTCAAGCACTGGCACGGAGCGAAGAAGGACAGCTGGTTCAGCCATATCGCCGTGGAGGTTCCCGGCGAGAATTGCGAGAACGAGTGGTGCGAGCCGGTATCCCACGAAGAGTACGCAAGGCTGTAGGGAGGAACGAAACATGGCAGTCAAGCAGACGGCAGGCAGAGATGCCCTGGGCGAATTCGCCCCGAAATTCGCGGAACTGAACGATGACGTGCTCTTCGGAGAGGTCTGGAGCCGAGAGGGGCAGCTCAGCCTCCGCGACCGCTCCCTCGTGACCGTCGTCGCGCTGATGGCTCAGGGGCTTACCGATGAGAGCTTCCGCTATCACCTGATGGAGGCAAAGAAGAACGGTATTACAAAAGAAGAAATCGCGGAGGTCGTGACCCATGCAGCCTTCTACTGCGGCTGGCCCAAGGCGTGGGCGGTTTTCCGCATGGCAAAGGATATCTGGGGCGAGGAGTAGAACGATGATCTTGAATGAAGCCTACCCGTTGGCAAACGGAGTTCAGGTTCCCAAGCTGGGACTGGGCACCTGATTCATCGACGATGCCGAGGCGGCGGAAGCCGTTCGCGAGGCGGTAAAGCTGGGCTATCGCCTGATCGACACCGCGCAGGCCTACGGAAACGAACGCGGCGTCGGCGAGGGCGTGCACACCTGCGGCGTTCGCCGGGAAGAGCTTTTCGTCGCCAGCAAGATCGCGGCAGAGCTGAAGACCTACGAGGATGCGGCGAAGTCCATCGATGAGACGCTGGAGAGGATGGGGCTCGGCTACCTCGACCAGATGATCATCCACTCTCCCCAGCCGTGGGGCGAGTTCCGTGTGGAGAAGCGCTATTTCGAGGAGAACAAGGAGGTCTGGCGTGCGCTGGAGGACGCGCGGGCGGCGGGCAAGGTCAAGGTAATCGGCGTGTCCAACTTCCTGCAAGATGACCTTGAGAACCTCCTGGGTTCTTGCCGCGTGATGCCCATGGTCAATCAGATCCTCCTGCACATCACCAACACCGATTCGGCATTGGTGGACTTCTGCAAGGCGCAGGGCATTCAGGTGGAGGCATACTCTCCCATCGCCCACGGCGAGGCGCTGAAGAATCCGGCGATTGTTAAGATGGCAGAGAAGTACGGCGTATCTGCCGCCCAGCTCTGCATCCGCTACGTCCTTCAGCTTGGAGCCGTCGCGCTTCCCAAGACGGCAGATCCCGCCCACATGGAAAGCAACGCGGGCGTGGATTTCGCAATCTCCGAGGAAGACATGGAAACTCTCAAGAACATGGAGCGCATCGCCAACTATGGTGAATTCAGCGCATTTCCCGTGTTCAGCGGAAAGCCTCTTGCATGAGGAGAAAGCGTGAAATGAAAACCTTGATTCTGTACTACTCCTACGGAGGCAACACGAAGCGCATCGCCGAGATGATCCAGAGGGAAATCGGCGGGGATATTGCTCGTATGGATACGGTTGTTCCCTACGATGGCGATTATGATGAAGTCGTCAATCAGGGGCAGCGTGAGATTGCCGAGGGTTATTGCCCGGAACTGAAGCCGCTGCACATTGGCTGGAGAGATTACGACACCATCATCCTGGGTTCTCCTGTCTGGTGGTACACCTTTGCGCCCGCCATGCGCAGTTTCCTGGAGCGGGCTGACCTGACCGGGAAGATCGTGTATCCGTTTGCCACCAATGGCGGCTGGCTGGGACACGCGCTGAAGGACTTTGAGGAAGCCTGCAAAGGCGCAATCGTGATGCCGGGCCTCGATGTGCAGTTCGATGAATCCATGCTCCGTACCTCTGAGAAAGATATTCAGGCATGGATTAATACTATCCGCAGATAATCGATCTGCAGCTTTCGATATCCGCCACAGAGCTGGCAAGGATTTGGGACAAAACGAAAGCTCAACGTCCTGAGTCCGAAGTGATTATATTGTAACTGTCTTGGCTTTTATTTCCGGAACCGACAAAGCGTGCCTCCGCCTCTTTTGCGTGAAGCCGGCCGGGATGTGGGGTAGTTTTGCGTCAGCAGATTTGCGCAAGGGGCCAACGGACGGGGCTTCATTGGCCCCTTGCGCATCGATTGCGAATTAGAACATGATAGCGTCGTCGGCCGTGAAGGCATTAAGGGACCCCTGCTTGACCTGGATGCAGACGTATGCGATGCCCGAGTCGGACGCGGCGCGGAACTGGCGGTGTGCGGCGGGGGAAATGCGCAGCCAGTCGCCGGCTGCAAGCTCGATTTCCTCACCGTCGATCGTGACCGAGCCCGCGCCCTCGAGCACGCCATAGATCTCCTCGTTTTCCTTGTGTGCATGGACGAACGGAACGCCAGCGCCGGCGGGAAGATTGTTGACACTCACCTCTGCCCCGGTAAGCCCGAGCACTTCGTGCAGCTCGACACGGCTCTCATTACCGATGTGGGTCTTTGCATAATTAGCCATAATGGTTCCTCTCTTGGGGTTAATTTACCTTGTAGGCATCTCCTGCGTGAGCTATATTCAACGCGAAGGCGCATGCAAATACGAGTACGCACATATTTGTAACTGTGTACTTTTTTGTGAAACCGGTATGGTCAAGGAGGTTGGGTCTCCCATGATGGCGAAAGAGGAGCTTCCGGAGTGTCCGGTCGCAACGGCGGTAGCGCTCATTGGCGGAAAGTGGAAGCTGCTCATTATCCGTAACTTGCGCGTACGCCCTTGGCGTTTCAACGAGTTGCGCCGCAACCTTGAGGGGATCTCTCAGAAGGTGCTTACCGACAGCCTGCGGCAGATGGAGGATGATGGGCTGGTCTTTCGCCATGACTATGGCGAGAATCCTCCCCGCGTTGAGTATGGCCTTACCGAGCTCGGCCGCCAGATGATGCCCATCATGGACTCGCTCGCAGACTTCGGCGCCTATTACAAGACGGTCGTTTCGTAGCGGACACGCTGCTTAGGGGGCGGAGAACCGCTACGAGTACGATAGCGATTCTCCTGCGGCTGCTGTCGTTCCCGCAGGATTAGAGCGGAAGGAGACTGCAATGGGGTCGTCCGCCCCACAAGAAGGCCCTTCCTTCCCGGTATGGCGCCGACATGCGCACGCCGGCTCAAACTGCTCGATGCGCGAAGTGTTGTTATGGCTTCACTCAGCCTGCGGATGCCCAATCATCTGTGTACCACATTCTGCCCATGTGCATGGGCGGCTGCCTCCACCGCCACATGGTCTCCGACGTGCGCCGTTGCCCCGGTTCAAAGACGGCCTTGACGCCTACGTCCTCGCCAAAACTCGCACCGCCCGCAAGAGCCGCCAATAAAACCTCCGGCCCTGCTTGGCCCTGGGAATAAAAGTCAAACTTGCCCGATCCACGCCTCGCGCAAAGGCCGTTCTACTTCCCAAACCTGATCTGCCTGTCGCACAGCTCGAGGGCGACAAGGGAAGCCTGGGCCACCTCCTTGATATCCTCTGCGAACTACTGGAGTGCGGCACAGTCGGATGACCGGACTGTTTTCGTTGGACCTTGGTTATTTGCCTGTGTGAATGGCGTACTTGTTTTAGCTAGCGGTTGCGACGCCTTGTTGCGGAAATACCAACTGCTGCAACTGCGCCACCGGCAACACTCAGGGCGACAGCCATCGCACCGTTGTCGCCCGTCGCGGGTAGGGTGGTCCCGGCTGGTTTAACCGCCGCTACTGCCTTAGTGGAAACGGGATTTGCCGCGGGCTTTTCTGCCTTGGGCTGCGGTGTGGGCTCGGGCTTGGTTTCCGGTTCGGGTTTGACCTCTGGGCTCGGTTTAACACTTGGATCGGGTTTGGAACCGCTCGTATCGGTTGCAATCAAGTGCACGTCGCTGTCGAAGACGTAGCGGATGTAGTAATCGTGCCGCGTCTCGTGCATAACCCCCTGCCCGCTGTCGAAGTCGCGGTCAACGTGTGTGCTAAGGTGAGTTGAGCTGATGAGGTTCAGCCTGTAAGGGATTTGGTCGTCGGCGTAGCCGCCTGTAAAGACTGCGGTTGCTCTAACGTGATTGTCGATCATGGTCAGGGCAATAGAGACGCTGGCCTCTTTGGGGTTCTCGGTTTTTATAAGGCCTTCGGTATCGGTGTCGATCTTGAAGAGATGGACGGTGTCATTAAGCCCGTAGATGAAGTCCTCGGGTTTGTCGGGGAAATCGTATACAAACGCCTCATTCTGGACCAACATGAAGGCAGGAGGAAGCTCCAGGTCATAGTTATGGTCGACAACGGTGGTAGCTGTGAGGCTGCCTTCCGCGTTGGCTTCGTCGCAGGTAATGGGTGCTGCGACATCGGTTTCGGGCATTTCGGTCGCCAGTGCTACGCAGGGTAGCAAAAGCAGTCCTGCCACAAGAATGCTTACTCCGAAGGCGGCGATTCTGGCGTCTGCATGATGCTTGACGTCGCGGATAGACAGGCCAGTCCGTTTGTTATGGGTCTGCGGTGCAACATGCTGTCCATACATAAGACGCTCCTTGTTCGTAGGCCGGTTTCCGCGGATCTATATTGCGCCTGGCCGATGCGGCTAGGCTCTTTCACGCGAACGCTTACGCGAGCAGGGAGAAAGCTCAAGCTAATTTTCCCACAGTCGATACTTTGTGAGCAACGATTTGCTGTTCAATTCTCGGAGAGAGAATCAAGGTGGCCGAGGAGTTATCAGCCAATAAGATTGTGTCTAGAGAGCGCGAACGAGAGATGCGATCTACAGACGACTGAATAGCTCCATCTGTTTTGGTTACAACGAAATGTGTGCCGCGCGCCTGCGGCATGAAGAAGGGAGATTTCTATGAATATCGTTGTATTGAGTGGTAGCCCGCGCAAGGGTGCCAATACCGACACCATGGTCGAGGCCTTTGCTGAGACCGCGCGCGAGGGCGGCAATACGGTCGAAGTCGTCCGCGTTGCCAGCAAGAAGATTGCTGGTTGTCTGGGATGTCAGTACTGCTTTACCCATGAGGGCACCTGTGTGCAGAAGGATGACATGGCCGACGTGATCGAGTCGCTGAAAGGCGCCGATATGGTTGTCTTCGCTTCGCCTATCTACTGGTTTGATATCACTGCGCAGGAGAAGGCCGCTGTCGACCGCCTGTACGCCTTCGGTGCTACGGGCTTCCCGTTCACCAAGACGGCCCTTTTACTCGATAGTCACAGTGAGGGCGTCTATGACGCGGCGATCGCCATGTACAAGTCAACCTGCGCGTACTGCAAGTGGGAGGACCAGGGCATTATCACCATCAGCGGTATGACCGAGCGCGACAGCATGGCATCGTCGCCCAAGTTGAAAGAGGTGCGAGAGCTCGCTCGCAAGCTCGCCTAAGGACAAGAAGAACGCATGGCAATCAGCGTTGGCGGAAAGCCTACTTCCCTTACCAAGAGGATTACTGATTGCCATGCGTTGATGTCCTTATGGACAATCTCCGCGTGCTAGGAGACTTTCTCGCTCAGGAACTCCCTGAATGCGGGGATGTCAAAGCCAACGAGACCACGCCCACGTTCCCCGATGACGCCGTCCTCGAGAAGGCGGCGTTTGTATTGGCTTGCGTAGTTGCTGGCGACGCCCATGCGTTTGGCTATCTCCGAGACCCTGCTGGGGCCAGAATCGGGCAGCATCGCGAGTAAAAACTCAATGTCTTTATCGGAAAGCTCTCGATAGGTCGTTTCGAGAATGCGATCACGCAGCTCCATGCGTGCGAGTAGGGAACCCTGCTGGACATCGGATGCACTGATTTGGGGCGAGTTCTCCGAAACATCCCAAGTGCGATATCCGACGAGCTGCATCATGTAGGGGAATCCGTCGACGGCCTTCACAGCATTCTCGAGCGCTTCTGGTGTGATTGAACGTCCTCCGGCCTCAACGGTTTTGCGAAACGCGTTTGCAATTTCAACGTCAGTGATTCGTCCTAACTGATGATATTGGGAACGCCTGAGGAACGAGACGGAATCGTTACGCAGCAACGCCGATACTTTGTAGGGCAGTCCTGCCATGAGTAGGGCAACTTTTTTACCTTCGCGTACAAAGTGCTGGTAAACAGAGGCAAATTGAAGCATTTCTTCGAGATCGACGGTGACTTCATCGATGGTAATGAGAAGTCCGATGTCATGTTTTTCGAGTTGCTTAAAGATGCCATTCATGCGTGTGCGCCAGTTGCCCTGGACCTCTTGAGCATATGTCCAATCGATGCCCACTGGACCAATTTGAACGCCGTTTATGCGCGCATGAGGCTGTGAGAGGTAGCTATCTGCGGCTTCTTTGGTTCGCTCGATAATATCTTCGAGCATGCCTGGCATGGCGGAGACATTTGCTGCGATCCAACCGTGTTCAAGCGCCGTTTCTGAAAGGAGCGAGAGAAGCGCCGTCTTGCCCGTTCCCCTTGCGCCCGTAAAAATAGTCGACAGGTTTGGATCTCCCGGGCCGTTGATAAAGCCACGGTTGATGTCACGCAGAATATGCTCGCGACCCGCTAGAAAGGGAGGGACGCTTCCAAATGTTGGGGTAAAGGGGTTCTTGCTGTACTCCATGGTAGCTCCTTTGCAAGTTTTGCTAATTTTTGCAAGTTTTGCTAATTTTTGCAAGTTTTGCTAACAGCTGACCAAAGGGCATCGAAGCAGTGACGCTGACATTTTTTACGCAGAAAAATAAGCAGAAATCAATTTATCTGCGTTAAAAAATAGTTGAGAAGAAAAACGACGAGTCCCGGGCGCAATGCCGTTGCGTTCCGGGCCTCGTCGCTTTGAGAAGTATCTAACGGTCTCGTTGCCGTGGCACCTAGTCAAACAGGCTCGGCATGTCGTTTTCCTTCATGAGGGCACCGGCAGAGGGCAGGCTCTGCGCGGTGAACTTTTCGGCCGAGACGCCGGCGCCAAGAATCTCCTCGGTTGTGCCGACGGTGGTGACCGAGCGGCCCTTCTTAGCCGTAAAGGCCTGGACGCCCTGCGTGTTGGTGGTCGTCTTGGTCTTGAGCAACGACGTGTTGAAGTTCATCAGGCGGTAGTCGCTCGAGACCAGCGCGAGGTCGCGGTCCTCCTTAAGCACCTGCGCATACAGCAGTTTGCTGCCGCCGTAGATGGCGTTCTTGAGGCGCTTGCGGTTGGTCTTGGTGACGTATCCGGCAAGTGCGACGCGCACCACGCGGCCGTTCTCAAAGACAAACAGCACGTCGGCCTTGTAGTCCTCGGGGTCGATGACCCAGATGACGCTCTCGTCGGGTTCCATCTCAAGATCAGTCGGCAGGTACGAGCCCAGCTGGGCCGACTTGGTGTCCTCAAACGCCGCAACCTTGCACTTGTATACCTGGCTCTTGTTGGTAAAGACCAGCAGCTCGTGGGTGTTGGAGGACGGGAACTCGATAAAGGGTTTGTCGCCGTCCTTGTACTTGAGCGTGGTCGCTTTCTTGAGCACACGGTCCGTCATCTTCTTAAGGTAGCCGTCGCGCGAGAGCATGATGGTGACCGGGTACTCCTCGACCTCGGGCTCCAAGCTTACCTCGATAACCTCATGGGGCTCGATCCTGCCCGTGCGGCGCGGCATCACGTACTTCTTGTTGACCGCGGCCAGCTCGTCGCTGATGACCTTCTTGATGTTCTCCTCGCTGGAGAGGATCTCCTCAAGCTCGGCAATCTCGCCCTCAAGCTTGGCAATGTCCTTTGTGCGGTTGAGGATGTACTCCTCGTTGATGTTGCGGAGCTTGAGCTCGGCAACAAACTCGGCCTGGGTCTCGTCGATGTCGAAACCCTTCATAAGGTTGGGCACGACCTCGGCTTCGAGCTTGGTGCCGCGGATGATGGCGATGGCCTTGTCGATATCGAGCAAGATCGCCTCGAGGCCGTGCAGCAGGTGCAGGCGCTCGGACTTTTTGCCCAGGTCAAAGTTAATGCGGCGACGCGTGGACTCAATACGCCACTTGACCCACTCGTGCAGGATCTGGCGCACGCCCATAACGCGGGGGTAGCCGTCGACCAGTACGTTAAAGTTGCACGAGAACGAATCCTGCAGCGTGGTCGAGCGATAGAGCTTGGCCATGAGCTTGTCGGGGTCGACGCCGCGCTTAAGGTCGATAGCGATGCGCAGACCCGAAAGGTCGGTCTCGTCGCGGATGTCGGCGATCTCCTTGACCTTGCCCTCCTTGGAGAGCTTGACGATGCGCTCGATGATGACATCGGTTTTGGTGGTGTAGGGGATCTCGTAGACCTCGATAATGCGCTCTTCGGGAATCCAGCGCCAGCGGGAGCGGATTTGGAAGCTGCCCAGGCCGGTCTCGATAATCTTTTCCATCTCCTCGCGACGGTAGATGATCTCGCCGCCGGTCGAGAAGTCGGGCATGGGCATATACTCGAGCAGGTCGCAGTCGGGATCCTGCAGGTAGTGCATGGTGGCGGTGCAGACCTCGTTGAGGTTGAAACCGCAGATGTCAGAAGCCATGGCGACGCCGATGCCCTTGTTGGCCGAGACGAGGATGTTAGGGAACGTGGTGGGCAGCAGACGCGGCTCCTTCATGGCGCCGTCGTAGCTGTCGACGAAGTCGACCGGGTCCTTGTCGATGTCCTTGAAGATCTCGGCACTGATGGGTGAGAGCTTGGCTTCGGTATAACGCGAGGCGGCGTAGCTCAGGTCGCCCGAATAGTACTTGCCAAAGTTGCCCTTCGACTCAACGAAGGGGGCAAGCAGCGCTTCGTTGCCCGTAGCCAAGCGCACCATCGTTTCGTAGATTGCGGCATCGCCGTGCGGGTTGAGCTTCATGGTCTGGCCCACGATGTTGGCGCTCTTTTGGCGCTCGCCCTTGAGCAGACCCATCTTGTACATGGTGTAGAGCAGCTTGCGGTGCGAGGGCTTAAAGCCGTCAATCTCGGGGAACGCACGCGAGACATTGACGCTCATGGCGTAGGGCATGTAGTTGACCTCGAGCGTCTGCGTGATCGGCTGGTCGGTGACCTCGGAGTGCAGGCCGATGACGTTCTCGGCGTTGACCTGCTTTTTCTTTGGCTGGTTCTTCGTCTTTTTCTTTGCCACGATTTCCTCTTGAACTTCTTATGGGCCGTCGTTATCGATTTGCTGCTACTGCAGGTCCAGCTGGTCCAGGTATTCCTTGCCGTGCTCGGAGATGTGGCGCTTACGGCCCGCCTCGTCGTTGCCCAGCAATAGGTTGAACATGGTTTCCATTTTGGTGACGTCCTCGGGCTCCACCTTGATCAGGCGGCGCGTCTCGGGGTTCATGGTGGTGAGCCACATCATGTCCGGGTCGTTCTCACCAAGACCCTTGGAGCGGTTGATCGAGCACTTTTGGTCGCCGATCTCTTTGAGGATGCCGTTCTTCTCGAGCTCGGTGTAGGCAAAGTAGGTCTTTTCTTTGCAGTTGATCTCGTAGAGCGGCGACTCGGCGATATACACGTAACCCTCGTCGATAAGTGTGGGTACCAGGCGGTAGAGCATGGTGAGCACGAGCGTGCGGATGTGGTAACCGTCGACGTCGGCGTCCGTACAGATGATGACCTTGTTCCAGTTGAGGTTGTCGAGGTCAAAGGCACCAAGGTTCTTGATCCGCTTGTCCTTGATCTCCACGCCGCAGCCCAGCACGCGCATGAGGTCCATGATGATGTCGGACTTAAAGATGCGCGGGTAGTCCTCCTTCAGGCAGTTGAGGATTTTGCCTCGGACGGGCATGACGCCCTGGAACTCGGCATCGCGCGACGTGCGAATGGCGCCTGCTGCCGAGTCGCCCTCTACGATGTAGATCTCGCGGCGGCTCTTGTCCTTGGAGCGGCAGTCGATGAACTTCTGCACGCGGTTGGCCATGTCGGTCTTCTGCTGCAGGTTGGTCTTGATGCTCTGACGTGTCTTCTCGGCGTTCTCGCGCGAGCGCTTGTTGATGAGCACCTGCTCCATGATCTTGTTGGCGGCATCTTTGTTCTCGATCAAGTAGGTCGAGAGGCGCTCCTTAAAGAATGCCGTCATGGCCTGCTGGATAAAGCGGTTGTTGATGGCCTTCTTGGTCTGGTTTTCGTAGGACGTCTGGGTGGAGAAGCAGTTGGTCACCAGCACCAGGCAGTCCTGGACGTCTTGCCACTTAATGCCGCTCTCGTTTTTGTTGTACTTGCCCTGTTGCTTAATGTAGGCATCGATGGCGCTGGTCAGAGCGCTGCGGGCGGCTTTCTCGGGCGAGCCGCCGTTCTCGAGCCACGATGAGTTGTGATAGTACTCCTGCATCATGAAGGTGCGCGAGAAGCACATGCACGCGGTGATCTTTACGTTGTAGTCGGGCAGGTCCTCACGGTCGCGACCGCGACGGTCGGCCTCGATAAAGAAGGGCTCGGTGAGGTAGTCGGTACCGACCTTCTCGAGAACATAGTCCTCGATGCCCTTGGGATAGCAAAAATCCTCTTCGGAAAACTCGCCATCGTCGCCCTCGATACGCAGGCGGAAGGTCACGTTGGCGTTGACCACGGCCTGACGGCGCATGGTCTCGCGATACCAATCGTGGGGGATGCTGATGGAGGTAAAGACCTCAAGATCGGGACGCCACTTGATGGTGGTACCGGTACGGTCCTCGTCGCTGGGCTCAATCTCGAGCGCCTTCTTTTTGGCTCCGACGACCTTGCCCTTCTTAAAGTGCAGGGAGTACTTGTTACCATCGCGCCAAACCGTGACGTCCATGTACTCGGAGGCGTACTGGGTCGCGCACGAGCCCAAGCCATTGGTACCGAGCGAGAAGTCGTAGTCGCCGCCCTGGTTATTGTTGTATTTGCCGCCGGCGTAGAGCTCACAAAAGACGAGCTCCCAGTTAAAGCGCTTCTCGGAGGGGTTCCAGTCGAGCGGGCAGCCGCGGCCGTTGTCCTCTACCTGAATGGAGCCATCGCGAAAGGCGGTAAGGGTGATGAGCTTGCCGTAGCCCTGGCGCGCCTCGTCAACGGCGTTGGACAGGATCTCGAAGGCAGCATGCGCGCAGCCGTCGAGTCCGTCCGAGCCAAAGATGACGGCGGGGCGCAGGCGTACGCGCTCCTCGTCCTTGAGCTGGCGGATACTGTCGTTACCATAGTTTGCGGTGTTTTTTGCCATACTCGCTCTCTCGGTGCTCCTTTGCTGCGTTTAAGTCATATAGATAGTCAAGGTAGCATAGCCCAGCCCACAGACGATTCCACCCAACACGAAATCCATCGAACAATCGTTCGAACTTAGGCTGAAAAGAGCTCACTCGCACAAAACCGAGTCGGTTTTGTCCGAGTAAGTTTGAAGACGGCCGAATGTGTCTTGCTGCGTTTGCGGTTGGATACGTTGTCGAAGACGTGTCGTGCGGATTGTTGGCGAAAAGACGGCGTGCCAAGCTCGAGGCAGAACTCGACTCCACTGACGATATCTAATGCGTAATGGGCTGGCTCTGGGTATCCAGAACCAGCCCATTTGATGTTCGATGAGCCGAGTCGGCGTCTCTCGCAAAGGTGACTGAGAGCTAGTGAGGCTTATCAGAATTGATCTCATCGGCGGTGTCGGTTTCGAGCGCCGTGCGGCGGGCGCTGTAGGCGACAAGGCCGGCACCAGCTGCGGCGAGTGCTGCAGCGGCTGCCATGAGGGGAGCGTTGACATCGCCCGTGCCCGCAAGCGCGCCCGCTTTTCCGGAGCGCTTGTTATTGCCGTGATTCTTGCCGCTGCCAGATCCACTGCCGCCTCCGGAGCTGCTTCCGCCGGAGCCACCTCCACTCGTGCCACCATCGCCGTCGACCGTCATCGGGGCGTCGTGAAGTCCTGTCGTATCCGCGCTGTCGCATACGCCGACCTGAACTTCTGAGCGTTCGCATGCCGCGTCGGGCACATGAAGCTCGTGCAGTACGGCACCCAGCGCCGAGTTTGCGCCCGGTCGAATTTCCTCGAGCGTTACGGGATCGAGCGCCACCAGATTACGCGCCTTCGCATACAGCGTTACGCGTTTGCCCACTTCGTCGCTCCAACTCTCGGGGATGGCGAAGCTCATGCGGAACTGTGCCGTGCAACCCGGTGCCAGCGCGGCGTTGCCGTTGTCGGCTACCAGCGGGTGCGTCGCAAAATGTGCGCCCAGCGTCTCGAGCGCGTACTTCACGTGTGCCATGTCGTTGGCCGAAGCGTCCTCGGCAAGCTCTGGATCGAAGATCGAAGCCATGCGTGCGTTCGCTCCGAATCCGATGGATGCGCTGGAGAACGGCTGGCTGGAGCCCTCTCGGTACAGATCGATCGTGCCGGCGGTCAGCAAGGTGTTGCCGTCGTTTCGCACCGTGACCATAAAGGATTCGCCTGCCGCTCCGGGCACCACCGCGCCCGAGGTGGCGACCGCGCCCGTCGGAGTGGCACACGCCACCAAGGGCACTTCGATGCCGTGCAGCTCCGCCTCGCTCTGCTCCGCGCTCACAATGTGCGTGGCGAGCGCGGAGAGCATGCCTCCCGACGTCAAAAAAGTCGTTATCTGATCGGCGGGATGGTCCAGCTCGCACATCACGAACGGCTCCGTGAACAGATCGCCTGCCAAGGTGCTGGCGAAGATGCGGAAGTGCTTGCCCATCACTGCTACCGGGTTGCCTTCTTCGTCGTAGGTTTGTCCCACCTTGCCATCGGTGTTCTCTACATAGAGCACGCACCTGCCGTTGTTGCTTACGCTAAACGATGCCGGGCCACAGCCTGCGGCACCCACGGGCTGCGTTGCAAATGCCGATGCGCCTCGCGTCCAAGTAATATGCTGCAGTTGCTCGTTGACGGTTGCCAAAAAGCCCGAATGTTGTGGCCACGGCACCGCGTGGGGTACTGCCGCATCTGGCGACATAACGCCCCAGCCCGCAATGGACTGGCCGATCACGGCGTACGATGCGCAGCCGCAACCGTCTGCGGTCTCGTACGCAACGGGCACCACCATTTTGCCGTTGATATTCTCGGGCTCGCCCAGCTCGATACTCGACGGTGCTTGCGGAAAGCGGAGAACTTGGCGGAACGTCAGGCTGTCGCCCGAAACGTCCGACCATAGGGTAAAGCACTCCAGCGCAACCTCAGCCTCGCTGCCGAGCGCCTTTTCTGCGGTGGTTCCGCGGCGGTGGAGGTAGGCACCCGACAGGCGCCCGTCGACCAGCGTCTTGCCCACCGTGATACGCGGGCACTGCAGGCAATGGTAGCCATCCTCTTGCAGGCGGCCGCGCGAGATGCTGCGCCACGACGTGTGCGACATCACGCGAACTCCGCCGTTGCTTATGCGCAGGCGCACAACGGACAGTATACCGGATGTGCTCGCCGCATCGAAAAGGGTGTTGTCGCCGTCGGGGCGCTCGCCCGAGACCAGCAGCACGTAGGCGTCCTGGTTTCTCCTCCCGTCTGTATATTCCACCACGTCGAAGTCGTAATCGAATATGCCGTTGCGCTCCACGTCGCCCTCGCCAAACCCAAGGGAGAAGTCCACGGGCGTGGGAGCGGACCACGTGCCGTTCGTTTTTGTATGCACCACCAGGCGCGAGCGACCGTTCTCGCCGTAGCGCACCGAGGCGATACGGAACAAGCACTCCACGCCGGCGATTATCGCCAGCTTCATGTGGGCTTCGCTGAGCACGCCAGCAAACAGCACGTTGTCGCTCGAGGGCCTGATGCCGCCACGCTCGTCCTCCGATACACCAGCAGAATTGGCGTTGGGGTCCGCAGCGGCGTCCCTCGCCTGCCCGATATAGGTGTACTTATACATCGGCGCGGCGTTTTCGTCGTTCTCTATCAGTGCGTGGACGAAATGTTCGACCTGTCCCGTGTCGTCGCTTTCTGCATCCGCCTCGAGCTCAATGCGCGTGACCGACCGGTCCCAATCGCGTACGGTAGGCGCGACATTCCTTGCAGTGGCCTTAACCTCGGCGCGTGCGAGCAGCTCGGCGTTGGTGACGATGGTAGCCGATGTGATAAATTGCGGCACACCAACCGCCTCGGCGTTGCCGGCCGAGCCGAAACAGGCATCCAGCGTGTAAGGCGCATCTCCGCCCAATGCGAGCTCAGAGCGCTGGAGCACATACTGGTTGCCATTGTTTACCGACATATTCCACGAATCGAGGAGTGTGGGCCACGACCCCGACCAAGCCTTGGTGGTCCACTTGAACATTACGAACTGGAGTATCACATCGACATCGACATCTGCACCTACGCGCAGTCGCGGAAGCTGGTGTCCATCTGCCTTCTCGTACCCAATGAACAGCGTGAGGGATGCGGCGCCGCGCACGGCAGACGAGGCGACGCCTGCAACGCCGGCGCCAAAGGTGACGGCAAGTCCAATCTGGATGGTGAACGAGCCAGACGTGTTTGAATAGTCGAGCGAAATGTTTTTAAAAAACGCCGCGCCGCTGCCGTGCGTGTGGGCACCCACGGCGAGCGCCAGCTTCGCCAGCACCCAGGGGTTGACGTTTAGGAAAAACGGCACCGGTCCTAGGGTAAACTGCTCGGTCCAATTGAGGTCGGTTCTTACCTGGAAGAGGGCCTTAATATTGCCGTATGCGGGGTCGTTGTTGTTACCCCAGGTTTTGCCCACCCAATCGTAGGCGAGCGAGCCGTACAGCTGTGTGGCGATATCCATCGTGAACAGCAGCGTGCAATGGTGGCGAAGGAGCTTGGTGTTTCTTGGATCGGTGCCCGATCCGGCACTCATGCTTTTGTACTGATTCCACTTCCCCTCCATCTCGTCGAGGTAGCGGTTTGCCTGCTTGGCACCCGACTCGCGCGGTGACTTCTTCCAGTACTCCGGATTCGGATTGCCCGAATCGTTCATGTAGCCGACCGGTTTGTATCCTCCGCCAAACAGTACGTACCCGGCAAACGAGAAATCGAACAAAATGGGGAACGAAGGCATCCAGCACGTGAACTTATTGCCGCCGATGCCGGGAAACGCCGCTGGGAAATCAAACGGAGTGACCTCTTGGTCCATGGTAGTGGGGACGATAGTGGTCGAGCCCGATTCCGCCTTTGCGGCCGGCGCGGTGACAACGGCCATGGGGGAGGAGAGCGTGTAGGTCTTGCCCTGGTAGTCGAGGACAAAGCGCAACTTGCATCCTTCCTCCAGAAGGCCCGAAGCTGCATCGAGGAACGTGTCTTCGAGCGTGAACGTCGCCAGATTATCCGCGCCCGATGCGCTGGCCTTGACTTGGCCAATCTGCGTGACGGTTTCGGGTGAGCTGCCCGCGGCGGGCACTACTTTGTTGATGCGCAGCGTTGCCTGTCCACCCTGTGGCAGATGCGCCTGCACGGTAAAGGCGTGCGTATCAGGCTGTTCGTTTGCCGTGTCGTCCTTTGGCAATGCCATGAACGTGGCTTCAGCGTACTGGATGTCCCATTCGTCGAATGTGAGCTGGCGGAAGTACGGCTTGCCGTCGGAAAGCGGACGTGTGGGCGCGGTTATGGCGGTGCCGCCCTGGATACGCGCAAGGGGAATCTCGACATCACGGTAGCCCACCATGCTAATGGAGATGCCGCCGTTAAAGTCGTACGCGTCGAGAAGCGTCGCCTCGTCCACGTAGCCTTCCGAAAGCGGAGCGACCTCAAAGATGGCCGTGCCCTCGTCGTCGGTCGTGGCGGTGAGCTGCTTGCCCGCGGCATAACGCGACGCGAGCGTGACCTGGGCACCCATGATGGGCGTATTCTTGTTGGCGACGTCGACCACGACCACACCGAACATGGTGCGCGAGAGAACGAGCACCCTGAAGGGGTCTTTTTCGTCGGCATAGGCTTCGGTGGGCGCGAACGGCAATATGAAGGCGTTTGCGCTTCCCGGCACGCGCGGCAACATAATGCTCGCCAGCGAGGACGCTCCGGCAACAAGTAGCGAACGGCGATCAAGCATTTTGGGCTCCCATCCCGCAAATATCGGAGGAAATAATCCAATTTTGCGAGAAGGTGCCCCGTGGTGGTAGTGCCGTTCAAGGGTCAAAATGTCCAATTTGATCGAGCGAAGCGCCGGGTTCCGGAACGCGTTCGATGCGCTTGGCAGCCCGGTCGCTAACGCAACATATGCGCGACCAGCTCCGCGCGCGTGCCGATGCCAAGCTTTGCGTATACGCCGGATAGGCGGTTTTTGACGGTGCCCGGCGATACTCCCATATGGCGTGCGATTTCGGCGTTGGTCCACCCACGGCAGGCGAGCATGGCCATGGTGAACTCCGTGGTCGTTAGATCGTCGGCCACGTCCTCGCCCGAATCGGGGTTGTGGATGCGCCGCCAACCGTAGCTGAATCGATACGTGATCTCGATGATGTGAGCGAAGTCGTCAGGGTATTGCGTTTTTAGGCACGCCTCGATGAGTCCCTGTAAAAGGCCGTGATGCTCGCCAATGAGCTCGATAAGGCCGTCGGGACGCGCAATGTTCCAAGCGGTTCCGAAGTGTGCCTTTGCGGCGTCGACGTCTTTGAGACTCATGCATGCCATAGAAGCTGCCAAGTGCAGGAACAGCTCCGAGATGGGATAACTTCCCTGTTTCATGATCAGGGCGTTTTCCGCCATACCCAGACTGCGGCCATATTCGCCGCGCAGATACAAGGCGTGTGCCATCACGTAGCTGGCGAACAGGCGCAGGCCTTCGGGCAGATGCGCCGCAAGCGGATAAAACTCTTCGGCGGAATACGGGGAAGGCAAGTGCAGCAGGACGCTCGCGGCGGAGGCGAACAGGATATGCGTGGCGTGGACGGCGGGCGATTCCTCGTCAGTCGGCGTATCGAGGATGCCCGCAAGGCAACGGCGGGCATCGGCGATACGGTTGAGCGACAGACTGGCATATCCGCAGATAAAGCATGCAGAATAGCGCAGTGCGGGATTGGTGGCGTCAAGATAGGGGCGTGCTGTCTCGGCGGCGAGCGTGGCTTGTCCGCGAAAGTACAGCGCTTCTGCTGTGGCGATGGTGCGTGAATCGGGGTCGAGAATGCTTGTAACCGCAGCGTCAATCTGCCCCGGCACAAAGGCAGTGCACATCAACGGCATGGGAATGCGCGGGTAGCCATCGCAGTCCATCTTCCATCTCCCATCAGGTGGCAACAATGCAGCAATTGTACTCCTGTTGCTCGGGGCCCCTTTCGTTTTACTGTTCGGTTGACGCTGTGGATCGTTTTGGAAGGCTTACGAGCATGGTGGTCCCGTTCTCAGAACTTGTTTCGACCTCTACAGCGCCACCGTGAAGCGCTGCAATCTCCCAAACGAGCGCTAGTCCGAGTCCTGCGCCGCCGTATGCCCTGCTGCGGGATTTGTCTAGACGAAAGAACGGTTGGAAGATGCTCTCACGGTACTGCTTGGGTATTCCCGGGCCCTGGTCCTCGACTCGCAGGAACACGTGGCTGTCGTTGTCGCAGATGGAGACGGTAACGCTCGAGTCGGTGCGGCTATAGCGGATAGCGTTTTCGGCCAGGTTAAACACCAGCCGATAGAGGAGCGTGTCGCTCCCGATTACTAGAGCGTCTCCAGCACAATTGAGGGCTATGCCCCTTTTTTCGGCAAGTGGCGCAAGGTCGGTGAGGACCTCTTCGGACAAGGGGCCAAGCTCCACATCGTCCTCGCAAGGAACGCTGCGGAGCTCACTCATCTCGAGCAATACCTTGGCCATTCGAGACATGCGTTCGGTTTGTTCTTGTAGCAGGCCGAGTAGCTCGGCAGTTTCGGGTTGCAAACCGGAGTGCTCGGAGATGAATAGTTCAATCTGTGCTTGCATAAGGGCGAGCGGGGTGCGCAGCTCGTGTGCGGCGTTGCCGGTAAACTGACGCTGTGCAGAGAACCCTTCGCCAAGACGGGCGATCATGTCGTTGAAAGAGGCGCTGCATCGTTGTAGCTCGATGGACACATCTTCACTGAGCCTGATTTCGCTTAGGTTGTCAGGCTGCACACGCTCGACCTGGGCCGCAAAAGCCCGTAGCGGTTTGAGTGCACGGCCGCTCACAAAGTATGCCAGCGCGCCGCCAAGGAGTGTGACTCCAGCCGTGATGTACCAGGCTGTCGTGCCAAAAGACTCCTGTGCGTCGTTTACGACGATCGTGACCTCGTCATCGAGGCTCCCCTTCGTTGGGTCAAACGCCTGAGGTGCATCTACGCCGGCTGCGCTAAGGGCCGAGATGTCGCTGCCGATAGCATCCATGTAGCGCATGCCCGTATAGCCGACCAGGCAGTTCGTCAGCACGCATGCTGCACACGTGAGCAGTGCCGTCATAATCGTTATGCGCCATTGCAGCGAAAGCCTTTTCATTCGCCATCCTCCATAACGTAGCCCTCTCCAATCCGATTGCGAATCGGGTCGTATCCCAAAGCGCTGCGTAGCTTTTTGCGGAGCGACGAGATGTGAACGCGGGTTGCGTTGCTAAAGCTGTTCACGGTGCTGTCCCAAACGTGCTCGATAAGCTCCTCTTGACTTACCGGACGCCCCTGATTAAGCATCAGGTATTCCAAGATTCCCGTTTCCTTGCGCGTAAGAGATAAAGCCTCGCTGTCCACGGAAGCGATGCGCGCCTTGGTGTCAAAGCTGAGCTTTCCGCAGGTTAATACTATGTCGCTTTGTGCGAAGCGCCTGAGGGTAAGGCTGCGGATCCTTGCCGCAAGCTCGTCAAGATGAAACGGCTTGGTAAGGTAATCGTTGGCGCCGGCATCGAGTCCGGCGACTTTATCGGATACTTCGCTACGTGCGGACAGAATCAGTACCTTGGTCTCGCAGTCGGTTTTCCTAAGTTCCCTGAGCACGGTCATGCCATCGATACGGGGAAGGTTGAGGTCGAGTACTACGAGGTCAAAGACTTCGACGCCCAGCAGGTCGAGCGCCTCCTGTCCGTCGTGGCAGCAGTCGACGCTGTACGCCAAGTTTCGCAAGCTGCGTGCGATTGCATCGCACAGTGCTCGCTCGTCTTCGACGATCAAAATACGCATAACAGTCTCCTTGCACATTCCAAATCGCGCTTAACACGGATTTTATAGTCGATATGGTCCAATGGTCGCGTAACGAAAGGAGTGGTCGTGTTGTTCAAAGCGGTAAAACCCGTGGTACAGGTCGCTTTGTTGATCGTCGGAATTACCATGGTGTGCTTTGGTGTTATGCGTGGCGAGGCGGATGCCGTGCTGGCCAAAGCGATTAGGCTGTGCTTGGAGTGTATCGGAATTGGATAAAAGAGAAAACACTGCGTCGCATGTTTTGCCCCGATTTCGCGGATTCATTCAGGCGGCGGCAACACTTATTACCAACATTCACCTGCCAAACTTTGCTAAAGGCGGCATCTATCAGGGCGCGGGAAAAACAGTCTGCGTACCTGGACTTAATTGCTATTCGTGCCCCGCGGCATCGGGTGCGTGCCCCATCGGGTCGTTCCAGTCGGTGGTAGGTTCATCCAAGTTCAACTTTTCTTACTATGTTACCGGTACGCTCATTTTGCTCGGCGTGCTGCTGGGACGCTTTGTATGCGGCTTTCTGTGCCCGTTTGGCTGGCTTCAGGAGCTGCTTCACAAGATTCCCGGCAAAAAGTTCTCCACGAAAAAGCTTAAGCCGCTCACGTACGTCAAGTACGTCGTGCTGCTGTTTGCCGTGGTGCTGCTGCCCGTCTTGGTGGTTAACGACGTGGGCATGGGCGACCCGTTCTTTTGTAAGTACATCTGTCCGCAGGGCGTGCTCGAGGGCGCCATTCCGCTGGCCATTGCTAATGCCGGCATTCGATCTGCGCTGGGGCAGCTCTTTACTTGGAAACTTGCCGTTCTCATTGCCGTGGTAGTGCTGAGCGTTTTGTTCTACCGCCCCTTCTGTAAATGGATTTGCCCACTCGGCGCATTCTATGCGCTTATGAATAGGGTGTCCCTACTGGGGATTCGGGTTGACGCGTGCAAATGCGTCTCGTGCGGCAAGTGCTCAAAGGTTTGTCAGATGGACGTTGATGTGGTCCGCGCGCCCAATCATGCCGAATGCATCCGGTGCGGAAAGTGCATCGGGGCCTGTCCCGTCGATGCCATCAGCTATCGCTATGGCCTGGATGTGTCGGCGGAAAAGCTCCCCTTGACCGCCGATAAAAAGTAAACAAGCTTCGACAAAACGGAGGAATGACCATGAAGCTTTCTAAGATTGCGGCCCTGTTTATGGTGCCGGTGCTGGCCTTGTGCCTTGTGGCGTGTTCGTCACCCGGTGGCAATGCGAGCGAATCTGCGGGCTCTGATCCTAAGATCGCAGAACTCACTGCGCAGAAGCCGACCAATGCCGACGAGGCCGCCGAGTTGTATGCAAAACTCATGCAAAAGGAGAATGATATCTTTTCGAGTGATAACGCGCTGTGGGAAAAGGTATTCAATGCGGCAAATAAAGACTCGGCAATGATTGAGGATGGCAGCAATTACGGCGATTTCCTGCTCAAGACCATCGACGGCGCCAAGGATGAGTTCACGGCGGATGAGCTTAAGACGCTCAAGGCCGGTGCACAGCAGATCAAGGAGATCGAGGACAAGCTCGAGAGCTTGGAGAAGGAGTTCCCCGGCTGTGGAAGCACGCCGAGCGCAGGCGAGAGCGTCGACGCTTCGACCGCTGGCATGACGGCTGGTGCCAATGCTTCGAGCGAGGCGACGAAGTTCCCCAGCTTTACGGGCAAAGACCTGGATGGCAACGACGTGAGCAGCGACGAGCTGTTCTCTAAGAACAAGGTCACCGTCATGAACTTCTGGTTCACTACTTGCAAGCCGTGCGTGGGCGAGCTGGGCGATCTTGAGAAACTGAATCAGGAGCTTGCCAAGAAGGGCGGCCAGGTCGTGGGCGTCAATTCCTTTACGCTCGATGGCAACAAGGGCGAGATTGCAGATGCCAAGGACGTGCTGAGCAAGAAGGGCGTGACATATAAGAACATCTGGTTCAAGTCGGATAGCGAGGCCGGTAAGTTCACGTCAAATTTGTTCTCGTTCCCGACAACGTATGTCATCGATCAGAATGGCAACATCGTAGGGGAGCCCATCGTGGGAGCCATCAGCTCCGCCGAGCAGCGCGCAGCACTCGACAAGCTTATCGACCAGGCGATTGCGAATAGCGAGCAGTAAAAAACGCGTAAGCATAGCGAGGATCGTGCGCCGCTGTGCGAAGTAGTCCGCTGCTTTTCAAGATAAGCTCCACCATATAGAGGTCCCGTTCGGGACCTCTTCTTTTGGGTGCCATCCCGTTCGTTTTTTGGCGCGGTTCGTTACATTCCTCACTGGTTCCGGCAAAAAATGGGGATAGAGTAGGACAAACGCGTCGAATACGAACGGCGGGGGAGAGCGGGCAAGTGCGCCCGCGCAGGAGAGGTTGCCGTCCATGTTGGAGCTCAAAGGTATTTGCAAAAGGTACGTTACCCAGTCGTTTACGCAGGTGGCGCTCGACAGCGTAAGCCTGGCTTTTCGCGACAACGAGTTCGTGGCCATTTTGGGTCCCTCGGGCTCGGGCAAGACCACGATGCTCAACGTTATCGGTGGGCTCGATCATTTCGATTCTGGCGACCTGCTCATCGATGGCATATCGACCAAGGGCTTTCACGATCGCGATTGGGATGCCTACCGCAATAACCGCATCGGCTTTGTGTTCCAAAGCTATAACCTCATTCCGCATCAGACCATCTTGGAAAACGTTGAGCTAGCGCTCACGCTCACGGGCGTGGGGCATGCTGAGCGCCGCCAGCGTGCGCGCGAGGCGCTCGAGGCGGTTGGCTTGGGCGAGCACGTTAACAAGCGCCCGAGCCAGCTTTCGGGCGGGCAGATGCAGCGCGTGGCCATCGCCCGCGCCCTGATTAATGATCCCGAGATTGTGCTGGCCGACGAGCCGACCGGCGCTTTGGATTCCATAACGTCCGTGCAGGTCATGGACTTGCTCAAGGACGTGGCGCGCGACCGCCTGGTCATCATGGTCACGCACAATCCCGAGCTGGCGTACCAATACGCCACGCGCATCGTTAACCTGGCGGACGGCAAGATCACCGACGATTCCGACCCTTTCGATGTCGCTGACGCCACGCGCCGCGAAGCCAAGCCTACGCGCAAAACCTCGATGAGTTTTGTGACGGCGCTGGGGCTTTCTGCCCGAAACCTTATGACCAAAAAGGGTCGCACGGCTATGACTGCCTTTGCGGGCTCGATTGGCATTATCGGTATCGCGGCGATTCTGGCGCTGTCCAATGGCGTGAACAATTACATCAAAAAGGTCGAGGAGGATACGCTCTCGAGTTACCCGCTTACGATCTCCAAGCAGGACTACGACCTGTCGTCCATGATGGGCGGGCAGGGAACTGCGGATGATGGCTCGCCTGAAAACGTGGATTCGTCCGACGACAGTGCCGGCGGCAAGGCTCAGGGAACCGATAAGATTCCTGTGGTCACGGCCGTAAAGGATATGTTTGCGAGCGTTAAGTCCAACGACATGACAAGCTTTAAGGCATGGCTCGATGCCGGTGGCGACGGCATCGATAAAGAGGTCAACGTCATTCAGTACGGCTACGGTGTATCGCCGGTTGTCTATCGTGCCGGCAAGGGCGATGAGAAGCCTGTTCGGCTGGTGCCCAACGCTATGACCGAGGCCATGAGCGGAGGCGCGAGCTCGGCGGCAACGGTGAGCATGGAATCCATGGGGACCTCGGTCTTTAACGAGATGATCGACGACCAGAGCCTGCTCGACAGCCAGTACGATGTCGTGGCGGGGCATTGGCCTACGTCTGCTAACGAAGCCGTGATGGTGCTTTCGAGCCGCGGTACGGTGGGCGACTATACGCTCTACAGCATCGGTGCGCTGGATATCGATGAGCTCAACGATCTGGTAAACAGCGCTATGACGGCTGACGGTGGGGTCGAAACGCCCGAGACCGGCACCGACTTTACCTACGACGATGCGCTGTCCACGACGTTTAAGGTGTTGTCGCCGGCCGATGCCTATCGCAAAAACGAAGAGACCGGCATGTGGACTGACATGTCTGGCGACGCCGATTTTATGACGGCCAAGGTTGCCAACGGTATTGACGTGCACATTGTGGGCGTGGTGCGACCTAACGAGACGGCCAACGCGAGTGCGTTGTCTCCGGGCATTGCCTATACGCATGCGCTGACTCGCCGGCTTATGGAGCGCGCCGCCGATTCGCAGATTGTGCAGGAGCAACTCGCCCATCCCGAGACGGATGTCTTTACGGGCAAGTCTTTCGATGAGCTGCAAGGCGAGGCCAAACAGGGCGTGGACCTGGGCAGCATGTTCAGTGTGGACGAGGCAGCGCTGAAGAGCGCGTTCTCGTTCGATGCGTCTGCGCTCTCGGGTGCGGCCGGCGGTATGGACCTGTCTGGTCTTGACTTGTCCGGGCTGGACATTGACCTTTCGGGCGTTGGTAAGGACATCGACTTCAGCGACATCATGGCCAAAACGCCAACCCCAGATTTCTCGGGTATCTTTGACGGTCTGGAACTTACGCCCGAGCAAATGCAGCAGGTGGGAACACTAGCCAACCAGCTGTTTGAGGGCTTTTTGCGGTCTGATCAGTTTAAGGCGCTGTCGCCCGAAGATCTTAAGGACGCGTCAAAGCTTGCTTCCGCATTCTCGGCGTATCTTGAGAGTGATACGGCAGCCCAGCAAATCCTGGCCCAACTCAAAGCGCTCGGCGGCGATGCCCTGGCCGAGCGCCTGCAGCAGGCGATGACCGACTATGTGCAAAAGCAGCTGGCTCCGTATCTGCAGCAGGCTATGGATCAGGTGATGAAGGCGATTGGCGAGCAGATAGCGTCGACGGTATCGTCCCAGCTCAAGGCGGGCGCGGCAGGGCTCATGGACCAGATGGCGACGCAGATGTCTTCGAGTTTTGCCAACCTGGCGAGCGCCATGCACGTGGATGCGAGTGCCTTTGCTCATGCCATCCATTTCAACATGGACGCCGAGGACCTGAGCTCGCTCATGATGAGTTACGCGAAGGCGTCGAAGCTCACCTATGACAACAATCTGACCACACTGGGCTATGCGGACGAGGCCGACCCCATCTCGGTCAAGATTTTCCCGCGCGACTTTGAGGCCAAGGAGCGCGTGCTCGATCACATCGACGCGTACAACAAGCAGGTCAAAGCCGCCGGCCACGATGAGCAGGCAATCTCGTACACCGACTACATGGGTATCATCATGGGGTCGGTGACCGACATCGTGAACACCATCAGCTTGGTGCTCATCGCATTCGTGGGTATCAGCCTGGTGGTGAGCTCCATCATGATCGGCATCATCACCTACATCAGCGTATTGGAGCGCAAGAAGGAGATCGGCATCCTACGCGCAATCGGTGCGTCGAAGCGCAACGTGGCCAACGTATTCAATGCCGAGACCTTTATCGAGGGCCTCATCGCCGGCGTCTTTGCCATTGTCGTCGTGGTGCTCGTGAGTTTCCCGGTCAATGCCTGGGCGCTTGCGGCCAAAAAGGTCCCCAACCTGATGAGTCTGCCCGTGCAGGATGCACTGGTGCTCATTGCAATTTCGGTGCTGCTGACGGTTGTTGCCGGCCTGCTGCCTGCCCGCAGCGCATCCAAGAAGGACCCCGTCGAAGCCCTGCGCTCCGAATAATGCGACAAAGGGACAGTCCCTTTGTCACGTTCGTTGATATGAGAGAAGAGTAGATGATTCTATCGTTGGCCCCTATGGAGGGGATAACCGGGCATGTGTTCCGTCGCGTGCATGCGGAGTGCTTCGGCGCGCTCGATTGCTATTACACGCCGTTTTTGCCGCCGCCGCGGGTGGGAAATCGCTTTGGCGGCAAGGCGTTTAAGGAGATCGATCCTGCCAATAACCAGGGGCTCAACGTAGTGCCTCAGCTGATGTCCAAGAACGCGGACGAGTTTGTGTGGGCGGCACAGGTGCTCGCCGACATGGGCTACCGCGAGGTCAATCTCAACTTGGGTTGCCCTTCGGGAACGGTTGTCGCCAAGGGCAAGGGCTCGGGTTTCTTGCGCAATCTCGACGAGCTCGAGGCGTTCTTAAGCGATGTGTGCGAGCGGTCGCCGTTGCCGGTATCGGTAAAGACCAGGCTGGGGTTGGAACGCGATGACGAGTATGAACGTGTGCTCGATCTGTATTGCCGCATGCCGTTGGCAGAGCTGATTGTGCACCCGCGCGTACAGAAGGACCGTTATACGGGCTCGCCGCGCAAGGAGTTTTACGGCGAGACGCTGGAGCGTGCGCCGTTTCCGGTGGCCTATAACGGCGATATTTTCGATCTTGAGGATATGGACGCGCTGGCGGAGGCCTATCCCGACACGCGCCATGTGATGCTGGGGCGTGGCTTGCTTGCGAATCCTGCTCTGGCTCGCATGGTTAAGGGTGGCCCTGCTGCCACGGTAGCCGAGCTGCAGCGTTTCCACGACACGCTGTTTGCGGCATATGCAGAAGAGATTGGCGGCAATGCGGTCTTCCGCATGAAGGAGTGGTGGTTCTACGCCAAGTGCGCTTTCGCTGATCCCGCTACCGTCCACAAGATCGTACGCAAGACCAAAAAGGTCGACGAATACCGCGCCGCCGTCGAGCGGGTCTTTCGCGAGCAGCCACTCGCACCCATAGCTCGCTTCCGCGGCTAGTTAGACATCGGGGACGTTCTTTAGCGACTAGTCATTTAAGAACGTCCCCGATGACTACCCGCAAAAACTGTACGCCAGCATCCAAAGATGTCGAAAAATGTCGACTTTGGATGCTGGCGTACATGTTTGAGTTCGGAGGGTGACTAGGCAATCATCGCATCGAGTGTGATGAGCTCCCTGAGTCGCTCCGTACGTGTTTGCCCATGGCGCTTTGCTTTTGCATCAAACGCTTCAAGAACCGATTCGCCCACACGTGCTGATAAAACGACGCTCGGCTCATCAGAGATTGGTGGCCTTCCCAACTTGATGGCGCGACCTTTCGGCCACTCATCTTTTTCGTATGCCTCCGCGGTTTTCTCCAACTCTCCAGGGGCAAATCCCATCATCTTTTCGAGCTGCTTAGCGTCCATAGCGCCTCCTATCGATCGGCATAATGTCGAGCAGAGGTCAACGGATACTCTTTTTGTATACAGTTTTGTAGACAAAAATACAAACAGTTTATCAGGCTAATTAGCTTGTTTTGACCCGCGTGTTCGATAGGAAATGAGCATTGACGGTTTCGATACTCCTTTGCTTTTCAGCCTGGAATTTGGATGCTCATTGAACTTCCGGAGGGGAGCGCTTTATTAAGCTATCGAGATTCTGAGCAGGAGCTCTCACTGGTCTTCGATAATGGGACCAGCTTAATTCGCGACACAGTGTGTCGCGAATGGGAGTAGTCGTTAGGTGTCCTTCAATGGCTAGTCATATAAGAACGTCCAAGTGTCGGATTTTGTCATTTAGTGTCGTCCTCAGCGGCTATTCTGGAGGGTCGTGGTCAAAAAAGGGCAAATATGAGTACTGTTGCCATTATAGTTGCATTTATTTTGCTATAAATAGTAGCTCCTGATGAGACTTGTTCCCATTAGGAGCTACTTTTATTGAACATATGAGGAGAAATAGCGTCGTCTACGGACGTATGGAACGTTGAATAGTTCCTGAAGTGATCAAAATCGCTGCTACTAAACAGGTAGCAGTACTCATATTTGCCCTTTTTTGACCACAGCCCTCTCGGAAACCTTTCCAGAGGCGTCAAACAGCCATAATCCAAAGGTCGCCTCAAACAATTAGCCGGCTAAGAGCGTCCATGACTACCCAAAAGCTGTACGCCAGCATCCAAAGATGTCGAAAAATGTCGACTTTGGATGCTGGTGTACATGTTTGGGTCGTATGGGCTGGGGCCCTGGACGGACAGAGCGTGCGTACTAGAGCAGATTCTCCTGCAGCCATGCGATGATGTCGCTCGATTCGTAGAGTGGTTTGCCGTCGATGAACAGGCAGGGAACCTGGCGTTTTCCGCCGACGGCGATGAGTGTCTGCTCGGCTTCGGTATCGGTCGAGATATTGCGCTCGGGGATGGTCACACCGTTATCGGCAAGGAATCGTTTGACTTTTATGCAATACGGGCAGCCGGTCATAACGTACAGCGTGAGCTCATGATTAGTAGCCATGGGTCTCCAATCGGTTGAGGTTTCGATTGAAATACCCAAAGCAGCCGCGGTCTATGCGCGCGTCAACGACGACTCGATGGCCTGGACCAGAAACGCCGTGGCTCCGGTGCCGCAGGGCTTGTCGTAGTAGTCAACAAAGCGCTGGTCGGCAAGATAGCCGTGGGCGAGGCCCAGGTACGCCTCGTCTTGGGGCTCGCATCCCCAGTTGAGAGCAATCCATCGACGGTGCATTGTAACCAGTTTTTGGGCTTCGTTGCTCTCTGGGTCGCCAATGCCCATGGCAATCGAGAGCTGGCCCAAAATGGCGCGTTCAAGTTTCTTCATGTCGTTCCATGTCTGAGGATCCATATCCAGTAACGTTTCGTTTGCTGCATCGATAGCCTCATTGCCATAGCGAGCTCGAGCCTCGGCGCCGTAGCATTCCTCGTTTTCCTGCACGGTGCGCCAGCGCTCCAGTTGCGGCAGGACGGCGCCCATGAGCGAGACGGCTTCGTCAAGCGACATGCCGGTGTTTTGCGCCAGGCGCGGGGCACAGTCCTCGATCATCGCCTCCATGGTGGTGGCGTAGGTGTACTTGCCGTGGTCGTAGCACCACTTGCAGTAATGGTCGGTCGTGGCGCCCGTGGCATCGGTGCCGCAGTCGTCGGGCGTGAGTATCATGCCGCAGCTCTGACAATAGTGCTCGGGCATTTCGAGCAGGTGAGACAGGGGCTCGCCGGTTACGGCGGCAATGAGCTTCATCATGTCGATGCCCGGTGTGACCTCGCCGCGCTCCCAACGGCTGATGGCCTGGCGTGTGACGAAGAGCTTGGCGGCGAGCTGCTCTTGGGTAAGGTGATGGGCGCGGCGGACAGCGATGAGCTTTTCTGCAAAGGCCATAGCGGCTCCTTTCTGCTGGTTGATGGCTTAAGCATACGCGGTGACAGGCGCCCTTCCAAGCAACCGTTGGTTGCACGACGGGGGACCGCGGCGAAGAATTGCGCGTAACGCCCCATGCCCCCATGCCGTACAATGACCGGCATGGAACCTATTGCACACATACGTACCGACCTGCCGCAGAAGTTCGGCATCCCGCGCAACAGCTTTTTGGCGCCCCATCTGCAGGGACGCATCGTTTTTGAGCCGGAATTTGCCTCCAATGCAGCGGTTGAGGGTCTGGACTCCTTCTCTCACCTGTGGCTGCTGTGGCACTTCGAAAACGGAACGCCCGGCGGCACGGCTAAGGATATTGCCGTCGACGCTAAAACGCAGGACAGGTCCGGCACCAACGTCAAGTGGTCGAAAACCGTGCGCCCGCCGCGCCTGGGTGGAGCCGAGCGCGTGGGCGTGCTTGCCACGCGCAGTCCGTTTCGCCCTAATCCCATCGGTCTCACCTGCGTTAAGCTCGACCGCGTGGAGCTTACCGACGACGGCCCCATCATCCATGTGCTGGGAGCAGATCTGCGCGACGGTACGCCCATCTACGACATTAAGCCCTACATTCCGTTTGCGGACTGTCACCCGGATGCGACCGGCGGCTGGATTGAGGATGCTCCGTGGCAAGAGCTCGATGTTGAGTTTCCGCAAGCGCTACAGGATATGGTCCCGCCCGCAAAGCTCCCCGGCTTGGTCGAAGTCCTTCGCCAAGACCCACGCCGCGCAGGCAGCAAGCACGAGCCAAACCGCATTTACCACTTGGCTTACGCCGGGCTCGACATATCGTTTACGGTCGATGAAACCCAGCTAACCGTAGTCGCCGTCAACGACGCGCGAGACTAACCAGCCATTCGCCCGCACCCGTCAAATTAAGCGACAAACCCCGCGCCAAAACCGCCCGTGCTGGTGGACAATAGCGCCTATCGAAACAGTCTACTTTGCACGGGGTCCAGCATGAAATACGACTTCACTTCAATCATCGACCGCCACGGCATGGACTCCATCGCCGTTGACTCTTGGGGCGAGATCCCCGGTATGGCTCCGAACGCACCCGACGAGGGCTTCGACCGCATCCCCATGTGGGTGGCCGACATGAATTTTGCCACGGTGCCCACGGTCCAGGAACACATCATTCAGCGTGCCCAGCACCCCATGTTTGGCTACTTTAACCCGCGCGCTGAGTACTTCGATCGCATCATCGAATGGCAGAATCGCCGCAATGGCGTCGAAGGTTTGAGCCCTGAACATATCGGCTACGAAAATGGCGTGCTGGGCGGCGTCGTGTCGACGTTGCGCGCGTATGTCCAGCCAGGCGATGCGGTGCTGGTCCACAGCCCCACCTACATTGGCTTTACCAAGTCTATCGAAGCCGCGGGCTATCGCATTGTCCACAGCCCGCTTAAACTCGACGACCAGGGCGTGTGGCGCATGGACTTTGAGGACATGGAGTGCAAACTCGCCCAAAACCACATCCATGCCGCCGTGTTCTGCTCGCCGCACAATCCCTGCGGCCGCGTATGGGAGCGCGACGAGATCGAGCGCGCCATGGACATCTATCGCCAGCACGATTGCGTGGTGATCTCTGATGAGATTTGGTCCGATATCATCCTGCCGGGTCACAAGCATATCCCGACGCAGTCGGTGAACGAGGATGCCCGCATGCGCACGGTTGCCCTCTACGCTCCCAGCAAGACCTTCAACTTGGCGGGCCTGGTCGGCAGCTACCACATTATCTACAACGAGACGCTGCGCGACCGCGTGTGCGCCGTATCCAACAAGACCCACTACAACGAGATGAATGTCCTCTCCATGCATGCGCTCATCGGTGCCTACCAGCCGCAGGGCTACGAGTGGGTGGACGAGCTCAACCAGGTGCTTGCCGGCAATATCGAGTACTTCTGCGATTACGTGGACGAGCATTTTGAGGGCGTGTCCTATTCGCGTCCGCAGGGAACCTATATGGTGTTCCTGGACTGCACCGAGTGGTGCCGCCAGCATGGCCGCGATATTCAGTGGCTGCTCGACGAGGGGGCGCGCGTGGGCGTGGGGTATCAGGACGGCCGCCCGTTCCACGGGCCCTGCCACATTCGCGTGAATCTGGCGCTGCCGCTTTCGCGCGTGAGGGAGGCGTGCGACCGCCTGGACCGCTACGTTTTTGGGATATAGGGGGCGCACGATTCGGGTACTGCGGCTTGCGCCCATGTCGTCAATGTGCGTGGACGCATAGAGCGCAGAGGCTTGCGAGTGCGTTTTCCACGTCTGCTACTTTTCTTGAATTTGCTTGCCGCAAAGGTGCTCAATCGTAATCTCATACAGTTGGACGCCTCTGATACTTTGCTTGATTTCCTCTTCGACCTCTTCGGCAGAAGGATAGTACTTGAGGGCAAACTGTCGGACTTTGTCTTCGACAAACGCCGGGTCATCGTTCACGAGGCGGCAACGGCCAAAAACCACGGTGCTCTGAACATAGGGTGCCCAGTCGTCGTCTTTATACCAATCGTTGCCATAGACGGTAAAGCAGACTTTGTCGCTGCGTTTGAGCGCATCGACCTTATGCCCCGCCTTGGCTCCATGAAAGTAAATTTTGTTATGCTCAGGGTCAAAGTAGTAGTTAACGGGAATGGCGTAAGGATAGCCGTCGTCTCCGTTGACGGCAAAAATGCCGCGTTTGCAATTAACGAGCAGCTCTCGTGCCTCTTGATCGGTAATAGCACGCTTCTTCCTGCGAAGAGGTCTAAACATCGTGGGCTTCCTTTCTTTCCGCGTGTTGCGTGTACGATGGTGGGCGGTGTGTCTATATCACGATACTAGTTCAGGCTGCGAGTTCGATGGGAACACCCCGTTTTCCGCAGATTGAAACGTGCTTCGTTTTGTCGTGGGAGGATTGTCCCTCACAACCCGTCGTTTAGAAGCGTTCTTGATGATTGGTTCCGTTTGCAGGGGAGGCGTGGGACAATACCGACCAAAAGCGATTGATTGTCCTGAGGGGGGTCTCGATGAAAAAGCTGAGGACGCTGGCCGATGTGTTACGTCAGGCCGGTTTCGTGCGTATCACGGGCCTCTTTCTCGTCTTTTATCTATTGTGTTCAACGGCCGTCTGGCTGTCCGAGCCTACGACCCTCACCTTTGGCGATGGACTTTGGTTTAGCTTTGAGACGGTCTCGACCATCGGCTTTGGTGACATTCCGGCCGAGACACCGGTTGCCCGCGCTATTACCGTCGTTCTGAGCGTCATCAGCATCTTCTATATCGCCATGCTTACGGGCGTGGCGGTGAACTACTGCAATACGCTCATCAAGATGCGTCAAAAGGACACCATGGCGCGCTTTATGGACGATCTTGAGCATTTGGAAGAGCTCGATCGCGACGAGCTCGCCGATTTGTCGCGACGCGTGCGCGAGTACCGTCGTCGGCAGCGCTAAGACGAACGTCGCGCGTCACGATGAGGGGGACTGAACATGAATATCACCGTGTATCTGGGTGCCAGTGCCGGCAACGACCCGGCGTTTCTGCCCGCGGTGCAGGAGCTGGGCGACTGGATTGGCGCCAATGGGCACGCGCTGGTATACGGCGGGTCCAAGTCGGGACTGATGGGCGCGCTCGCCGATAGCGTACTTAATGCCGACGGGCACGTGACGGGTGTGGAGCCGAGCTTTTTTATCGAGGCCGAGTTTCAACATGACGGTATCGACGACCTCATCGTGACGAGCGATATGGCGGAGCGTAAAGCAAAGATGATCGAGCTCGGCGATGCGTTCATTGCCTTTCCCGGCGGCACGGGAACGCTCGAGGAGATTGCCGAGGTTATGTCCGCGGTGTCGTTGGGGCACCTGAGTGCTCCGTGCATCCTGTATAACCTGGACGGTTACTACAACGACCTCAAGGCGCTGCTTGAGCACATGATTGATAAGGGCCTATCGAGTCCGCGGCGCCAACAGGGCATCTACTTTGCCGAGGACCTGCACGAGATTGCCTCGATTATCAACGGATGAGCCTTGAGCCTGTCCCGCCGTGCTTCCCGTTGGCGCCGTTTGCAGCGCGGATGGTTGGCTTGTCTGGGCCACATTCGCTCTAAAATAAAACCTATCTTTGTCGATTTTGGCCACGGGAGGACCCGATGGATAGCCTTGCAAAACCCAAAAACCGTGCGTTGTTTTTAGTTAGCGTTGCCGTGACCGGTACGTTCGCAGGCGCCGCGGTCTGGCTGTTCTTTTTTGCGATGGAGCACGGTATCGACTATCTATGGACCGAGATTCCGCACGCGCTGGGCGTTGCTTCGCCCGAGCTTGCCAGCGGCCCGTTTGGCTTTTTGCCGTACCCGTTTTTTGTCTGCCTGCTGGGCGGCTTGGTGATTGGCCTGTACGAAAAGATGACAGGCACCAAGACCGATGGCCTCAACCAGGTGATGGCTAAGGTAAAGCAAGACGGGTGCTACCCGTACGACAACCTGGGCAAGCTTTCGCTCGCGGCATTGCTGCCGCTGCTGTTTGGCGGAAGTATTGGACCGGAAGCCGGTCTGACCGGCGTCATCGCGGGCCTGTGCAGCTGGGTCGGCAACCGCATGCGCCGCTTTGGTGCCGAGTTTAGGGAGCTTACGCTGCTGGGTACCCAGGCTGCCCTGACGGCGCTCTTTACCGCGCCCGTGTTTGGCTTTGTGGCTCCGCTTGCCGGTAGCGCCGACGGCCAGGGCGAAGACGCCGACGATGGGTCCGCATCCGGCGAAATCACCATCAAGCTGCCCAAGGCGCAAAAGACGGTGGTCTACGGCATTGCGATTGCCGGCGGTCTGGGCGCCTACCTGCTGCTTGGCCAGCTTGTGGGCGGCGGCATGGGCATGCCCAGATTTGAGTCCGCCGAGGTGGGCAACCTGGAACTTGCCTGGCTCATTCCTCTGTCGCTGATCGGAACAATTTGCGGCTGGCTGTACTTTGCCTCCGAGCACGCAAGCGAGGCACTGTCCCATGCAATAGGGGAGCGCCCCGTCGCCAAGGCCATGCTGGCCGGTCTGGTACTTGCCGCCTGCGGTACGGCTCTGCCCTTCACCATGTTTGCCGGCGAGACGCAGGCCGACGTGCTCATGGAAACCCATCTGACCATCCCCGCCGGTGTGCTCATTGCGACCGGTCTTGTTAAGGCCATGCTGACCCCCGCCCTCATCAACATGGGCTGGCGCGGCGGCCACTTCTTCCCCGTTATCTTCTCGGGCGTGAGCCTTGGCTACGGCTTTGCCATCCTCACCGGCGCCGATCCGGTCTTTTGCGTCGCCGTCTGCACGGCATCGACGATGGGTGCGGTCATGCGTCAGCCCGTCATGGTTGTGGGCCTGCTGCTTATGTGCTTCCCACTCAAGGGTATCGTCTGCATGATCATCGCGGCCGTCATCGCCGCCGGCATTCCACTGCCCAAGCCGCTACGCAAGTAGTACGGTGGCGCACGCCGGGGACATGCCGTTTGCCATGGATTTGCGGGAAGGGGCGGCGATCGTGCCCTTCGTGGATTGAGGCTCGCGTGGTTACAAATCGCGTGCTCGATAGACCTTGGTGCTGACGGTGCAGCTGATTGCACATAGCGCGAGCGCCAGTACGGCAATTCCTGCACACAGACAGCCAAGAACGGCGGGGTCGGGATTCGCTCCGGCAATCGACATGAGCCAGTTGCTGATGGGGTTGGAGGAACTCAGCATTGCCATGGTGCCGCAGCCAAACAGGGCAAACAGGCCAAGGGATAGGCGCAGCGCCTCCATGTGTCCAAATCGGAAGAACAGCGGCTGTGCCAAGAACACCATCATGAGGGAGATGAGCATCGATGCCGCCGAGGCGGCTGCGATTTCAAAGATCGTCTGGCATGTCGAAGGGATGCCCATGGGGTCGAAGAGCGGAAGGGCGAGGATGTTCAGAAGCGTAGCCGCGCATGCCATGACGACCGAGAAGACAACGATGCACAGGTAGCGTGCGCAAATAATGTCTTTGCGCGAGATGGGCAGCGTTGCCCGATAGCGCTCCCATCCGTTTTGATTGTCGAAGCCTGCCAGTGAGCTCATGACCATGATGGGCGACATGGCGCTGACCGCACAGGCGCCGGCGCTCATGCCGGAATCGCCGTCTGTCGCGTTGGCGAGGGTCAACACGACGAATATGAACAGGCCGACACCCGCGATGCTCGGGATGAGCGTGCGAACGATGGCGAGCTCGGACATAAAGGCGCGTTTCATTTCGAAGCCCCTTTCAGCGTGAGGCGAAGATAGTCATCAATGGTTGCCCGATCGCAGTGAATCTCAGGGAAGGCCTCGAGCGTTTCGCGACGGTTGGGCACGAGCACGTCCACGCTATAGGCGTGGTGGGCGGCACGGGCGCCTTCGACGCAAGCCATAAGCTCGGCGGCCTGTGCTTGGGTACAGTGGGCGATGCCAGCGCGGTCGGTAATATCCTCGCGCGGCAGGTCAAACATAATCGAGCCAGCGTCGATGCAGATGACGCGGTCGGCGGTGCGATCGAGGTCGGACGTAATATGGCTCGAGAGCAGCACGCTGTGCTGGCCGTCAGCGACAAAGACAAGCAGCTCATCAAGCAGTTCCTCGCGTGCCATGGGATCGAGGCCTGCGGTGGCTTCGTCCAAAACGAGCAGTTTGGCCTTGTGGCTGAGCGCACAGGCAAGCTGCAACTTCATGCCCATGCCGCGGGAGAGGTCCTTGACCTTCGTCTTGGGATCGAGGCCAAATCGGTCGATGAATCCGGCGAACGTTTCGCGATTCCACATGGGGTATGCCGGGCCTTCGAGCGACTCGATCTGGCCCACCTTGAGCGTGGAGGGGAAGGGGCATGTGTCCAAGACAAGACCTACACGGGTTCGCAGACAACGCTGCTTCTCGTCGGGCGCGTCGGCGCCGCAGCGCTGCCCAAACAGGTGCACCTCGCCGGCGTCGAGCTTTATAAGGCCGAGTGCGGCGCGAATGGTTGTTGTCTTACCGGCACCGTTGGCGCCCACAAAGCCGACAATCTGGCCGGGCTCCACGGTGAGCGTGACATCGCGCAGTGAAAAGCGGTCGCTCACGCGGCGTGAGACACCTTTGAGTTCTAGCAAGTTTTGCATGGTATAGCCTTTCTTGCAGATGGCTACTGCATGGTTTCGGGGGCCACGAGGTCGAGCATTTCGTGCAGCTTGTCGCGCGTGACGCCCAAGGCTTCGGCTTGGCTTGCCGCTTTCGCAAGTAACTCTTCGATATGGCAGAGCTGGTTTTCACGCAAGAGTTCTTGGTTGCCCTCGGCGACAAAGCAGCCCTTGCCCTGCACGGTGCAGATAAACCCGAGTTGCTCCAGGTCGGCGTAGGCGCGCTTGGTGGTGATGACGCTCACGCCCAGGTCGCTCGCGAGTGCACGGATGCTGGGGAGTTTGGCTCCCGCGGCGAGCGTGCCCGATAAGATCTGAGCTTTGACTTGCGAGGTTATCTGCTCGTAGATGGGCTTGTCGCTCGAATTGGATAGGATGATGTCCACAGCGGCTCCTTAGCTGATGGGCTACACGTGTATATAACCGGTAAGCACAGTATATATACACTATGCACAGTTCTGCAAGAGGCAAATGTGGAGTAAGCCCGCCGGCGCCGTGCTTACTCCAAAAAAATCTCAATCTGTAACACCTAGGTTCGTTTTGGGTCGCTTGCTGTTACAGATTGAGATGTTATTTGCCCGCCTGCCTATTTGTCTCAATCTGTAACAGTAAGAGTCGATTTGCGCGGCTAGATGTTACAGAACGAGACATTGGCTGCCCGCCTTTCCGTTTATCTCGATTTGTAACAGCTAGACCCAATTTGGACGGCCAGATGTTACAGATTGAGATTGTGTCGGCGGGCCTACCTATTCGTCTTGATCTGTAACAGGTAGAGGTTCAAAAACCGTCTAGATGTTACAGATCGAGACAAACTGCTGCGGAGTGTCGCCATCGACTGCTATCCAGGCCCCAACTGATGAATTTGTCCTGATAGGTGCCCTAGAGCGAGATTTCGCGGCTACAATAGTGCGGTTACAACGACGTAATGCACTCAATGCAAGAAAGGATCCGCATGGCAAGCCTGTCGGATGAAATCTCGTCGCGCCGCACATTCGCGATCATCAGCCACCCGGACGCCGGTAAGACCACGCTTACCGAGAAGCTGCTGCTCTATACCGGCAGCATCCAGACTGCCGGCTCGGTCAAGGGCAAGAGCTCGGCCAAGCATGCTGTCTCGGACTGGATGGACATCGAGAAGGAGCGCGGCATCTCCGTCACCTCCTCGGTGCTGCAGTTCACCTATAACGGCGCCTGTGTCAACATTCTCGATACCCCCGGCCACCAGGACTTCTCGGAGGATACCTACCGTACCCTTATGGCCGCCGACGCTGCGGTCATGGTCATCGACGGCGCCAAGGGCGTCGAGGCCCAGACCAAAAAGCTCTTTAAGGTCTGCACACTGCGCCACATTCCCATCTTCACCTTTGTGAACAAGCTCGACCACGAGGCTCGCGATCCGTTCGAGCTCATGGAAGAGATCGAGAACGTTCTGGGCATCAATACGTATCCTATGAACTGGCCAATCGGCAGCGGCCGCAACTTCCGCGGCGTGTTCGACCGTCAGACCCGTCGCGTCATTGCCTTTGAGGGCGACGGTCACGCCAACGCCACCAAGAAGGTCGCCGAGGTCGAGGCCGAGCTGGGCGATCCTTCCATGGATGAGCTCATCGGCGAGGAAAACCATAAGAACCTGATGGACGACATTGAGCTGCTCGATGGCGCCGGCGATGAGCTCGACTTGGATGCCGTGGCCTGCGGCAAGCTGAGCCCGGCGTTCTTTGGCTCGGCGCTCACCAACTTTGGCGTGGAGCCCTTTCTCAAGGAGTTCCTGCGTCTGGCCCCGACGCCGCGCGCCTATACCGATACGCTCACCAACGAACCGGTCGATCCCTGCCGCGACGACTTTAGCGGCTTCGGGTTTAAGATCCAGGCCAACATGGACAAGAACCACCGCGACCGCATCGCCTTTGTGCGCATTTGCTCGGGTAAGTTCGAGCGCGGCATGGATGCCTTTCACGTGCAGGGCAACCGCAAGCTTAAGCTCGCCACGGGCACGTCGATGATGGCCGACGATCGCGCCATCGTGGACGAGGCGTACGCGGGCGATATCGTGGGCCTGTTCGACCCGGGTATCTTTAGCATCGGCGACACCGTGTGCTCCGGCAAGCGCCACGTGCAGTATCCGCAGATCCCGACGTTTGCCCCCGAGATGTTCGCTCGCATTACGCAGGTCGACACGCTCAAGCGCAAGCAGTTCGTCAAGGGTATGGAGGAGCTTGCCCAGGAGGGCGCCATCCAGATCTTCCGCGAACTGGGTGCCGGCATGGAGAGCGTCATCGTGGGCGTGGTCGGCGTGCTGCAGTTTGAGGTACTCGAGCGCCGTCTCAAGGCCGAGTACCGTGTTGAGGTTCGTCGCCAGCCGCTGCCCTATACGGACATCCGCTGGATCCAGAACGACCCCGACACTATCGATATCCCGGGCCTTTCGCTCACGCGCGACACGCTGCGTGTCGAGGACATGCGCGGCGGTAAGCTGCTGCTGTTCACGAGCCCGTGGAACGTGGATTGGGCAACCGACCACAACCCCGACCTTATCCTGTCGGAGTTTGGCAACGTAGCCTTTTAACGCATTGGCGCGGTGGTCCTGTGGGGCTGCCGCGCCGTTTGTTTGCCTTATGCCGCGCGAGCGGCTATCATACCCACCGTCGTCTCAAGACCGGGGCGTCCGAGCAGTTCGGGTCCGATATCCTGCTCGTTAAACCTAAAACCAAAGGAGTACATAATGATCAAGAAGGTCATGGAGGACTACAAGGTCCTGTTGCGGAGCATTCCCGCGGCAACGGTTTCGCTGTTTTTCGTGAGTGTCATCATGATGAACCTGCTGGCCAACAAAGAGCTCATCAGCCTGCCGTATCTGGCACTCGATTGCGGCTTTGTGGTGAGCTGGGTCTCGTTTTTGTGCCAGGACATGATCTGCAAGCGCTTTGGTGCCAAGGCATCCATCAAAATCTCTATCCTCGCACTGCTGGTCAACCTGGCCGTGAGCCTGTGCTTTTGGGCATGCTCGCTCACGCCCGGCATGTGGGGCGCTTACTACGACACGGGCATGATCGAGGTCAACAACGCCCTTAACGCCACCATCGGCGGCACCTGGTACGTGGTGCTGGGCTCTTCGCTGGCAATGCTCGTTTCTGCCGTGGTTAACTCCACGCTCAACCAGTCGCTCGGTCGTATGCTCAAAAAGAATAACTTTGCGAGCTTTGCCTTCCGCTCCTATGTGTCCACGGGTGTTGGCCAGTTTATCGACAACTTGGTCTTTGCCATTGTGGTGAGCCACACGTTCTTTGGTTGGACCTGGGTGCAGGTCCTTATGTGTTCGCTGACCGGCGCTGTCGCCGAGCTGCTGTGCGAGGTCTTCCTGAGCCCCGTGGGCTACAAGGTCGTGCGCGGCTGGGAGCGCGAGAATGTGGGTTCCGAGTACCTCGAGCGCCACGCAACCGCCTAAGGAGCAAGTATGCGGGTTTTGATCACGGGCGCTTCGGGCGGTATCGGAGCCGCGTGCGTGCAGCGCTTTTTGGACGAGGGCCACGAGGTTGTGGGCTTGGATCTGCTGCCGGCGGCGATCGAACACGAGCGCTACCGCCATCTGATCGTTGATGTCCGCGAGCCTGACTCGTTTCCAGGCGACCTTGAACCCCAGGTAATCGTGAACGTTGCCGGTACGCAGGATTCGGCCGACGACATCGCAGCCAACCTGTGTGGCACCATCAACGTGACCGAGCGCTACGCCTTTGTGGGGGAGGGGCTTGCCGCCAAGCCGGCACCGGCTATCAAATCCGTGGTCAATGTGGGGTCGGCGAGCGGACATACGGGATCGGAGTTTCCCGCCTATGCTGCCAGCAAGGGCGGCGTTATCGCCTACACCAAGAACCTTGCAAACCGTCTGGCGCCGCAGGCCATCGCCAACAGTGTGGACCCGGGCGGCGTTATCACGCCGCTCAACCGTTGCGTGATGGAAGACGA
>URGG01000005.1 GCA_900547345.1 uncultured Collinsella sp. | reverse complement strand
TTTTGTCCCAATCGCTGTCCCGCGCCTTTGGCGCGGGAGGCGCGCCACTGTGGGAGTGCTAGTCGGTCATTGTTGGCGCCGAAGCACCATCCCGCCCCAGCATCGCCCTCAGCTTCTCGAAGCTCTCCTCACTCAGGCAGTGCTCCATGTGGCAGCCCTCTTGCGACGCGACATCCGCTGAAACACCGGCTTCCTCGAGCAGCCGCACGAAAAAGCAGTGGCGCTCCCACATTTGGCGAGCGACCTCAAGCCCCCGCTCCGTCAGATGAACGTCGCGCTTGCCCATTTCGACATAGCCGTTGCTTTCCAGCGTCGCCATGGCCTTGGAAACGCTCGCCTTGGTTACGCCGAGGTACTCCGCAACGTCGATCGAGCGCACGATGCCCTGACGTTTCGACAGAACGTAGATCGATTCGAGATAGTCTTCTCCGGATTCACGTAGGGCCATGGGCCGCCTTTCGCGATGATTGCTAGTTAGCCTTTGCATACTTTTCACAGCTTACTTTACCGCAAAAGTTGCCCATGTCTTACTACTTTGCCTAAAAGTTAGCCGTGTTTCACAAAATGTGCGGGACGAAAACAAAATGGGGACGCTCCTCAAGGAATGTCCCCAGGTGCCGGTGCCGGCCCGCAGCTATAGCAGCCCAAAGTGTTTAGCAGCGTTGTAGATCCCATCGTCGTCTACGGCGGTCGTAACGTAGGTCGCTGCGGCCTTCACGGTCTCCTGCGCGTTGCCCATGGCAACACTTGTGCCCACGGCCGAGAACATCGACAGGTCGTTCTCGCCGTCGCCAAAGGCGATCGCCTTGCTCGCGTCGATACCCAGCCGCTCCAGCGTTGCCGCCACGCCCAGGTCCTTGCCGCCGTTAGCGGGAATAATGTCGCAGAACAGGTCACACCAGCGCGTAGTGAGCGAATGTGACACCGCATCGGTCACGATATGCTCGTCGGCCGGATCCACAAAGGCGCAAAACTGGTAGACCGGCGCATCGAAGGCGTGCTCAAACGGCTCCTCGTGGTAGACGATTCCCGCGTTGCTGCCGGCCGTCACCACGCGCTCGGACAGGCGGTTCACAAACGAGTTCTCGCCCTGCATGCACAGCGAGTCATAGCGCCCCTGCGCCACCTGGTCCACAATCACCGCGACGTCGTCCGGATCGATCGGGCAGCTGCGGTAAACGCCCTCGGCATCAAAGCAGTGCTGGCCCGAAAGCGTAATGTACGCATCCCAACCCAAGTTGAACAGCCAGTCCGGCATCTGGTAGGTCGGACGGCCCGTGGCGATCACGCACGCAATCCCCTGCTCGTGAAAGCTGTCGAGCACCTGCTGCGCCGACGCCGGAATCCGGTGCGTCTTAAAGCTCAGCAGCGTGCCGTCGATATCGAAAAACGCGGCCCTGATCATCCTCGCCTACTCCTCGCCCTCGAGCTTTTCGCTCGCCTCGAGCCACGCCATCTCAAGCTCGTCCATGGCGGCGTGGGCCTCGTCGATCTTTGCCTGCTGCTCGCCGAGCGCCGTGTAGTTGGTGGGATCGACCTGAGCCATCGCGGCCTCGGCCTCCTCCACGCGAGCGCGCTGCGTCTCCATCTTACGCTCGAGCGAGCTCACCTCGCGGCGGAGCTTCTGGCGCTCGGCGTTGGAAAGACCGTTGGGCTGCCCGCTCGTCTTGGGCTTTTCGGCTGCAACCGCTGCGGCACCGGTGTCGAACGTGCCGGTCTTGGCGCTCGGCGCGCCCACGGGCTCGCCCTCGGCCGTGGCGTTGCACAGGCGCAGGTACTGATCGACGCCGCCGGGCATATGCGTCAGGTGGCCGTCAAGCAGTGCCCACTGTTGGTCGGTCACGCGCTCCATGAGGAAACGGTCGTGCGTCACCAGGATCAGCGTGCCGGGCCAGCCGTCCAGCAGATCCTCGACAATCGCGAGCATATCGGTATCCAGGTCGTTACCGGGCTCGTCCAGGATGAGCACGTTGGGCTCGTCCAGAATCGTCAGCAGCAGCGACAGGCGACGGCGCTGGCCGCCCGAAAGATCGCCGATGCGGCTCCAGAGCTGCTGCGTCGTAAAGCCCAGACGCTCGCAGAGCTTCTCGGGCGAGGTCTCCTTGCCGTCGATGACGTAGTACTTCTTATAGTTGCTGAGCACTTCGCGGATCGTATCGCCCATGTAGGGCTCGAGCTCCTCGAGCTGCTGCGACAGCACGCCAAAACGCACCGTCTGGCCGATCTTCACGCGGCCGCGAAGGGGCGCGATCTTGCCCTGAATCACGTCAAGCAGCGTCGACTTGCCGGCACCGTTCTCGCCCAAAAGGCCATAGCGGTCGCCCGCGCCAATGAGCCAGGTCACGTCGGAGAGCACCTGCTTGGGCGCGCCGTCGGTATCCGCATAGCCGGCATCAACGTCGATCACGTCGATGACCTGCTTGCCTAGGCGGCTCACGGCGAGGCGCTTGAGCTCCAGCTCGTCGCGCACGGGCGGCACGTCGGCGATCAGCTCGCGAGCAGCCTCAACGCGAAACTTGGGCTTAGTGGAACGGGCCTGTGCGCCACGGCTCAGCCACGCGAGCTCCTTGCGCGCCATGTTGCGACGACGCTCCTCGGTGACGGCGGCCATGCGGTCGCGCTCCACGCGCTGCAGGATGTATGCCGAGTAGCCGCCCTCGAAGGGATCGACCTGGCCGTCGTGGACCTCCCACATGCTAGTGCAGACCTCGTCCAAGAACCAGCGATCGTGCGTGACCACGAGCATGGCGCCCTGACCGCGCTGCCAGCGGGCCTTTAAGTGACGCGCGAGCCAGTTGATGGTGCGCATGTCCAGGTGGTTGGTGGGCTCGTCGAGCATGAGCACGTCGTAGTCGCCGATCAGCAGGCGCGCGAGGTCCACGCGACGGCGTTGGCCGCCCGAAAGCTCGCCCACCGTGCCCTCCCAGGGAACATCGCTAATGAGACCGGCGAGGATCTGGCGTGTACGCGGACTCGACGCCCACTCATACTCGGGCGTGTCGCCGACGACGGCATGATGCACGGTGTCGGTATCGACGAGGTTGTCCTTTTGGCCGAGCAGACCGATCGTCGTGCCGCGGCGATGCGTCACGCGGCCATCATCGGGCTCCAGCGTGCCGGCAAGCACGCTCAGCAGCGTCGACTTGCCGTCGCCGTTTTTGCCGACGATGCCAATACGGTCGCCCTCGCCCACGCCGAGCGTCACGCTATCGAAAATATGCTTGGTGGGAAACTCTAGGCTGACGGAATCGCATCCCAAAAGAATCGCCATATGCCCTGCTCCTTCGTAGAAATTCAACGTTGTCCATGATAGCAGCGAGCCCCACCCCAAACCACCACGAAGGTGCCTGTCCCCTTTGTGGTGGTCGGTCTGGCAGCGACACAAAAAGGCGGGCCACTCGCAAAAGAGATAACCCGCCCCTCCAATCAGTCCCGTGGCAACCGTGGCCGCCGCGGGCCTCAAGCATGTCCCGGACTAGGAGAACATGCCGGTGAGGTAATCATTCAGCCGCTGATCCTTGGGCCGTTGGAAAATCTCGTCAGTCTCGTCGTACTCGACCATATCGCCCATGTAGAAGAACGCCGTGCGGTTGGACACACGCGAAGCTTGCTCCATGTTGTGCGTCACGATGACGATAGCGCGGTCGGCCACAATCGAAGACATGAGGTCCTCGATCGCCAGCGTCGAGATGGGGTCAAGCGCCGAGCAGGGCTCGTCGAACAGAATCACGTCGGGGTTGAGCGCCAGCGTGCGTGCAATGCACAGGCGCTGCTGCTGACCGCCCGAAAGCGCATAGGCACTCTTGTCGAGCTTGTCCTTGACCTCGTCCCACAGCGCCGCGCCGCGCAGACTCTCCTCGACCATGCGGTCGAGCTCGTCGCGGTCGGTGATGCCGTGGCGCTTAGGCGCAAACGTGATGTTGTCGCGAATGGACTTGCGGAACGGGTTGGGCTGTTGGAACACCATGCCAATGGAGCGACGCAGCTCGTACGTGTTCTCGGTCTTGGTATTCACGTTGCGCCCACGGTAATTGATCTCGCCCTCCACGCGGCAGCCGCGAATCTCGCGATTCATGAGGTTGAGGCTACGCAAGAAGGTCGAGTTGCCGCAGCCCGAAGGCCCGATGAGCGCCGTGATCTCGCCCTTGTGAAAGTCGAGCGACGTATCGTGCAGCGCATGGTGGTCGCCATAGTACACGTTGACGTCCTTGGTGGAGAGCACAACCTCGTCGCTCACGGCCTTGCCGCTCACGCGAACGCGCTTTTCGCTCTCCCCCACGCTCGACAGGAAGTCCTGGGTCTCGGACGATGCCGCTTCGGTTGCGGGCGTTGCATTCATCTCGCTCATTCGGCCGTCATCTTCCTTGCCAGTTGCTTGCCCACGATACGGGCAACTACGTTAAACAGCAGCACGCAGATCATCAGCAGTGCCGCGGTGCCCCAGACGATCTGCTGGGCCTCGGGGCTGCCCTCGCCGTAAATCTTGTAGATGTGCACGGCGAGCGACTCACCGGGGCGGAACACGTTCCAGGCGCAAATGGGGCTCGACAGGTTAAAGCTCAAGAAGTTCAGACGCACCGGCGAGCTCATGCCCGAGGTAAAGAGCAGTGCCGCAGCCTCGCCAAACACACGGCCGGCCGAAAGCACAATGCCGGTCACGATGGCGGGCATGGCCTCGGGGATTAGGATGTGCAGCGTGGCCTCCCAGCGGGTGAGGCCCATGGCCAGGCACGCATCGCGCTGGGCCTGCGGCACGTCCTCGAGCGCCTGTTGGATCACGCGCACCAGGATGGGGATGTTGAACATGGTGAGCGCGACAGCGCCGGAGATGATGGAGTACTTCCAGCCCAGCTGCACCGAGAACACCAGAAAGCCGAACATGCCGACGACGATGGAGGGCAGCGAGGACAGCGTCTCGATGGCGGTTGAGGCGATGTCGCGAATAGGCCCATCGGGCGCGTACTCGACTAGGAAGACCGCGCCGCCCAAGCTGATGGGCACCGAGATACCTAGAGTGATCAACAGCAGATAGAACGAGTCGAACAGCTGGTAGAGCACGCCGCCCTGGGTTCCGTTGGCGCGCGCGGGCTGCGTGAGAAAGCCCGGCTGGAACAGCGTCGAGATACCCTCGAGCAGGATGTAGACCACCATGGAGACGACGATGAGCATGACGATGGCGACGATTGTCGTCAGCACGCCCGTGGCGATGCGGTCCTGCTTTTGGACGCGCCCGAGTCTCGCCTCGTCGATATGGATGCGCGTGCTAGCCACGAGCCTTCGCCCCCTTGCGGCCTATAAGGTGGATGATCAGGATGAAGATGAGGCTCATGCCCATCAGCAGCAGACCGAGCGCCCACAGAACATCGTCCTGGGCCGAGCCCTCGGCATAGACCGCCATGGACGTGGTGAGCGTGGTGGTAATGGTCGAGGCCGGCGACAGCAGCGACGTCGGCATGGCCTCGATACCGCCGATGACCATGCGCACGGCGAGCGTCTCACCAAAGGCGCGGGTCATGCCAAGGATGACCGCGGTCATGAGCGACGGCATGGCGGACTTGAGCACCACGTGCCAGATGGTCTGCCAGCGGGTGTAGCCCAGCGCGAGCGAACCCTGGCGGTAGCTGTCGAGCACGGCGCGCAAGCCGTCGACCGAAAGCGTGGTCATGGTCGGCAGGATCATGACGGCCAGCACGATGGCGCCGGGCAAGATGCCCAGGCCCGTGCTCACGTGGAAAACGCTCTTCATAAGGCCGACGACCACCTGAAAGCCGATCAGGCCAAAGACGACCGAGGGAATGCCGGTCAAAAGCTCAATGAGCGGCTGAAAGACCTTGGAGCCAAACTTAGGCTGGATCTCGACCGCAAAGATGGCAGAGCCGATGGCGATGGGCAGCGCGATAAGCGTGGAGAGCACCATGACCGCAAACGAGGTGACGATCAGGGGCAGAGCGCCGGTATAAGGCAGGCCGTTTTCGGCTGTGTTGGCCAGGTCCCACTTGGTACCGGTGAAAAACTCGACGACCGAGACGCCGTCCTTGACAAAAGCCGAGAGGCCCTTTTGGGCGACCATGAAGATAAGCGCGGCAACGACAAGCGTCACGAGCGCTACGCACGCGCCCGTGACGCCTAGACCCACGTTCTCAAGGTCGCGCTTTGGCAGCTGTTTTGCCATTGCAAACCTTTCCGGGGGCGATTACTTATTTAGCAGAGACCTTGCCGCTGGCGTCCTTGACGACCTTCATGGCAGAGACGGGGATAAAGCCCTGCTCCTCGACGAGCTTGCCCTGGACGTCGTCGGAAAGCATGAACTCCAGGAAGGCCGTGGTGGCCTCGTCGGCGTCCTTGGAGCAGTACATGTGCTCGGTAGCCCAGATCTTGAAGGAGTCGTCGGTGACGTTTGCGCTCTTGGGCTCGACGCCCTCGACCTTGATGGCGTTGAACTTGGAGTCATCGAAGTGCGAGAAGTCCAGGTAGGAGATGGCGTTATCGGTGCTGCCCATCTGAGTCTGGACGTCGCCGGACTTGTCGAGCTCGGCGTCGCCCTTAAAGTCGACGGCCTCGTCGCCAAAGACGGCAGCCTCGAAGGTGGCGCGGGTGCCGGAGCCGGCCTTGCGGTTGAGCACGACGATCTTGGCGTCGTCGCCGCCGACCTCCTTCCAGTTGGTGATCTGGCCGGAGAAGATGCCCTTGAGCTGCTCGAGGGACAGGTCGTCGACCGTCACGTTCTTGGAGACGACAGGACCCATGCCCACGACGGCGACCTCGTGGTCGACGAGGTTCTTGACCTGGTCGGCCTCGAGCTTGGTCTCGGCGAAGACGTCGGAGTTACCGATGGTGACGGTGCCGGCGGCAACAGCGGTCAGACCTTTGCCCGAACCGTTGCCCGAGCCGGAGACGGAGACGTCGGGGTTGGCATCCATGAACTTCTCGGCAGCAGCCTCGACGAGAGCCTGGAACGAGGAGGCACCGTCGTAGGTCACCTCGCCGGAGACGGACTCGGCAGCAGCGGCGCTGCCCTTGTCGGTGGCGCTAGAAGCGCCTGCGCCACCGCAGCCAACAAGACCGAGTCCGACGATGCTGGCAAGACCACCAGCGAGGCCGAGGAACTGACGACGAGAATAAGCCTGATCGAGCATGATCTTCCTTTCATACATGCGACTCGCGGGCACCCTGCCCGCTTTGCTGTTTGGAAAGATACGGCCCCGACCGGGCATCGCCCGCGCCAACTACGGTTTCTTACGGGCATCTGATAGACCCTTACCGCAAGCGCGACTCGGCTTTACAAACGAATAACAATCCCCACCCAAGCATGGCGCGCCTTTTACACCAATAAAAACAAAGTTGCGGTGAAATAGTTCCTGTTTGGCCATCAAATGGCCCATTCTAGGAACTATTCCACCGCAACTTAGATTGGGAAACCGCGAAACCTTAAAGCTCTAATTCATTCAAACGGAGGATTGCCACGATATAGATCTTGAGCGCTTGCTTGAGCTGTTCCTCGTTGGCGCACTCGTTGGGGCCGTGCATCTGGCCACCCCATGTGGGCAGCTCCAGGCCGGTCTCCTCGGGGCCAAACGAGACGGCGCGGGCAAAGTTGCGCGCGTACGTGCCGCCGCCCATGGCAAAGGGCTCGGCATGCTTGCCCGTAAACTCGTTATAGGTATCGATAAGCGCCCTCACGGCCGGGTCGTCGGCCGAAACTGAGAACGGCACCTTGGCGCGACCCAAGCGATACGTCACGCCAAAGCGCCCCACGAGCGGCTCGAGCTGCTCGCAGATGGTATCGGCACTGGTGCTATCGGGGAAGCGCACGTCGATGACCTGCTCAATGTGACCATCCGCCACGCGGATGACGCCGGGGTTGCAGGTGAGCGGGCCAAACGCGGGGCTCGTCGCGTCGATACCCAGGCCGCGGCCATAGGCATCCGCATGCACAAAGGCCAGAAACTTGACAAACTCGTGCTCGGCAGGCGTCAGCAGGCGCTCATCGCGTGCGCCAAACGCGTCCTCGGCCTCGCGCAGATACGCCACGATGAGGCCAACGGCATTGATCGTTCCCTCGGGCATCGAGGCATGACCGCCAATGCCGTGAGCGAAAATCTGCGCATGCCCGTTATCGAGCGCCGTGATCTCCAGGCGGTCGGCGTTCTCAACGGGCGCCGGCAGTTCATCGGCGGGAAACCCGAGGTCCCAGGAAGACTGAGCACGGCATAGACTGCGACGGAATGGCGTTGCTCGCCTCGGCACCGCTCCACGATACAATGCGCCCGCCATCGATCTTAGGGCTCACAAACGTCGCCCCAAACTGGCCCTTCTCGGCATTGCAGACCGGGAACTCGGCATCGGGCGTAAACAGAAAGTCGGGATCTGCATGGTTCTCCAGATAATGGTGAACGTCGGACATGCCCACTTCCTCATCGCAGCCCAGCAGCGCGCGGAAGGTATAGCGCGGGGTAATGCCGTGCTTGAGCAGATAGGCGCCGGCGTAGAGCGACAGCACCGCCGGACCCTTGTCGTCGATAACGCCGCGACCGAGCAGCCAGCCCTCGCGACGCTCCATCGCAAACGGGTCGGTGTTCCAACCGGGGCCGGCGGGCACCACGTCCACGTGGCAGATGGTCGCGAGCTGCTTGTCGCCGCGGCCGGGAATGTCGGCGATGCCCACATAGCCCTCGTCGTCGCTCGTCTGGTAGCCGAGCTTCTGAGCGATGCCGAGCGCGCAATCGAGCGCGTCACGGACCGGGCGGCCAAACGGCGCGCCGGGCTCCGCATCGGCACAAACTGCCACGGACGGATAACTCACCAGCTGCTCGATATCGGCGACGACATCCTCCCAGACCTCGTCGACATACTCGGTAACGCTCTGCTCCACCTGATTCATGGACGACCTCCTTACCAATGAGCGGCGAGCGTGCCCGCCCCTCACATCACATACTTATATTGCGAAAAGTTTAGCAAGCTCGGCCACCGAGTGCACCACCGCATCGGCACCCGCCGCATCGTGCTCGCCCGGCGCCGCCGCGCCCGAATAGATGCCGATGCACGGCACGCCCATCGCGTGCGCGCCTTCCACATCGTTGAAGCGATCGCCGATCATCACAGCCTCGTCCGCGGTCGCACCCAGGGCCGCCAGAGCATCGCGGACCGAATCGGCCTTGGTCTCGCGCCCCTGCGGCGGATTCATGCCAACCACCGCCTCAAACTGAGAAAGCCCGAGCTCACGCACCATGTCGATGCACTTCGCCTCCATGCGCGACGTCGCCACGGCCATACGCTTGCCTTGAGTGGCCAACCCATCCAACAGCTCAGGGATTCCGCCGAACACGGGGTACTCTTCCGGTCCCAGCTCATCAAAAAAGGCACGGTACTCGTCGGCCACCACAAGCGACTCCTCGCGCGAGAAGCCGTAAAAGTCGTGGAAGCTCTTCCACAGGGGCGGCCCGATCATGCGGCGCAAGTCACCCATCTGCGCCTCCGAAAACCCGCGCGCAGCCAGCGTCTTATGCGTCGAGGTCATCACCGCCCGGCCCGTATCGGCCACCGTGCCGTCAAAATCGAACAGCACGACCGGCCGTTTGCCTATCTCCAACGCCTCCATCGGCATTCCTCTTCCCCAGTTGACGATTTCCACACCGACACTTCAAACTGTTGACTATTCAACAATTGAACCTAGTAATGTGGAACGACTCTACTATACTTGTCGCACTTTGCTCTCAGAAGGCGGCGCGCAAGCGCCCCAACGAAAGGTGCAATTATGTCTTTTGCCATCATAACCGACTCCACGTCGGACATCTCCCCCGCCCGTGCCCAAGAGCTCGGCATTTACGTGATTCCGCTGCATGTGATTATCGAGGGCGAGGATCTGCTCGACCAGGTGCAGATTACCGCCGAGGAGTACGTCGCCCGCATGGCAGGCTCTGAGCAGCTGCCGCACACCTCGCAGCCGAGTGCCGGCGAGTTCAAGGCACTCTTTGACCGCGTGCTCGCCGACGGCCACGACAGCGCCATCTTTATCTCGCTGTGCAGCGAGTGGTCCGCCTGCTATGCCAACGCCAGTCTGACGGCCGAAACGCACGAGCTCGACGTGCGCTGCATCGATTCGCGCACCGGTTCGGGTGCCGAGGGCCTGCTAGTGGAGTACGCGCTCGCCATGCGCGAGGACGGCCGCAGCCTGGACGAGACCGAGGCGCAGATCCGCGCGACGCTGCCCGACGCCCACCTGCTGCTGATTCCCCGCACGCTCGAGAACCTCGTTAAGAACGGCCGCGCGCCCAAGCTCGCCGGCCAGCTCACGCAAATGCTCAACATTCGCCTGGCCGTTTCGCCGGAGTGGAAATCGGGCGAAATCAAGGCCGTCAAGAAGGGCCGCGGAGCCAAGCGCATCGTTGCCAACACCATGGCCGATTGCCTCGCATTTTTGACCGAGCACCCAGGCTCAAGCGTTCGCGTGCTCACGACCGGCGCTGCCGAGGAGCAGGAGCTCGTCAACCAAGCGCTCGCAGGCCAGAACTACGTAGACGCCGGCACCGGCCCCATCGGGTGCACCATCGCCACCCACGTAGGCGTCGACGCCATCGCCATCAGCTACTGCCCCCGCTACCAGCCCATCCACTAGGGGCACCTTTACCACTTGCGGTGAAATAGGGACTGTTTTTGGCTCATCAGCCGCAAATCAATCCCTATTCCACCGCAACTTTTTAGTGTGTCATCCACATACAAGATATTTATTGGCAATTGGCATCTTCCCTGCTGCTTGGAGAGCTTTGATTGGCCTCCGATCGATACCCTGTGTGCAAAAAATGGCAAATATGAGTACTGTCACAAATTTAGTAACAGCAATATCTGACTGAAAGTGCCCACTTCCACCGTTTTCAAACGCCATAAAGCACTGAATCGTCGCGTTTAAGGGGTTGGATATACAAAATCTCACTCAATTGGTTTTAAATACTTTCCTGATGATATGTTGCTGACCAAGCAGCAGTACTCATATTTGCCATTTTTTGCACACAGGGTCTCTTTGAGGCACACTCTCTGTATCTCCGACCCACCGTAAAGTCTCAAAAATCACTTAACGACGGCTGCAGTGCGTTTTGACAGCGTGTGTCATGCCGTTCACGGAATGACACCTCGCTATTAACCGAACCGCAATCAATGCCGAGTATCTGAAAAAGTGAAATGCCGTACCCTCATCTCAGCGAACGCTTATAAGAATGGCATTCAGATGAGTAACGAAACGCATCAATACGCCCTCTTTGGGGGCGCGCTCTTCAAATTCAATATAGTGGTCGGCCATGCTTCAAATCCCCACAAGCAAATTGTCATCTGCAGCAACGGTCCAGACATCCGCTACGCAACGCTCGAGGAATGGAAGAGAGCTGGGGAATCTTTCGACGAACATGCACAGACCGAGGGCATCGTTACCAGCGCGAGCCCAGCGCGCGACAAACTCGAGCTCTTTCGCAATCTTTTTACCGGCCGCAAAGATGTGCACGCTCACGGGTATCGCAGAAAAGACGGAGGCATCGGCTATACACCTGCCTGTGCAAATGAGTGGAAGCCAAGCATTTGTCCCAAAGCAAGCCATCAGAGAATTAAATGCGCAGAATGTCGCAGCCGCACATTCCTTGAGCTGAACGATGCTGCCATTATCGCTCATTTCAAAGGCAGCGACGACAGGCTCCGGGACGTCATAGGTCAATATGTTCTCGACAAAGACTGCAACACAAATGTCCTTGTCATTGATTTTGACAAAGCCGATTGGAAAGAAGCGACAAATGCTATCAGGCTTGTCGTAAGAAACCATGGAATTAACGCTGCGGTCGAGCGATCAAGGTCAGGCAACGGCGCGCATATCTGGTTTTTCTTCCTAGAACCTATGAACGCAAAGATAGCACGAGATTTCGGTAGCTGCCTTATCGCCGAAGCAGCGGCACTCAACAAGACAATCACCTTCGAAGCCTTTGACCGAATGATACCCGCGCAGTCCACCATTCCTGAGGGCGGCTTTGGAAATCTCGTTGCGCTGCCCTTTCAGGGAAAAGCGCAGCGGGAAGGAAACAGCGTATTTGTTGACGAACGGTTCGAGCCCTTTCCCGACCAATGGCTTTACCTTTCGCAAATCCAACTAATCTCGCGTGCGACGGTGGATCGTCTGATCGAGGGCACCGAAAACAAACCGCTTGGAATAGCAACAGCTGCAGCGACAAACAAAACCAGGCGCAATGTCCAAAAGCCACGAAAGCGGCTCCCGCTCACGCCACGAGACTTCCCCTCGAACCTGCCCGTCACACAAGCCGATATGCTCTACATCCCCGAAAAGTCTCTGAGCCCGGCAGCCCAAATGGAAGTCCGCAGGCTTGCGACATTTGCCAACCCGGAGTTCTTCCGCGCGCAATCTATGCATCAATCAGTATTCGGCAAACCGCGACTCATAGACCTCAGTGAACTTAGAGATGGCCGCGTCGCGATTCCCAGAGGCTGCAAAGCCCAACTTGACCAGTTGATTCAAGAAGCCCGCGTTACTGCCGATTATTCAGACGAACGCAGCACGGGCAATCCAATTGAGACGGCATTCAAAGGGACCCTTCATCCCGAGCAGCAAATTGCCGCCGACCAGATGCTTGAATACGAAGACGGAATCATGTCTGCACCAACGGGCTTCGGTAAAACCGTCATCGGAGCTTATCTTATTGCCGCCGTTGGTCTTCCGGCGCTCGTCATTGTTCCAAAGACTGCACTCATAACCCAATGGAAATCGCAGCTCGAACGATTTCTCGACATTACGGACACCAGAGAGCCGGTCCGAACGCCAAAAGGACGAATCAGCAAAAAGCAACCTCCCCTTATTGGACAAATCGGAGGGGGCAAAACCGCCGTCAGCGGCCTTATTGACGTTGCTTCCTTTCAGTCGCTATCTGGCAAAGACTCCCAAACCGGGGAGCCGATAGTTAAGGACCTTGTTCGTAATTACGGCCTTATTATCTGTGACGAATGCCACCATGCTGCCGCGCCACAGCTCGAGCTCGTCCTCAAGTCCGCTCCAGCCAAATATGTATATGGCCTCTCCGCGACACCTGAGCGCTCCGACGGACTTACGCGGGCGCTCTCGATGCTCTGCGGCCCGCTTCGCTATGTCATCGATCCAAAAACGCAGGCAATTCAGCAGGGCATCCAGCGCATCGTGCGACCAAGATTTACCGGCATTCGGCTATCCGCCTATGAGCCGGGTGCAAGCTTCAATCAGATTCTCGATCTGCTGTGTGTGCATGCGGCAAGAAACGAATTGATTGTCGGTGACGCCCTCGAAGCAGCGTCAAACGGTCGACATCCGCTCATACTATCCAAAAGGAAAAAGCATGCTGAGGAACTGTTCAGGTTGCTTAATGATCGCAGGCACGAGCCTATACTCTTAACCGGAGAAATCGGCGCCAAAGAAAGAAAAGCAATACTGAACAGTCTTCCCGGCTTTGAGCATGAACATCGGATCATCGTCGCCACCGAAAGCCTTCTGAGCGAGGGCTTCGATCTGTCCTACCTTGACACCCTATTCATTGCCACGCCGATATCTTGGGACGGCAGCGTAACGCAGCAGGTGGGCAGACTGCACAGAAGCCACGAGGGCAAGCAACAGGTTGAGATATTCGACTACATTGACCTGTCGATACCCATGCTCGCCCGCATGTACCAGAAGAGACTCAAGACGTACGCCAAGCTGGGGTACGAAATTTATTCAGCAGAGGACAGTGAGCAACCCGATTACAACATTCTCATAGAGCCCGCAAACGCTATTGAGGCATTTATTAAAGACATCACCGGTGCCACAAAGAGCGTCTTCATAGCCGCATCCTACGCATCCGCCGCATGCCTCACGAAACTCACCGCCACACTCGCAGGCGCAGCCGCCCGTGGGATTACCCTTGAGATTTATGTTGCCTCAACTCCGCGCGATGACGCGAAAGCGATTTTTGCCGAGATGAACGTCGACTATTCCGTCAAGGCCAAAGGGCGGCTGTGCGCGGCCGTGATTGACGAGGAAACTGTCTGGTACGGGACTATCCCGTTGCTGGCATTCCCCAAGAAAGAAGACCGCAGCATCCGTTTCAAAAGCAACGAAGTCGCCGCTGAGTTTTTGAGCGAAATCCAGCAACGAGGAGAACCGGGGGCCGCAGCAACAAACGGGGCACCCCTATCAGTAGCGGTGAAATAGGGGCTGTTTTTGGCCAATCGGCCGCAAATCAATCCCTATTCCACCGCAACTCAAAAGCGGGCACTCAGCCCTGTGGGCCCTGAAAAAGCTCCTGATGAGTGCCCATTCGCACCAGCCTGATCACTGGGTTAGTCTTATGGGGCAGATATAGAACGACCACATCGACCAAGCCATCGGATAGGTGGAAATCGATGTGGCCGTTGTAGTTTCCGCCCGGATTTGAGAGCTCGTGGGCGCCGTACTCCGCTGGAAGCGACCCATGGGCCGCAAGCTCTGCAACCGCCGCTTTAAACTCACTCTTTAGCTGCGGATGGATGCGCATCGTCCGTTTGTAATCCACCTTAAACTGAGCCTCGACTTTAATCTCAAACATCGCTAGCCCTCATCGAGGAACGATATAAGCTCATCAGCGTCGTTGAATGACGGGCTATCGTCCGGCAAAATCCCCAACTCATGAGCTTCGGCGATTACCATGGCACGTCTCGTCGCCTCGTTGGGCACTTCCGCCCTTCCTACAATCTCAAAAGGAATCTTTCGCTGATTTACCAGCTGCCGAACGGCAAGATTGAGATAGGAATTGAGGCTGAGGCCGACCGAATCCAAGAACTCAGTCGCCTGCTCCTTGAGCCCCTCTTCGATGCGAACCGTCGTAGGCTTAACCGTTGCAGTAGACATACGCAACCTCCTCGCTCTCGTCTTTTGTATCAGTATACCCAGTTTAGATGGCAGGCTGATGTTAACTGACATCAATCTGCCGTTCTCATTACTACAACAACAGGCACGCGCGCCCTACATCAGCCCGCTCAGGGCGATGTCGACGGCCTCGTTGAGGTCGTCGGTAATGTGTACCAGATCCGGATCGAGCGGGCTGATCATACCGGCGCTCATCACCGGGCCGTTGAGCCAGTCGAACAGGCCCTGCCAGTACTCGCTGCCCACCAGCACGAGCGGCATGCGCTTGACCTTGTGCGTCTGCACCAGCGTGAGAACCTCGAACATCTCGTCGAGCGTGCCAAAGCCGCCGGGAAATACGATGGCGCCCGAGCTGTACTTAACGAACATGGTTTTGCGCACAAAGAAGTAGCGGAAGTCCATGCCGAGGTTCACGTATTTGTTGAGCCCCTGTTCGTGCGGCAATTCAATGCCTAGGCCAACTGACTTGCCGTTGACACTCGCCGCTCCCCTGTTGGCCGCTTCCATGATGCCGGGGCCGCCACCGGTGATGACCGCCACGCCACGTTGCGCGATCTTGCGCCCGACGGTACGCGCCGCCTTGTAGAGCGGATCGGTCTTAGGCGTGCGGGCACTGCCGAAGATGGTCACTGCGGGGCCAAGCTCGGCAAGCGCGCCGAAGCCATCGACAAACTCGGCCTGAATGCGCAGCACGCGCCAGGGATCGGCATGCAGCCAGTCAGTCGAATCTTCGGGCGCCAGCAGGTTGGCGTAGGTGTTGTCCTTGGGAATCATGGGGCCGCGCATGACCACGGGGCCGCGGCGGTACGTCTCGTCGTAGGCAGGCTCGCCCTCGACGTTCTCATTCTTAATCATGGGTACTCCTATCGAGAAAAAGAAAACGGGCGGGGTCGACGCCATGCGTCAAACACCCGCCCGAGCATCAACTATTCGGTATGGTACCCACGATGCATCAAGCACTTGCAAGCTATCGGTCAGCGGTCGCGCAGCCGGTGTCAGCGAATGCGACGACCGGCTGGCGCTCGACCATTGCCGTTGTCCACGCTCTGCAAGCGTGTCTGTCGCCCTTAGTAATCCACCGCCGCAGGGCTGTTCATCCAGTCGCTCACGAACGCACCGTAACGGCCCTCGATAATGGCCTGGCGAGCACGCTGCATAAGGTTGAGCAGGTAGTAGATGTTGTGCATCGACAGCAAAATGCCGCCGAGCATCTCCTTCTGCGTGACCATGTGGCGGATGAGCGCGCGGCTGTAGCCGCCCGTGCACACCGGGCAGGTGCAGGTGGGATCGATAGGGCCATCGTCGTGCGCAAAGCGAGCGTTGCGGAAGTTGAGGCGACCTTCGCTGGAGAACGCCGTACCCATGCGGCCGGTGCGCGTCGGCAGCACGCAGTCGAACATGTCGATGCCCACACCCACACCGCGCACGAGGGTGGTCGGGTTGCCGACGCCCATCAGGTAACGCGGCTTGTGCTTGGGCATGTACTCGCTTACGAGTGGTGCCAGGGTCTCGAACATGGTCTCGTGGTCCTCGCCCACCGAGTAGCCGCCAATGCCGTAACCGGGGAAGTCGCCGCACTCCTCCAGATGGCGCAGCGAGCGCAGGCGCAGATCTAGGTGCATGCCGCCCTGAACAATGCCAAAGAGCGCCTGGTCGTCGCGGGTATGCGCCTTATAGCAGCGCTCGGCCCACATGCTCGACAGCTCAACGGCGCGCTCAACGTAGGCGCGCGTGGCGGGATAGCCCGGGCACTGGTCGAGCTGCATGCAGATGTCGGAACCGAGCTTCATGGCGATTTCCATGTTGTCCTCGGGCGTCCAGAACACATGGCGGCCGTCATAGTCGTTGACGATAAAGCGCACGCCCTCGTCGGTGAGCTTGACGGCATCGTTGTGGCTGAACACCTGGAAGCCGCCCGAATCGGTGAGGATAGGGCCGTGCCAGTTCATAAACTTGTGCAGGCCGCCCAGCTCGGCGATGGTGTCCTCGCCGGGACGCATGGACAGGTGATAGGTATTGGCAAGCACGATCTGGGCGCCGAGCTGTTTGACGGTCTCGGTAGGAATGCCCTTGACGTTTGCCTTTGTGCCCACGGGCATAAAGATCGGCGTCTCGATGTCGCCGTGCGGGGTGTGCAGCACGCCGGCGCGCGCGTGCGTCGTCGGATCCTCGGCAATCAGATCGAATTTAAAAAGGTTCTGGTCCATAAACTGGAACTCCTTGGTTGCGGTTCATACGCAACCCATTATACGGGCAACCCGCAAGAAGCACCGACTCGACAGAAACTGGCGCAAAGGGGTCATAGTCATTGGGATCATTTCCAACAGCCAAGGCAACGCCGATGCTCTGGCAATGCCAGCGAGCGGTCGCCAGGGCGAACAAATTGGCATGAAAAGAGGACGGCATAGACCTTCTGGTCATGCCGCCCTCTTTGAATGACAAGTTGTCGCCCTGGCGGCCGCGCAGCGTCGGCCCGTTACGGCGTTTGGTAAAACGCCGTAACCCCTAAGGCCGCTGGCCCATACCACCCTCGAGGGTGACGGTCTCGCCGTTCATGTACTTAAAGTCGGGACCGCAGAGCTGAACGACCACGCGGCCGATTTCCTTCTCGACGTCGCCGTAGTGGCCTGCCGGCGGCATGTGGACATTGGCCTTGAACGCCTCGGGATAGGCATCCTGGAAGTTCTCGAGTGCAGCGGTCCAAGCAAGCGGACAAACGATATTGACGTTGATGCCGTCCTTGCCCCACTCGTTGGCGGCAACGCGAGTCAGACCGCGGATGCCCTCCTTGGCGGCGGCATAGCTGCACTGGCCGTAGTTGCCAAACAGGCCGGCGCCCGAGGCAAAGTTGACCACGGAGCCCTTGGTCTCCTTCAGGTGCGGATAGGCCTTCTGCATGTACAGATAGGTAGCATACAGACCGGAGTAAATGGCCAGGTTAAACTGGTCCATGGTGTGATCGGCGATGGTCACGCCCGAGGCGCTAGCCTGAGCATTGTTGACGACGGCGTCGATGCGGCCGAACTCCTCAATGGCCTTGTCGATGACGTTCTGGACGACGGCCTCGTTGTCCTGACCAGCCGAGACATCGGCCTGAACAGGCAGAACCTTGACACCGTACTCGGCCTCGAGAGACTCCTTAGCGGCCTCGAGCTTGGCGACGTTGCGGCCGGTGATGACGAGGTTCGCGCCCTCCTTGGCAAATGCGATATCGATGCCGTAGCCGATGGAGCCAGCGGAACCGTCCTTAAGCGTGGCCTTGCCGCCGCCGGTGACGATCACGGTCTTACCAGTGAAAAGTCCCATACAAAGTCCTTTCAAATCGCGACGGGCACGCCCGCCGACTGCGCGTATCCAACTTCACGCGCCAAAAGCTGAGATGCAACTTTAGCGTGTTCAAGCGAAAATAAAAGACCGCGGTAGGCGAACGGCACCACGTCGTTCGGCGAAGGGATTGTCAAGTACAAACTGGATAAAGGGACCGAGTTATTGTTATCAGATCGAGCCATCGAACACGTTTTGAAACTTTGCTGCAGCGCGTGGGATGTCGGCGCGAGACTTTATCATAGGGTGACAAACAACGATGAGGAGCACATGCCTATGACAGACGAGCTGGACCCCCAGACTCAACAGCATATTGATGATTCCGCAGACGTCATCGCAGATACTGACGCTGTGACCTGCGATGGTATCGACATCGACGACCCCATCTTGGACGAAAACGCTACTGCGGAAACCCCTGCCGCAGAAAACACCGACGAGCAAAACGACGATGCGCCCGCTCAGGACGACGCCCCTGTACAGGACGCCGCTCCGCAAGCAGCGGGCCCCATCGAGGTCTCTTCGGAAGAAGAGCTCGATGCCGTCATGGACTCCATGATGGATGCTGTCAAAGCGATGAAAGACGCCATGGCCGATGCCGATATTGATGCCGAAGAAGAGGAGGCCGCCGAGGCGGCCTCGACCTTTGTGCCCGGCGAGACTCCGGTTGCTGACCAAGGCAGTACCATGCCCTCGTTTCTGCAGCTCGAGCATCCCACGATTGGCGCCGATGCGGTCAATCCGCACGCAGCAGGCTTTTCTGTGATCGAGGGCGGTACCGGCAATATCGCCGTGCCGCAGGCTGCCGATGCGGACGCTGCCGACACCGCTCGCCCGACCGCCCTGCACTCCCCCGCCGCGAGCCGCGATCTGGGGACCGCTGTCTCGAACACTGCGAACGCCGTGGGCACCTTTATCGCCCAGGGTACCTCGGCCATGCGCGAGATGAACGCCGCGAAAAAGGCACTTGCCGATGCCCGCGCCCATCTGGCCGAACTTGAGCAGCGCATTGCCGATCAGGCCGAGGAACTCGAGACGCGCCAGGATATCGCAGGCCGCTACGACCAGATCGTCGCCGACCAGCGCCAGGCGATTGCCACGGCCCAAAAGACTGCAGCGGCCGCCGAGATTGACCGTGATGCCCACGCCGCCAAAGCGACAGAGCTCAAGGGTCAGTTCGAACAAATGAAGACAGAGGATGACGCGACTGAGCTCCGCCTGAAGGCTGCGCTCGACGCCGTGGAGGCCCGCGAGGCGAGCTCTCGCGAGACCGGCAACCGCCTCGTTCGACGTCTTGAGGATTCCAAGCGTATCCGCGACAAGGTGAAGGCCGAGCGAGACGCCGGCATTGCGGCCGCACAACAAACCGTCGACGCCACGCGCGCCCAGCTCGAGACGCTGCGTCATGAGTATGCCGAGCTGCAACGCAATCCCTCGGCAAATCCCGCCAACTATACGGTGCGCACCAGCGAGCTCTCGATGCAGATCTCCGACACGGCAGATGCCCTGCGTAAAGCCGAAGAAGATGTCCCGCGCATCACCGCCGACCTTGAGCACTCGCTTGCCGCAGCCAACCAGGCCGTCGAGCAGGCGCAAGCCCCTATCGCCGACGCAAAACGCGCGCACCAAGCCGTGACGACCGAAGCCGATGCCGCGCGCGACGAGCTGCAGACGGCGAAGACTGCCGCCGCGACTCGTCAGCGCGAACTGCGCGAGAAGACCACTGCCGAGGACAAGGCACGCCGCGACCAGGAGCAGACCATCGCCAACGCCCAAGCAGATGCCGCACATGCGCAGTCGATCATCGAACAGGTGACCGAGGTACATGACCATCCAGAGATCACTGAGTCGCTTGCAGGATCCTTGGCCCGAGACAAAGCCGAACACGCCGAGACCGAGCGAGAAGTCGCCCAGCTCGAGGTCACCGAGGACGCGGTGCGCGAGCGTACCCGCGACTCACGCATCAAATTCACCGGCGCCATCGTCTGCATAGTCGCCGCAATCCTGGTGATCATCCTGGTCTGGCTGTTCGTGAGCAAGTAACCACTCCCCAAAGACTACAAGGAGTGTCCCCAGGTGCCGGCACATAAGGAACGTCCCCAAGTGCCAACAACGGCGGCGCCGATGCCTTGGCAAAGTCAGCGAAAACCCGCCAGAGCGAGCAAGGTGCCTTGAAACGAGACGGCATTGACCTTTTGGTCATGCCGCCGAAGTTGAAAGGCAGATTGCCGCTCTGGCGGGTTTGCAGCGTCGAGCAGTTACGCGGTTCGTAGAACCGCGTAACTACAAAATGAGCATCGCGTCGCCAAAGCTGAAGAAGCGATAACGTTCTTCGATGGCAGCGGCGTAGGCATCCATGATCTGGTCGCGGGTGGCAAGTGCGCTCACGAGCATCATGAGCGTGGAGCGCGGCACGTGGAAGTTCGTGATCAGCGCGTCGACCACGTGATAGGTCGAGCCAGGCATGAGGTAGAGCTGCGTCGTCGCGTTCTCACGCACCACGATGTCACCGCGGCCAAGCATATCGGCCCCGTCCTCACGGCCCTCAAAATAGCGCGCCGTCACGGCCGGATCGGACACCGGCGCGTCCGCGTCAAAGGCGCTTTCGAGCGAGCGCACCGCGGTAGTGCCGACGGCGATCACGCGGTGCCCCTCGGCCTTCGCCTTATGCACGGCATCGACAACCTCCTGCGACACGTGGTAGCGCTCGGTGTGCATGACGTGCTGCGTGGGGTCGTCCTCCTCCACCAGACGGAAGGTATCGATACCCACCTCGAGCTCGACGGCGGCAAACTTCGCACCCTTGGCCTCGATAGCGGCCATGAGCTCGGGAGTAAAGTGCAGACCCGCCGTGGGAGCGGCAGGCGAGTGCTCCTCCTTCATGGCGTAGACGGTCTGGTACTTCTCGGGATCGCCCTCGTAATCGGTAATGTAGGGCGGCAGCGGCACGTGGCCGGCAGCATGGATAGCCTCGTCAAGCGTGCGCGGCTCGCCGGCGGCATTGCAACCGGCCGGCTCAAAGCGCACCAGGCGGCCACCGCGACTATCGGTGACAAAGTCGACGACCTCGGCCGTCAGTACCACGGGAGCCCCCTCGGGCGCATGGGCGCCACCGGCACGATACTCAATCTGGGCACCGGGCTTCAGACGCTTGCCCGGCTTGACCAGGCACTCCCAAACGTGACCAAGCGGATCCACGTCCTCGCGGCGCTTGAGCAGCAGCGTCTCGACCACGCCGCCCGAGCCCGTCTTGCGGCCAATCAGGCGAGCCGGCATCACGCGCGTCTGGTTGATAACGAGCACGTCGCCCGGCTCGATATAGTCGATGATGTCGCGGAAGATGCGGTGCTCAACGGTACCGCCGTGCTCCAACGGCGTTCCCGCCTGGGAGCCTTTGCGATCCACCACCAGCAGGCGGCAGGAGTCGCGCGGCTCGGCTGGAGCCTGGGCGATGAGCTCTTCGGGCAGGTTATAGTCAAAATCATCGGTACGCATAGACACGTCGGATTCTCCTTATATAGCTAAAGTCCGCTCTACATCCTAGCAGGCTGACGTCCCAAATGAACTACTTTTTGGACGCTTTGCGCTCGTCGCGGATGCGGGCGCGGTCCATGGCCGCCTCGACAGCCGAGAAGCGGCAACCACAGTAGTTCTGCCGATACATGCCCAGCTCGCGCGAACGGCGTGTCGCCTCGGGGTAATACGGACGAAAATCGCGAATCACCGGCGTGAGCCCATGTGCGGCCGCCAGGCGCTCGAGCACATCATTGCAGGTGTCGAACAGCTGATACGGCGAGACGGCGAGCGTCGTGCCCACGTATTCAAACCCGCATTCCTGGGCCACACGGCACGCCTCGGCCAAGCGCAGGGCATAGCACGCACGACAGCGACGGGGTCGATCGGCACCCAGCGGGGCCACGCCGGCCTCCCAGCGCTCCCGGTCCTCCCCCGCCTCGATGAGCTCGATATCGCCATCGGCACACCACCGGCGCAGCTCGTCCAAGCGGCGCTGCCATTCATCGCGCGGTTGAATATTGGGGTTGGTCCAGCAAATCGTGGGCTCAAACCCCTCCTCGCGCAGCAGGCGAACCGGCTCAAGCGAGCATGGTGCACAGCACGCATGCAGCAACAACGACTTCATCGACATCTCCTCACCCGAAAAAGCGCACGCCGAAGGACGTGTCCTCGCAGGCGACAATGCGGCGGTCGCGCAAAATGGTCCGCACGTAATACCAGTCGCCCACACAGCCCGACAAATGCAAGCCGGCCGCCAGGTAGCACAGCAGCGGATAGCCCGAGAACGCAAACCCCAGGGCAAACGCTGTCGTCACAACAACCGTCGGCGCCAGGCAAACTGCCACGTACCGCCGGCGCGAATACACCACGCCTTCGGCGCAGGCATAGATCATCGCCGTCTCGCGATTCGCCCCAAAGGTCACCTTCGCGCCCGCAGGCGCCAGCAGCTTAAAAAACACACCGTGCACCAGCTCGTGCACGGCAAATGACGCCGCAGAAACCGCAGCCAAGCCGACTATCCAGCCCACGACCGCCGTCCAACCGCCCGCGTCAGCCGCATCCAGGTCCGCGGGTCCGCCCAGCAGCATAAACACCGGCACCAGGCACACGGCAAACACCACAAGCACGGCCATCCCCCACACAAAGCAAGCGTGCAGAAAATCCTCGTCCTCAAACGCATGTATGTTGGAAATCTCATTCATAGCATCTTAGGATAGCGCCCCTGCCACGTACCCGTCCGCATGTGCGATAATGTCGAATGATATGCACGAATTGACCACCGCGCCGCCGAGCCCCACGCCCGACTGCGCTCTCACCATATGCGAAGGAGTCCCATGGCATCCAAATACTCCATGAACGACCGTCCCAGCTGGCCTCGCCGCGCCATCGTTACCGCCGGCGAGCCCTATGGCAACAAGGGCCTTCACTTTGGCCATGTTGGCGGCGTCTTTGTCCCTGCCGACTTCTTCGCCCGCTTCCTGCGCGACCGCCTGGGCCGCGAGAACGTCATCTTCACCTCGGGCACCGACTGCTATGGCTCGCCCATCATGGAGAGCTACCGCAAGCTCAAGGAGAACGAAGGCTACGATAAGTCCATCGGCGAGTATGTCGAGTCCAATCACTCCCGCCAGGCCGCGACCCTCAACAATTACAACATCAGCTGTGACATCTACGGCGGCTCGGGCCTTGAGCCGGCTGCGCAGATTCACAACGAGGTGACCGCCGAGATTATCAAGCGCCTGCACGAGCAGGGCACCATCTCCAAGCGCTCCACGCTGCAGTTCTACGATGCCAAGGCCGAAACGTTCCTCAACGGCCGCCAGGTGATCGGCCGCTGCCCCATCCAGGGCTGCAAGTCCGAGAAGGCTTATGCCGACGAGTGCGATCTGGGCCACCAGTTTGAGCCCGAGGAGCTCATCGCGCCCAAGAGCCAACTCACCGGCGAGGTGCCCGAGCTGCGCCCGGTCGACAATCTCTACTTCGACCTGCCGGCCTACCTCGACTTTATGAAGACCTATACCGCCAAGCTCGCCCAGAACCCGCAGGTTCGCTCCGTGGTCTCCAAGACCATGGAGGAGTGGCTGCTGCCGGCTCAGCTCTACATCCAGAACAAGTTCCGCGAGGCCTTCGATGCCGTCGAGGATCAGCTTCCCGAGCACACCGTGCTGGAGCCCGAGGGCAACAAGAGCAGCTTTACCGTCACCTTCCCCAGCTGGAAGGAGCGCGACGATGCCCACGCAGTGCTCGCCAACGGTGGCGTGCGCTTCCGCAGCGGCAAGGCGCTCGTGCCCTTCCGCATCACCGGCAACATCGACTGGGGCGTTCCGGTGCCCGAGGTCGATGGCGTGAACGACGTCACCTGCTGGTGCTGGCCCGAGAGCCTGTGGGCGCCCATCAGCTACACCCGCACCGTGCTCGCACGCGATGCCAAAGCCGCCGGCGTGACCGAGGGCGTCGCCGCCCAGGATGCCGCCCTCATGGGCGAGCCCGCTGCCGATTCCACGCAGGTACCCGCACCCACCTACCAGCACAGCTCGCTCGACTGGCGCGACTGGTGGTGCTCTGACGACGCTCAGATCTACCAGTTTATCGGTCAGGACAACATCTACTTCTACTGCATCGCGCAGACCGCCATGTGGGAGGCCTTGGGATGGGACCTCACGCAGAGCACCGTCAGCGCCTGCTACCACCTGCTCTACATGGGCAAAAAGGCCAGCTCGTCCTCGCAGACGCCTCCCCCACCGGCAGACGACCTGCTCAACCACTACACCTGCGAGCAGATGCGCGCGCACTGGCTGTCGCTCGGCCTGTCCGAGAAGCCGGTGAGCTTTAGCCCCAAGGCATACGACACGCGTGTGACCGGCAAGGACAAGGACGGCAACGAGGTGCGCGCCTGCGACGACAAGCGCGTTATCGACCCGGCCCTTAAGGAGAGCGCGCTGCTGACCGGCGTGTTCAACCGCCTGGCCCGCAGCTGCTTCTACGGCGTCGCCGTCAAGGAGGGCGACGAGAGCCCCTACCGCAACGGCTGCATCCCCGCCGGTGCCGCTTCTGCCACCGTGGTCGAAGCCGCCCAACAGGCAGCCCTCGCCTTTGAGCAGGCCATGTACAAGTTCGAGACGCACCGCGCGCTTGCCGTGTGCGACGACTACCTGCGCGCCGCCAACAAGCACTGGAGCGACGCCTCCAAGGCCGCCAACAAGCTCGAGGGTAATGAGGCAAACGCCGCGATGACGCAGGCCCTCGTCGACGCCTTTACCGAGCTGCGCGTGGCGACCGTCCTGATGCACGGTATTGTGCCGGCCGGCTGCGAGCTCATCTGCGAGTACTTCGACGTCGATCCGGTCGCCTTCTTTAGCTGGGATAACATCTTTGCCTCCACGGACGAGTTTGTGGAGAGCCTGGGCGAGAAGCCCGGCGAGCACCGCGTGAAGCCGCTGCCCCCGCGCTTCGACTTCTTTAGCAAGCACGAGAGCCAGTACTAAAAACAACACTCGACATGTAATGGAATGGGAAGGAAAGACGGATGTCCAAGCCGCGTCGTCGTAAGCAGAAAAAGCAGGTCAAGGCCGAGCTCAAGCTCAGGCAGTTTGCTGCTACCGAGCTTTCCTACCAGCTTGCCGCCCTTCCCTGCGCCGCCGACCTGCCGCGCTTTATGGTCGACACGGTCGCCGGCGCCTATGCGCCCGCCGATGCTCACCTCATGATCGAGGGCTTCGGTGCCGCAGCCGCACGCCCGGTCACGCTGCGCGCCAACACGCTCAAGGCGACCGCCGAGGACATCGCTGCGGCGCTCGATGCAGCCGGCATCGCCCACAACCCCGTCGCCTGGTACCCAGACGCCTTTATCCTGCCCGAGGCCCAGGTTTCCGATCTGTGGGACCTCGACATCTACCGCGACGGCAAGATCTACCTGCAGAGCCTGTCATCCATGATGCCGCCGTTGGTCCTGGGCGCCCAGGCAGGCGAGGACATCCTGGACATGTGCGCAGCCCCTGGCGGCAAGACGACGCAGATCGCCGCCCTCACGCAGGGACAGGCACACCTCACCGCCTGTGAGATGAACATCCCCCGCGCCGAGAAGCTCGAATCAAACCTCCATCGCCAGGGTGCCAAAAACGTGCCCGTCATGCGCATCGACGCACGCGAGCTCGACGAGTTCTTCCGCTTCGACCGCATCCTGCTCGACGCCCCCTGCACCGGCACGGGCACCGTCATCAGCGGCAACGAGAAAAGCCTGCGCGGCCTGACCGAGCAGTTGCTGAGCAAGTGCGCCCGCTCGCAGCGCGCGCTTCTGGACCGCGCCATGGGTGCCCTCAAGCCGGGCGGCACGCTCGTCTATTCCACTTGTTCGATCATGCCGCAGGAAAACGAGGACGCCCTGCAAGAGGCCCTCGACAAGCACATGGACTGCGAGCTTATCCCCCTCGACGGCACGCCGAGCGAAAGCGAAGCGCACCGTGCCCAGGAAGCTGGCGAAGAGCCACGCGTCGAGAGCAACGCCCTCACCGAGGCCATCGCTGCCGGCCATGTCTCGGCCGTCGCCAACGGTATGCCCGGCACGCTGACCATTCCGCCTAGCCGCGACTTTGAGGGCTTCTACATTGCCCTGATCCGAAAACGCAGCTAGCGCACGGATCCAAAACTCAACAAGCTATCTCTGTGCGCGTTTGCCCTGCTGGTCGCGATGCTGTTTAAGCATCGCGCGCTCCTTGCGTTCGGCCCTTTTGCCCTTAATGGCCGTGACCACAAAGTAGATGACCGCGGCGGCAACGATTGCGCCCACACACAGGCCAATCGAGCCCAACATTGCCGAAAATTCCATACCGCGTCACCTCTCTTGTAAACGGGACTTTCAAGATAGCACCTCGATCCCCGCCACCACAGCTCCTTCACGTTCACCGGCCCTTCGGTCTAACGGATGGCGCGGCGGGGAAAAATCAACTCGTCAAACGATTTAGCATTCGCAATTCCGGCTGCATAGCGCCGGCCGTTATCACATAGAATCGAGCCTCCATGGATACCCTCAACGATTTAAATGAGCGCGTCGACGCCTTCGTCGGCACCAGCTCCTTCGACACGCCTGCGGCGGCAAACGACCAAGCTCCCATCGATGTGCCCGCCGAGGTGCACAAGGACATCGTCGCCTCGGTCGATTTTTCCGAGGTCGAGCTTGCAGACGAGTTCACCGAGCCCCAAGTAGCCGTCACGCCCAACGGCCTGCTCCCTATGGAGCCCCTGCCCATCGACGGACGCCTGCGCAAGGCTGCCCTTCGCATGCCCGACGAGATCGAGGAGGCCAGCGGCTTCACGCTCTTTGGCCGACGCATCAAGTCGCTCATTTACACCACCGATGTCGCGGTTATCCGCAACTCCAACGCCGACGCCGTCTTTGCGGTCTACCCTTTCACGCCGCAGCCCGCCATTACGCAAGCGCTGCTGACCGTCGCCGAGTGCCCGGTCTTTGTAGGCGTGGGTGGCGGAACTACGACCGGTAAGCGCTCCGTGCAGATGGCAGCCGTCTCCGAGATGCAGGGCGCGACGGGCTGCGTGGTCAACTCCCCCGCTACTGCCGAGATGGTCGAGCACATCACCAACATCGCCGACATCCCCGTCATCGCCACGGTCGTTCGCTGCGACGACGATGCCCACGCCAAGGTGCGCGCTGGAGCCAAGATTCTCAACATCGCCGCCGGCAAGAACACGCCCCAGGTCCTACGCGAGCTGCGCGAGCACTATCCCAACCTGCCGCTTATCGCGCCGGGCGGCAAGACGCCCGAGAACATTCGCGAGACCATCGCCGCCGGCGCCAACGCCATCATCTGGACACCGCCTTCGGCCCAGCAGCTACAGACCGACATGATGCAGCGTTATCGCAAGATGAAGGAAGACGCCACACCTGTCATCTCGCGCGACGACGTGCCCATTATCGACCAGGTCGCCGCCGCCGAGGTCAGCCAAGTCGAGAACATGAATCCCGATGTGCCGATTCCCGACGAAGTCATCGAGCGCGTCGCTTCGATCCACGAGCGCGTCGAGGAGCATCGCGCCAACCGCGGCCTCAAGCCGTCACTGCACGGCTTTTTCTTCCGCGGAAAGAAACGCTAGCAAAACATCTTGGCCCGCCCCACAAACGTGAGGCGGGCCGTTTTCGTTTGAGCAATCATGCAGCGACGTGATGGGGCAAATTAATCCACGCGCTTGTCGCCCATAAAGAAGAGCGCCACCGTACCAGGTCCGGTATGCGAGCCAATCAGAGTACCGATGTCATTGATCTCAATCTTGCCTTTAAGCTGCGGAACCTGTTCCTCAATCAGCGCCGCGACCGCCTCGGCATCCTCGCGGCACGCCGACTGCGACATGATGCACTTACCCGAATAATCTGCACCGTCCTGTACGTGTGCCATCATGGTCTTAGCCATCTCGGAAATCGCTCGCTTCTTAGTGCGAATCTTCTCACGTGGCGACAGCTTACCTTCGCAATCGACCGTCATAAGCGGGCAAATCTTGAGCGCCGTGCCGATGATCGCGCTCGCGGCCGAAATGCGACCGCCGCGCAGGTAGCTCGACAGATCGGTCGAGAAGAACCAGTGGTGCAGGTTGAGTTTATGCTCCTCGATCCAAGCGGCCGTCTCGTCGAGTGAAGCCCCGCTATCGCGCACGTCGGCGGCATATTCCAGCAACAGACCAAAGCCCGAAGACGCCCCCAGCGAATCGATGACGCGTACCTTGCCGCCCTGGGGATAGCGATCCGCAAGCATCTGCGCCGCGACGCAGGCCGATCCATACGTGCCCGAAATACCCGACGACAACGTCAGGTGCAGCACGTCTTTACCCTCGGCAACAAACGGCTCCCAAAACTCCTCGTACTCACCCACGCTCACCTGAGACGTCTTGGGCATGGCGCCCGCGGCAATCTGGGCAAAAAACTTGTCCGGCGTAATCGACTGATACAGATCGTCCGTATAGACAACATCGTCGATCTCGTAATGAAAACACACGACAGGGATATTGCGCGACGCAAAGAACTCACGGGTTCGGTCGGCGGCGGATTCACAGGTCAGGACAAAATCACTCATATGAGGCTCCTTACTCATTGCTGCGCAAATTATCGCACAGTGAGCCTACATGCGGTACATATGTCCACTATTTACCAAATCGAACCAAAAATAGTGAACATCTTTACCACCATCGTCTCCACCGGCCCCACGCATAAATATCTGAGAAAACACCCTCTGTCGTCTCCACCCAACCACCATATCTACCTCAACTAAATCGATTTACCAAACCGTTCAGCCGACAATTCAGCCGCTGGCGCAAAATCGAAACAAAAGCGGCGCATACTGATAAACGTTTGACGCTGTTTATCAGTTTTACCAGCCCCATCGGAAGGTGTTTCATGGTCGCATTCGATCGCAATCCGCAAGACTTCAAGTATCTGCGCCTGCTGTCGAGACAGTTTCCCACCGAGCAATCCGCGTTTACCGAGATCATCAACCTCTCGGCCATCCTCAACCTACCCAAAGGCACCGAGCATTTTATGAGCGACGTGCATGGCGAGTACGAAGCCTTTATGCACATCCTCAACAACTGCTCGGGCGTCGTGCGCGAACATGTCGACGAGATCTTTGGCGACACGCTCTCCTTTGACGAAAAGGGCGAGCTGTGTACGCTCATCTACTACCCGCGCGAGAAGATCGACCTGGTCCGCAGCCGGCGCGAGGACTCGCCAACCTGGTACAAGACGATGCTTGACCAGCTCATCATGGTCGCGCGCTCACTTTCAAGCCGCTACACGCGCTCCAAGGTGCGTAAGGCCATCCCGCGCGATTACGCCTACATCATCGACGAGTTGTTGCACACGCACCCGGACGAGAACAACTACCGCGTGCGCTATCACGAGCGCATCGTGGAGTCCATCCTGGAGACCGCCAGCGCCGACGACTTTATCGAGTCGCTCGCCTCGCTCATCAAGCGCCTGGCCGTCGACCACCTGCACCTGGTGGGCGACATCTTCGACCGCGGCGGCGGCGCGGCCAAGATTATGGACCGTCTGCTCACCTACCATTCACTCGACATCCAGTGGGGCAACCACGACCTGCTGTGGATGGGCGCTGCGGCCGGTGAGCCCGCCTGCATCGCCACGGTGTTGCGCAACAACCTGCGCTACGACAACTACGAGATCCTGGAGAACGACTACGGCATCTCGCTGCGTGAGCTTGTCGCCTTTGCCGATGCCACCTAAACCGCCGGTGAGTCCATCACCCCGCTGATCAAGGCCATCAACGTGCTGCTCTTTAAGCTCGAGGGCCAGATTATCCAGCGCCACCCCGAGTTCGACATGACCGACCGCCTGTTACTCGACAAGATCGACCACGACACCGGCACGGTCACGCTCGCCGACGGCAGCGTGTGGCCGCTCACGACCAACGACTTCCCCACCGTCGACCCGGCGGACCCCTACACGCTCACGTCTCAGGAGCAGCACATCATCGACAAGCTCGTGTCCGAGTTTGTCACCGCCGATCACCTGCATCGCCATATCGATTTCCTCTACACCCACGGCTCGATGTACAAGGTCGCCAACGGCAACCTGCTCTTCCACGGCTGCGTTCCGCTCAACGAAGACGGCACCTTTAGCAGCATGAACTGCCTGGGCACCTGGCACGCTGGCCGCGATTATCTCGATTTTTGCGACCACATCGCCCGCCGCGCGTGGCGCGTGGGCGACCGCGATGCCCTCGACTGGATGTGGTACCTGTGGATTGGCTTCAATTCACCCGCCAGCGGACGCCTGGTGCGTACCTTTGAGCGCGCCTATATCGCCGATAAGAGCACCTGGGTCGAGCCGATGGACCCGTACTTTACGCTTACCAAGTCGCCCTCGGTCTGCGACGACATCATGCGCGAGTTTGGCGTCGCGCCCATGGCATGCTCGCCGACCGGCCACATCATCAACGGCCACACACCCGTTAAAACCACCAAGGGCGAGCAGCCCATCCGCGCCGAGGGCAAGCTGCTGGTCATCGATGGCGGCTTCTGCCGCGCTTACCATCCCAAGACGGGCATCGCCGGCTATACGCTCATCTCGAGCTCGCGCGGCTGCCGCCTCAAGTCGCACCGGGCCTTTACGACGGTTGCCGAGGCACTCACGCGCAACGTGGACATCGAAAGCGAGACCAACCGTTTTGACCAAGCGGACCGTCGCCGCATGGTGAGCGACACCGATACTGGCGCCAAGATCCGCAGCCAGATCCAAGACCTGCGTCAGCTGCTCGATGCATATAGAAACGGTGCTATCGAGGAGCGCGCCTAGCACCACCCGCGGGGATTGGCTAAACTTGCTGAGTTTGTCATCCCCACGGCGTCCCCGCGCCACCCTAAGGCAGGTACCATGCAAAAGCTCCTTGCGCAGATCATGAAATTTGGCGTCGTCGGTGTCATTGCCACGGTTATCGACTTTGGCATTATGAATCTGCTCCACTACGGTCTCGGCCTCAACATCCTAATCGCCAACACCAGCGGCTTTATCATCTCACTCATCTTTAACTACCTCGCAAGCATGAAGTACGTGTTTGCGCACAAGGAAGGCATGAGCCGCCGCCGCGAGTTCATCATCTTTGTCGTGCTGTCCGTGATCGGTTTGGTGCTCAACGACGGCATCGTGCTGGCGCTCAACGCCGGTCTGGGGCTCGAGGCCAATATCGCCAAGATTTGTGCCACCGCGCTTGTCATGGTCTACAACTTTGTGACCCGAAAAATCTTCCTGGAGGGCGACGAGACAAAATAGCTCGAAACCCCTGCAGCATTACGGCGCCCACGGACGACGCGCACTCAGCGCAGTATCGTCCGTGGGTGTCGCTCGTTTACGGGCAAATTTTTAACGTTTGCGGATTAGCTCTTGAAAATTTGGCGAGTTCATATAGTTATTGGCAAAGACCTTACGTTTCCCTTGTAAAAGCTCTAAAGTATCCTCTGCTCGATTCATCAACGCATTGGATGTGATTACGTGCGCAAGGCGCTGGCACAACCTCATACCAAGCAGTTCCTCAAGTTTGCTGTCGTGGGTCTTATCTCCTTTGGCATCGACTGGGGCATGCTCATTGCGCTCGTCGAGCTGTTCCACCTCGACTTTTTGATGAGCACCACGGTTTCGTTTATCACGTCCGTCGTGGTCAACTACTGGCTCAGCATGAAGTACGTGTTCGACCACCGCGAAGGCATGAGCCGCAAGCGCGAGTTCACGATCTTCACCATCCTGTCGGTGATCGGCCTGGGCCTCAACGACCTGTATATGTTTGTGGGCGTCACGTTTTTGAGCATCGGCTACCAAGCCATGAAGGCCATCGCCACGTTCCTCGTCACCTGGTACAACTACTTCAGCCGCCGCTTCTTCCTCGAGGGCGCACGGTCATAGTCGATTCACTATTTGCTTGAATGTATAACCGGTTGGAATTCCCATTCCAACCGGTTTTTTGTTTGCCGAGAGACCCGGCGACCCAGTCCCATTCGCACGAAAAACGGGCGGCCCGGATGTTTGTCCGAACCGCCCGTTTGGTGCGATATGTCGAGGTCCCTAGCCTGTAACGTAATACCAGACCACGTTGTCGCCATTGGAGAGAACGTAGTTACTGCAGGCCGTCATGGGTTGTGAGCCATTAACGGAATAACACCAGCCACTAGTGCCGCCGTGTTCATACTCGGCAAGCCCACCAATTGCCTTCACGTATACGCCGTGATAAAGAGGCGAGTTTTCGGCATTAACAGAAAGGCCCAGCGCGCACAGGGCATCGTAGACGGTAGCGCCTTCGTTAAAGGTAAAGGTGCCACCAGAGGACACAGGATTGCCCACGGCGCTCGATGTGACCGAAACCGTCACCGTAACGTAGTTGGACTCCTGTGAGCCGCCCTGACCGCCCGAGGAGGCGTTTCCACCATTAGAGGATGAGGCTCCATTAGACGACTGGCCACCGCCCGAAGAAGCACCACCAGACACCTCGGAAGTATCGCCGGCGCCCGTATTCTGGGCAGCGGATTTATCGCCAGACTTCTTGCCGCCCCGGTCCTCGGACTTCTTGCTATCCGAGTTTTTGTCTGATTCCTTGTCCGAAGACTCGGAATCGTCCTTGCCGTCGTTCGAACCCTTGGACTCGTCTTTTGCGTCATTCGATGACTTGGAATCCTTGGAACTGGCCTCGCCCGAAGCGGCAGACGAGCCAGACCCCTTGGTGTCCTTGGCGACGACGCTCTCCCCCGTCACGGTCTGAACGATCCAGTCAATGGACCAGGCGCCGCTCTCGGAAGGATGGACGAAGCCCAGCGAGACGACGATCAGAATGGTGCACGCGGCAGCAAGAACGCCAAGGAGCGCCTTGCGACGAGAGGCGGACGCCGCCGAAGCGGCGCCCTGTTGCTTTGCATCGTCGAACTGAATGAACGAGGAATCTGGTTGCTTGGGGTCAGCGTCCTTGGATTTATTGGACACAACCCTCACCTACCGACGTTTGGTGAACACGAACACGCCGACGATGGCGAGACCGATGACGCCGGCGGCAACGCCAACAATGGCGAGCGGGTTGGTGCCAGTCTCCTGCTCGGAAGCACTAGAGGACTTCTTAGCAGTGGTCGTGGAAACAGCACCCGTATCGGACTTGGAATCGGACTTCTTGTCGGACTTCTTGTCGGACTTGCCGTCCTTCCTGTCAGACTTCCTGTCAGACTTCTTGTCAGACTTCTTCTCGTCCTTCTTATCGGACTTATCGGAGTCCTTCTTGTCGGACTTGTTGTCCCTGGTCTCGGTCTTGGTCGACACCGTCGTCTTGGTCACCGGCTTCTGGCCCGGGGCAATAGCGCCGCCCTTCGAGCCGGAGCCAGAACCAGCGCCAGCGCCAGTGCCGGAACCAGTACCGGTACTAGAACCGCCGCCGCCATTCGAACCAACGCCGCCATTGCCGCCATTGGAGCCTGAACCGCCATTACCGCCAGGGTTAACGGCATTCTTGGTCCACTTGGCATACAACGTCAGGTCGGCCGTCACCGGCGTACTGAAGTCGTACGCCTGCGTGCAAGGCTCATCGGTATACCAACCGCCGAAAGTGTAGCCATCGCGCATCGGATCGGCCGGCTTGACCAGCTTGCCATCGGACGTAGCAACAAACTTAGTGTCGCAAGCAGACCCGCCGTTGGAATTAAAGGCAACCGTCCAAGACTCAACGGCCCCAAGCTTGAACAGCGTGCCCGAGTCATTGATGTAGTACAGGTTGCCAGATGCATCGGCAATGACCGGAGAGTCACAGTACTGGTAATGGCCAGCCGCATCATAAATCTGCGTCGCCTCTGCATCGCCGAGCGTATAGCGATACACCCCACCACCAGCAGAGTAGCTGACGTAGTCCTTGCTATCCGCGCTATTAACGGTGAAGTACACATAGGTTTTGCCGCCCTGAACACTCACCAGCGGAGTAGCAGCAATACCGTTAAATCCGGCCGGTAGTTCTTTACCGTCAGCAGCGGTGACCATCGTGGTCTTACCGGTCTTCAGATTATAGAGAACCAGAGCAGATCCAGTAGCCGTCTGCCCACCGACAATCAAGTTGTCGCCAGACACCGCCGGGGCGCTCATGTTATTCGTAAGACCCAGGTCGACCGTCTTCTGCTCGCTCAGCACGCCCTTCGCCGAAAGCGAAATCACATGGAGCTTTCCGTCGTGCGTCATCTGATAGAAGGTCGAGCCATTGGACGGATCGGCGACGCAGTCAGCGTTCGCAAGGACGCCGAGCTTCATGGTCGAAACGACATCACCCGTTGCCTTATCAATGCACTTAAGCGTACCTGCGCTCGTGGGGACGATGGCGTACTTATCCGTCAGGGCAGCGCCAGTCCAATAATAGCCCTCAGCTGCGTCGATGTTCTGCCAAGAGACTTCGCCTGTGGCGATCTTGATGCGCGTAAAGGAACCGTTGACGTATTTCTTCCCATCAGCCGTGCCTACATAGACGTACTCGCCGTCCGAAACGACGGTGCAGGAGCTCTGCGTCAAGTCCGTCAAACCAGGCGTCAGCCACTTGCAGATCAGCTTGTCTGCAGTAATCGCCTGGACCGCACCGCCGTTGAGCGGAACGATGATAAGGCCATTGGTATAGATCGGACGAGAGGTATAGCTCACCTTGGAGGCAAGCGGCGCAGAGGCAACCTTTTTGCCCGTGGACGAATCGATCTTAATGAGCTCGTTCTCGGTCGCGATGTACACAAAGCCGTTAGCAATGACAGGCTCGCTGCAGTTGGCATACTGCTGACCAGACTCGACCTTCCAATCGAAGGCCCACTTAAGACCGGCGGCCTGCGCAGGCGTCTTGGCATCCGTTACGGTCGAACCGTTGCCACTGTTGCCGTAGCCGGCCCACTCGGCATCCCAATCAGGAGTCGTCGCGCTCGGATCCACGACAATCTTGTCGGGATCGGGCATGGGCGAATTATCGGTGGTATAGGCAAGTGTGACCTTATCGCCGCTCTGGAGCGTAATCTGATTGGCGCAGAGTAAGGAGGGCTCTCCGTTGATATACAGATGCCAGTATTTACCGGTCGCACCATCCCAGCCGTACGGCTTGTGATCGAACGGCGAAGTAATGGAATTAAGGAACCAGTACTCACCACTCTGGGAGCCTTTGTACGCAACGCCCTTGGCCTTCAGAACCGTCTCAATAAGGTTCTGGGCAGTAGAGCCTTCAGGCAGAGAAACATTGCTTGCCGTGCCCCAACGCGTATTGTTCCCGTTGACATCGGGACCGATAACATCGGCGGATCCAAGCACCTGACCGGGGAGGGCATCGGCGTCAGCACCATACATAAAGGTGACGGCGTCACCCTCCTGGAGCTTGTAGGCACCGGCGCCAACGTCGGCGAACTTGCCATTTACGTAGAAGCGCCAATAGCTCTTGGTCGCAGCATCCCAGCCATAGGACTTACCATCAAACGGCGAAGTAATGCCGTTGAGGAACCAGCCCCAAGACGATTCGCCAGCATCGAGAGTAAGGCCGACCTGCTCAAGGAGATCCTTGGCAGTAGAGCCTGCCTTGAGACTCGTCTGGCCCGTCGAAGCCCAAATCTGCTGCTTGCCGTCCTTGTCCTTACCAAGCACCTGAACGGAAGCATGAACGGAATCAGAGGGCAGCTGGTCGCCCCAGCCACCGTAGAACCACGTGACGGTATCGCCAACATGGATGGTGACATTGTCCGCCGTATAGTCACTCGACTTGCCGTTGATGAACAGCTGCCAATAGGTCGAATAATCTTGGGGCGTACCCAGTTCAACACCGTTGTACTTAAGGCTCAGAATGAAGGAGCCCGCAGCAACGGCGTCAATGTCGTTCGCCTCAAGCGCGACCTTCGTAAGGTCAAGTGCGCTCGAGCCGGACGTCACCACATACTGCGCGTTATCGACCCAGGTCTGAGTCTTGCCCTGGGCATCGCGACCAATGACGGTCACATTTGCGGCAACCTGGTCCTTAACGACAGGGGACGAGCTACCAGCCGTATAGGCAAACTCAATCTTCTGCCCCTGGGTGAGCTTGACGCTGCTCGCGCCAACCGAGGAAGACGCGCCGTCGACGAACAGCTGCCAGTAGGCATAGGTCGTGGGATCGTAGGCAAGCGTGCGGCCATCGCTCGGGGATGTGATGCTTTCGAGGTAGAAACCGTATGCCGTGTTCGGATCGTACTTCACCTTGAAGCCCGTCTTCTCCTGCAGCTTAATGAAGGCATCCGCAGCCGTCGCGCCCTCGTCGAGCTTGAGCTGCGTAGGTGCCACCCAGGTCTGAGCCTTGCCGTCGGCATCGGTGCCGATAATCGAGAACGAGACCTCGACTTGCTTCTTGGCGACATCGCCGGTTTCTGTCGGGTTCTCTGTCTGGACGGCAGCCGCGGCGGCAGATCCTGCTTGGCCAGCGGATGCCGTCGAAGACTGCTCGCTCGTGGCAGGGCTCTCCCCCGTCGTCGAGCCTTCGTCGCCAGTTGCTGCCTCTGTTGTGGCGGCACCAGCTGCAGGCGCGCCCTCGGAATCCGAAACCTCGGCCTTGCCCTGGTCGGCAGCACCGTCCGCGGCCCCCGTGCCCTCACTCGGCGTCGCAGCCTGAGCCACAGCATCGGCAATGCCCTCGGCGCCCTCGGCCCACAGCTGAGACGGCGTGGTGCTAAAGGCCATCGCGAAGGCCAGGAATGCCACCAGGCCGCGCTTGGCTACGCCGCGCGCAATTGCGCCACGGCGATGCGAGACGCGCTGGCGCTCGTCCACAAACATATCCATTTGTCTCCTACTGTCTGTACTTGGAGCGTTGCCTTGAGACTGCCCCACGTCATCGCGCATGTTGCGCTCGAGTTCCCCCATCGGGGTCCCCCTTCCCTCCAGAGCCCTATGCACACCGGCGGCAAAAGCCGCAGCCGCATGCAAGACGGGAGGCGATCCGACTTAACCTTAACGACTCGAGCACGTCGTCCGATCTGCGACGCGAGCATCCCGAGCCAAGAGGAATTACGGTTACTGGTACAGCCGGGGACTTGCACCCCGATTCTCCCAAATGCGCAGGATAACCGCGCATTCGTGCGTCTCCGCACCACCATCTAGGCCATCGATTATTACCGTCAAAATGGTATCACGCAAAAGGGCCTCGCACGCAGGCGAAGCCCAAGGTAAAAGCTATTGTTTGCGATAGGAAAATGCGGTGACGGCCGCAGCCTCTAGTGCTTGCCGCCGTGACTGTTGAGCCAGATATTGCGGCCCAGCATAAGCGCCAGCACCAGCGCGCTCACGTAGCCCATAAAGCCAATGACTGGGATACCAAACACAACCGGCTCGATGCGCGCGTAGTACACCACCGACGAACCGATAAACAGACCGGCGATCACAATTGCCATCGACATGCGGTCGATAATTCCACCCAGCTGTCGCAGCGCCTTATCGCTGCTCATGATCTGCGTGTTTACCTTAAGCTGGCCGCGCGTAAGCATACGCGAAGCCAAGCCCAGATACTCGGCCGCCTCGAGCGAGCCTTTTGCCGCGCGATAGCTGCTCGCGGCAAGATCGCGGCTCATCTCGCGCATGCGGGCGTAGGTGCTCTTCTCGTTTTTGATGTGCGTCTGGATGATCTGGATCATGTTGACGTTGGGCATGTACTCGGTCAACAGGCCCTCGAGCGTCACCATGCCGCGGGCGAACATCGTCACCACGCTCGGCAGCTCAACGTCATTCTTACGCGCGAGGTTTAACAACGAGGTCAAAAACTCGCCGATATCCAGATCCTTCAGGTCAAGGCCCGCAAAGTCAGCCACGATAAAGTCCAAATCGGACAAAAAGGCCGAATGATCGAGCTCAGCCGAGTCGCCACGCGTCACGGCGAAGCGCATGAGCGAATCCTTGAGCTTGGGCACGTCGCCCTCGGCCACGGCGAAAATCATGTCCTTGACGATACCGCGGTCGTGGCTCGACATGCGTCCGACCATACCCAAGTCGATAAAGTAAACGATGCCGTCCTTGAGGATGATGTTTCCCGCATGCGGGTCAGCATGGAAAAAGCCGTCATCGAGCACCTGCGTCGAGTAGTCCTCGACAATCGCGGCACCGATCTTTTCCAAGTCATAGCCCTCGGCCACCAAGCGTTCAGGATCGGCGATCGAAATGCCGTCGACGTAGTCCATAACCACCACGTGTTCGGTGCACAGGTCCAGATAGGATTTAGGGCACGTCACGCCATGAACGCTCTTATGGAACTCGTAAAAGTCATTGAGGTTTTTGGCCTCGGCCAAAAAGTTGGTCTCCTCGCGAAACGAGGTCCACAGCTCCTCGACCACGCCGTGCAGGTCAACGAATTGATCGGTGTTGATGAACTTGGAAACGATACGCACCACCGAGCTGATGATATCGATGTCCTGCGCCATAACCTGCTGCGCACCGGGGCGCTGCACCTTGACGGCCACGTCCTCGCCCGTCACCAGACGAGCGCGGTGCACCTGCGCGAGCGATGCGCTACCAAGAGGATTGGGGTCGATCGCATCGAACATCTCCCCCAGGCGCAAGCCGTATTCCTCTTCCAAGCAGCGGAGCACTACCTCGTACGGCACCGGCTCCACGTCGGAGCGCAGACGACGCAGCTCGTCGCAAAAGCGTTGCGGCAGAATCTCGGACCGGTTGGCCAGAATCTGCCCCATCTTGACGAACATGGGGCCGAGTTCCTCGAGCAGGCGGCGCAAACGAACCGGCGTGAGGTTATCCCACACGCGGTACTTTTTGACCAGGCGAACAATCTGCCCGATGCGCTCGCGGCGACCCGCCGGCGTGAGCTGGTATTCCTCGTCCGGCGCCATCGCGTCGGGCTCCTCGGGCACCATATCGACAGCGCGCGGCTTCTTGCGAGCGCCCGAGACGACGGCGTCGTCCTCATCGACAACCGCCGCCTCGTCACCCAAGGGATCTAGATTGTTGTAATCGGTGGTGGAATCTGCCATCTGCGCTGCTACTCAGCCTCTTCGGTATCCTTCGCATCGTCGGGCTCAACGGACTCGACGGGCACCGAGGTCACGTTGTCCTCGACCGAATCGACGATGTCGCGCACGTGGGCCAGGAAGGCCGTGCGCTCGGACGCGGTCATAACGCGGACGCGAGCAAGGATGAGCTCATCGAGCACGCGCTGGGCCGCGGTCTCGCCCTGCATGCCCAGACGCTCGGTCAGATCGGAGATGGTACCGCCGGCCTGCTCGAACATGTCGGACACACTGCGGGCGATATCGGGAGCGCCGGCGTCCTTGCGAACCTGCTCGCCCTTGGTATTAAGGTCGTCGAGAACCTTCTTGCCGCCTTCGACAGCAACGGCGGCAGCGCCAAAGCCCACGTTAATGGCGCCGTTAACAAGCTGATCGAGTTTCATAACCATGGTTGTCTCCAATCACAAACAACTGCATTGGCGTTCTTGTACCCAAGATTGAGCGAAAGCGACAAAGCGTTTTAGCGCTATTCAATCGACGGGAAATCCCTACCTCACGTTGTCGTTCATCGCGAAAGAGTTCTTCATGGCGCAGCTCGTGGTGTAGAGCACCTTGCCCAACAGGGCATCGGTCTCCACGCGCACGAGCTCGGCAAAGGCCTCGTTGGCGCGGGCGAGCTCGGCAGGCACCTCGGCCTCGGGCAGCGCGGCTACGACAGCGTCAACGTCGTGAATCTGCTTGTGGCCCATGCCGCCGACCTTCTCCTGGTAGTCCTCCACAGCGCGGCCGCACTCATGGAAACGGACGTCAGCCAGGGCGCCGATCAGGCGGTTGGCCCAGTAGAAGTTTTCGGACGTCACGCGAGCCTGCGTGTCGGCATAGTACTCGGGCATGGTCTCGACGTTGGCGTACAGCGGAACCAGCGCGTTAAACGAGTTGGAACCAAAGGCCATCCACTGCACGGCACGGTAGGCCGGCTGCGCATAGGGGCGCAGCTGCAGCACGGCGAGCTGGCTGTTGCGATTGATGCCGATGGGGCGATAGGCGCCGCGCGTGGCGGGCGTGCCCTAACAGTCGTACTCCGTGCCCTGGTAGTGGCTCGAAAGCACGTACTTGATGTCCTCGATGGTCACCTTACGCTCGGGCACGCGGCTCCAGGGGATATCGTCGCTCTCGGGCGTGTAGTCGGCGTCGGGGCCGTCCCACACGTCGCCGGGGTTGAGGCAGCGCTGCATGTACCAGGCGCGCGGCGTGTTGTAGACATGGTCGCTGTCGCTGTGCGAGCCAAAGGCCTCGCGCGGGTTAAAGACCGTTGCCGGACCGTCGCCCTCGACGCCCAACGTCAGGTCCAGATGCCACTCGGCCATCCAGGAGCGCAGGTCGGCCGAGCACATGTGGTCGGTCTGGGCGCCCTCGGCGTCGTCTAGGTCAAAGCTGTCGATACCCAGCTGGTTGGGCATGGTCACATAGGCGTCATCAGGCACACGCTTGGCGATCCAGTGGTGGCCGCCGATGGTCTCGAGCCACCAGATCTCGTCCACGTCACTAAAGGCGATGCCGTTGTTCTCGTAGGTGCCGTAGCGCTCGAGCAGGTCGCCCAGGATACGAACGCCGTCGCGGGCGGACTTGGCGTACGGCAGGACCAGGGTCACCATATCCTCCTCGCCCAGGCCACCAGGTTGCGCCGGCACATAGCCGTCCTCACCCTCGTTGCCCTTGGCGGGTACGTAGTCGACGAGCGGGTCGGCACCGCGGACGCGCTCGTTGGTGGTGAGCGTCTCGGTTGCGGACATGCCCACATTGAGCTCGTTGAAACCGGCCTCGGCCCAGATGCCGTGGCCCGGGACAACATCGGGGACGCTCGTGTAGCGCATGGGGTTATTGGGCAGTTCAACGGTCAGGTGGCTCAGGACGCTTGTGTAGACGCGCGGCTGCTCGTCGGGATGCACCACGCGCATACGTTTGGGCTCAAACACCCCGTTGGACGAGTCCTCGTTACGCGCGACCAGGGTCGACCCGTCGTAGCTTGCGTTTTTACCGACCAGAATCGTTGTGCACGGCATGCGCATCCTCCTTGAGCGAAGAAATCAAACGGCAACAGTGTATCGCTTCGACGCAAAAAGGGCGAAACCGCAACCCTTCAGGACCCCTCGGGACCCCTGTGTGCGAAAATGCCTATTTCGATGCGCGCTCGGCCGCTTCGATCACGTGTTTGGCGAGAATCGCCGTTGTCACGGCGCCCACGCCGCCCGGCACGGGGGTGATGGCACCAACAACCGGCTCCACAGCATCAAAATCAACGTCCCCGACCAGCTTGCCAGCGGCCTCGTCCCAATTAATGCCAACATCGATGATCGTCTGGCCCTCGCGAACCGCGTCCACACCAATCGTGTGCGCGCGTCCAACGGCCGCAACCACAATATCAGCCGCACGGCACTCGGCAGCAAGGTCGCGCGTATGCGTATGGCACGTCGTCACTGTGGCATTGAGAGCCGTAAACATGGCGGCAACGGGACGGCCAATCACCAGCGACCGACCAACGACCGCGACCTTGGCCCCATCCAGCTCAACGCCGTAATGATCCAGCAAAGCAAGCACGGCTTCGGCCGTGCAGGGGGCAAAACCCTCGCCGCGCCCCGAAAGCGTGGCGAGCAGCGAAGCCGGCGTCATGGAGTCAACATCCTTGGCGGGATCGAGCGCTGCGGCGACGGCGTTCTCGTCAAGGCCGGCGGGCAGCGGGCGGAACATCAAACAGCCATGAACAGCCAAGTCGGCATTAATGCCCTCGATAGCCGCCAGCAGCTCGTCCTGCGAGACGTCGGCAGGAAGCAAAACGCGACGAGCCTCGATGCCAACCTTTTCGCAGCGTTTAAGAGCGCCACGCTCATAGGACAGGTCGTCCTCGCGCTCGCCCACGCGCACGATAGCCAACGTCGGAACAACGCCCCGCTCGCGCAGGGCTGCGCAGCGAGCGGCAAGCTCCTCAGTCAAAGCACGGGCAACGGGAGCACCCTTCAGCAGTTCAGCCATGGCTATCCTCTCTTCCTTGCAGCGTCGGAGGCGCGGCGCGCCAGCGCATCGGCGCGCGGCAACCATGTGTCGAGCAACTCATCACACGCCGTCTCGAGCTCCTTAGCACGAGCGCGATCCTTCATAGACGTGGTGTTCGCAAAGAGCGTCAAACTCGCGCCCTGCATAGCGGCACGGCAGAACACGGCGCCGCACGCCACATCGGACAGCAGCTGACGCGAACCCTTGTCGGCCATGTCCTCGAGCAGCGCCAGCGCACGCCCGCAGGCATCCATAATGCGATACGGCGGCATACCGGCCACATGCAGCGCATCCTGAATCGCCGCAGGTCGAGCCGGATCGTCACGCGGAATACCGTACGCCGCGGACACCTGCCCGTAGGCACGAACGTCCTCGGCAACCAGACCCACAAGTTCCTGCGCCAACTCATCCGCCTGGGCAAACGCGCGTGTCAGATCGTCTGCGCGATCGGCAAGCGCGGGGTTTGTCGCCCCATAGCGGGCAACCATTCCGCAAAGCGAGGCGCCCAGCGCACCTACAAAGGCGCTCGCGCTGCCACCGCCGGGAACCGGCT
>URGG01000004.1 GCA_900547345.1 uncultured Collinsella sp. | reverse complement strand
AGATGAGACAAAAGGGGAAAACGTGCCTTGTGATTGACAAGAGGGATCATCTGGCAGGTAATATTTATACACGCGAAGTGCGTGGAATTCAGGTGCATGAATACGGGGCACATATTTTCCATACCTCGAATCGAAAGGTCTGGAATTATGTGCAGCAGTTTGCGGAGTTTAATCATTTTGTAAATTCGCCGATGGCAATTTATAAGAATGAGATCTATAATCTTCCATTTAATATGAATACGTTCAGTAAGATCTGGGGGATTAAGACACCTGCCGAAGCAAAGGCGAAAATCGAAGAACAGATCGCAGAGCTGGCTGTTGATGAACCGCAGAATCTGGAAGAGCAGGCATTGAAGCTTGCCGGCAGGGATGTCTATGAGAAGCTGGTGAAGGGTTATACCGAGAAGCAGTGGGGAAGAGAGTGTCGTGAGCTTCCTGCCTTTATTATTAAACGTCTTCCGCTGCGCTTTACTTATGATAATAATTACTTTACCGATCGTTATCAGGGAATTCCGATGGGCGGTTATACCGCTATGATTGAGAAGATGCTGGACGGAACCGAGGTTCGCCTCAATACCGAATATCGTTCCTTTGTGAAGGAACAGGAGACAGCCCTTGCAAACGGAGCAGATGCCATCACCTATGATAAAGTGCTTTATACCGGAATGATTGATGAGTATTTCGACTATTCCCTTGGCAATCTGGAATATCGTTCCCTGTATTTTGAGCAGGAGGACATGCCGGTCCGCAACCACGCCATGGAGTGCCGCATCAATGCCGAGACGCCGGACTTTCTGCCGTCATGCGGAACGGTCACCGCGTTGCGTGTGCCGGGTGGTCCGCGCGTGCGCTGGGATTCCGCCATGTTTACCGGTGCGACAGTTCCGCCGTACTACGACTCCATGCTCGGCAAGCTCATCGTGTGTGCGCCCACGCGTGACGGTGCCATTCGCAAGATGCGCTCGGCCCTGGGCGAGCTCGTGATTGAGGGCGTGAGCGAAAACAGCGAGCTTCAGCTCGACGTGCTGGCAAACGATGAGTTCTTGTCGGGCATGTACCACACCGATCTGATGGGGCATCTCTATGCTGATGAATAGAAAAGCGAAGACGGTCAACGTCCTCGAGGGGCCGATGACCGAGTCGTGCGCCGAGTTTCCCGCGCGCCACGTGTTTATCAAGTGCCCGGAGTGCCGCCGTGTGATCGATGAGGCGCGCCTGCACGACAACCTCGAGGTCTGCCCTCGTTGCGGCAAACACTTTCGCGTGAGCGGTCGCGCGCGCATGCGCATGACGGTTGACGAGGGCACGTTTGAGGAATGGGATGCCAATCTGGCGTCGGAGGACTTCCTCTCGTTTCCCGGCTATGCCGATAAGCTCAAGAGCGTGAGCGAGCGTTCGGGCGAGCGCGATGCCGTTGTGTGCGGCAGGGGCAAAATCTGCGGTTGCGATACCGCGCTCTTCTTTATGGACGCTAACTTTATGATGGGCTCGATGGGCTCCGTGGTGGGCGAGAAGATCTGTCGCACATTTGAGCATGCAACCGAGCTGGGATTGCCGGTTGTCGGCTTTACCGTTTCGGGCGGTGCGCGCATGCAAGAGGGCGTGACATCGCTTATGCAGATGGCCAAGATTTCTGCGGCGGTTCGGCGCCACAGCGAGGCGGGCGGCCTGTATATCACGGTGCTCACCGACCCCACGACCGGAGGCGTAACCGCGAGCTTTGCCATGGAGGGCGACATTATCCTGGCCGAGCCCGATGCCCTGACGGCATTTGCCGGCCCGCGCGTGATCGAGCAGAACATGCACAAGCACCTGCCCAAGGGATTCCAGCGCTCCGAGTTTTTGCTGGAGCACGGCTTTTGCGATGCCGTTGTTCCGCGCGGCGAGATTGCGCTCACGGTAGGCGAGCTGTTGGCGCTGCACGAAGGGCATGCGCCCAGCTTGGGGGCACCGCATGAGATCGTGCATACGGGTCGTCGCGGCAAAAAGCTGGGACACTTGTTTAAGCGCTCGGCGGCACCAAAAACCGCGCTCGAGATTGTCAAGCAGACCCGCTCGGCAGATCGCGCCACGGCAGGCGAGATGATCTTGCTGGGCTTGGACGGATTTGTGGAGCTGCACGGCGACCGTTACTTTGGCGACGACGCCGCTGTAGTGGGTGGCATTGGCTGGAAAGACGGACGCCCCGTGACGGTCATCGCCATCGAGCGCGGCACCACGACCAAAGAGCGCATGCGGCGCAACTTTGGCATGGCACATCCCGAGGGCTACCGCAAAGCGCGTCGCCTGATGCGCCAGGCCGAAAAGTTTGGCCGACCGGTTCTGTGCCTGGTTGATACTTCGGGCGCGTTTTGCGGCATCGGTGCCGAGGAGCGCGGCCAGGGCGAGGCGATTGCCCAGAATCTCATGGAGATGAGCGGCCTTAAGACGCCGATTGTCTCGGTGGTGACAGGCGAGGGCGGTTCTGGTGGCGCGCTGGCGCTGTCCGTGGCTGACCGCATCCTGATGCTCTCGAGCTCGGCCTATTCGGTCGTGAGCCCCGAGGCCTGTGCGTCGATCCTGTGGAAGGATACCGAGCGCGCGAATGAGGCCGCCGAGGCGCTTAGGCTCACAGCCCCCGATCTGTTGGCGCTCGGCATCATCGACGGCATTGTTGACGATAGGGGCCTGTCGCATGAGGAGATCGCCGGTGCCGTCATGTCCTCGGCATTTGATGCCTTCGATACGCTTGGGCGGCTCGACGACGCGACCCTCACAAACCTCCGCTACGAAAAGTACCGAGCAATCGGTCAGTACCGCACGATGTGACAAAGGGACAGCCCGCATGTCGCATTGGGAAAGGCGTTCCATGCCACAAGTTTCTAACACCTCGTTTACAACGACGGTTTCATCAAACGCCATGGCCGTGGTGGATTATCTGTGCAAAAGCATGATGTCGGCGCTGCCGTTTATTGTCTGCGCGGCGTTGTTCCGCACCGTCGCCGTCATTATGGGTGAAGGCATGCTGGGCCTGTGGTCTGCCGATTCCGATATCTATCGCCTGTTCTACAGTTGGCTCTATAACGCCGGCTACTACTTCTTGCCAATTTATCTTGGTTGGGCGGCCGCCCGCCAGCTCGGTTGCTCGGAGCAGCTGGGCATGATGCTGGGCGGCGTATTGATTGCGCCCGATCTGCTTAAGCTCGTCGATGCCGCATCGACGACGGGGGCATCGATGACTTCCGTGTATGGCCTGCTTCCCGCGCCGGTCAACGATTACACGACGACTGTTATTCCGGTTCTCATTTCGGTGCCCGTGCTATGGCGAGTGGAGTGTTTCTTTAAGCGCGTTATCCCTAAGGCCGTGGCGTTTTCGTTCGTTCCGTTTGCGACCATGCTTGTCATGGTTCCGGTTTCGCTGTGCATTACGGCGCCGGCGGGCAGCTATCTGGGCATGCTGTTGGGCCAGCTTATGTTTATGCTTGGCAATTCCGGTGGCATCGTGTCGCTGCTCACGCTCATGGGGCTTGCCGCGGGCTGGGAGTTCCTTAAGATTGCGGGCGTCAGCAACGTTGTCCTATCGCTCGCCTATGCACAGTTTATGAGTGTGGGAACGGATTCGTGCATCCTGATCGCCGCGACGATGGCAACGTTCGCGGTTTGGGGCATGCCCTTCGGCGCGTCGCTTCGCGTTGCGGATAAGGACGAGAAGGCGCTCATGCTGGGTTATTCGATCTCGGGTGTTCTTGGCGGTGTAAGCGAGCCGGCGCTGTACGGTTGCGGCTTTAAATATGGCAGGTGCCTGACGTGCATGGCCATTGGCGGCGCCGTCGGAGGCCTTGTTGCGGCCGTGGGCCGCGTTACGGCCTATACCATCGGCATGACGAATGTTCTCATGGTCATTGGCTTTGCCACGGGCGGCATCTCGAACCTGCTGTGGTGCTGCGTTGCCGGCGGCACAGCATTTGCGGCGTCTGCGGTGCTGAGCTACTGCTTTGGCGTGGTGCCGACGAAGGGGCAGGCGGCGGGGGACGGAGCCGATTCGCCCGAAACAGTGGCGAGCGCTGCTGAAGTAAGCGCATAAACCTGTGCGACAAAAGGACGATTCCTTTGTCGTGTTCCAAGGCCGTGACCCGTGTGGGTTGCGGCCTCTTTGTATCTGGGAGACAAAGTGGCTACACTACAATCCGTTTGAGCAATAGATATATAGGTAGTACCGTGGGGGCGGATGTAGATGGTCGAGTGGATTGTTAAGCGCGCGCAGGGCGATCGTGCGCGTGTGGGCACGTTAGCTGGCATGGTGTGTATTGTCGCCAATGTTGCGCTTTGTGCTGCGAAGGGCGCAATCGGTGTGGTTTCGGGATCGGTTTCGATTGTGGCGGATGCTATGAACAACCTGTCCGATGCCAGCTCGAATATCGTGAGCGTGCTGGGCTTTAAGCTGGCGAGCAAGCCGGCCGACCCCGAGCATCCTTACGGCCACGGTCGCTACGAGTATCTCTCGGGTCTGGTCGTGGCGGCACTCGTGCTGCTGATTGGCGTTGAGCTGGTGAAGTCCTCGGTCGAGCGCGTCATCCACCCCGAACCTGTCGAGTTCTCGCTTGCCCTGGTGGCAGTTCTCGTGCTTTCGATGGTCGTAAAGCTCTGGATGGCGGCCCTCAACCAAAAGCTCGGCGATCGCATTGAGTCCGAGACGCTGCATGCGACCGCGCAGGATTCCAAGAACGATGTTCTTGCCACGGGCGCCGTACTGGCGTGCGCAATTGTTTCGCAGGTGACGGGCATCAACCTTGACGCTTGGGTCGGCCTTGCCGTTGGTGCCTATATTGGCTGGAGCGGCTTTGAACTCATCCAGGATACGGTGAGCCCGCTTTTGGGGCAGACGCCCGATCCTAAGCTGGTCAAGCACATTCGAGACAAGATCATGAGCTATCCCGGCGTTTTGGGCGTTCACGATCTGATGGTTCACGACTATGGCCCGGGCAGGAAGTTCGCAAGCGCTCACGCCGAGATGGCAGCCGAGGCCAGCCCGCTGGAAAGTCACGACACGCTCGATAACATCGAGCAGTCGTTTAGGAACGAAGACGGCATGATTGTCACGCTCCATTACGACCCCATCGTGACCGACGATCCCAAGGTGGCGAGCATGCGTTTACGCATTAACGCCATGGCCCAACAGATCGATAGCCGCCTTTCGATTCACGATCTGCGCTGTGTGCCGGGTCCCACGCACACCAACGTGATCTTTGACTGCGTGCGTCCCTCAGATCTGCAGATGAGTGCCGAAGACGTAAAGCACGCGCTGGCACAACGAGTCGAATCGGAATATCCCAAGTCGATTGCCAAAATCACGATCGACGAAGACTACGTAGGCCATACCCACGAGTAGGGCTGTGCCGGCAAAGCAAGTTATACAGAAGGGGAGAATATGAAGAGGCTGTACCTGCTCCGCCACGGCCAGACGGAGTTCAACGTCAAGAAGCTGGTCCAGGGCCGCTGCGATTCACCGTTGACCGACCTTGGCCGCAAACAAGCGGGAATGGCAGCCGCATGGCTCAAGGCCCACGACGTTGTCCCCGACAAAGTGGTCTCGTCGCCTTTGGGTCGAGCCATGGATACAGCTCAGCTCGTCGCATGCGAGCTCCTCGGCCCGGACGCAGCAGTCGAGTCCTGCGAAGGCATCATCGAGCGCTGCTACGGCACCTTCGAAGAAGGCCCCCACGACGCTCTACCCACCGACGTCTGGGAACCCGGCGAGGACTTGGTCCCTTACGGAGGAGAAGGAAGCCAGGCACTGCAAGAGCGCATGGTAGACACCCTCACCAATCTCATGAGCGCCGAGGGCATCGAAACCCTCCTAGCAGTAAGCCACGGCAGCGCCAGCCGCCAATTCATCAAGGCTGCAGCCCCAGAGGGCTTCGAGCCCCCAACAAAACTCCCCAACTGCGCCATCATGATCTTCGATTTCGATGAGGCAAAGCCCCAAGCAGAAGGCGAACCGTCTCAATGCAAGTTCACCCTCCAGCAAATAGTGGACCCCCAACAAAGTCATTAGCCTGAGCGAGCAAGGTTTAGCAGACATTAACGTGGCGTTCCCAGTGTGCGGCGGAGGGGGCGGGCCTGAGACATATTAAGGTTGTCGCGAGTTTCGCACGAACAGGAGAGCACTTAATGTGCTCTCCGTCGTGAGCAGGACTGTAGAGCAGCAACCTTAATATGTCGCAGGCCCGCCCCCTCCGCCGCACACTGGGAACGTGCCATGCACTTTACCTGCGTAAACAATGTGAGTGAAATATGAATCTCGATGGATACGCCCGCAGCCGTGTATACTAAACAGCTGTGTGAAACCAGGGGAGTATTCTGGCTGGACAAAATGCCTGCTTAATAGGGTTGTCAGGTAGTCCGGACGCAATACAAGGCTGGGGAGCACGTCGTGTAAGTAGTGGTCCTCTAGGGGCGTACGCTCGGTGGTGTACGCATTGTCCCAAGACCACGCGAGAGTTGGGATCATATCTTGATCAGCATGATTCTCGGCCGCAAGATTGGCATGACCCAGGTTTGGGACGAGGACGACAACGTCGTTCCCGTCACGGTCATCCAGGCTGGCCCCTGCGCTGTCTCGCAGGTTAAAACTCAGGCAACCGACGGCTATGACGCCGTCCAAATCGGTTTCGGCGACATCAAGGCCAAGAACGTGAACAAGCCCATGGCTGGTCACTTCGCCAAGGCTGGCGTCGAGCCTGTCCGCTTCCTTCGTGAGGTCCGCGTCGAGAACGGCGAGGAGCACAAGGTCGGCGAGGTCGTCACCGTCGCTGATTTCGCTGATGTCGAGAAGGTCGACGTCATCGGTACCTCCAAGGGTAAGGGCTTCCAGGGTCGCATCAAGCGCTGGGGTCAGCGCCGCGGTCCTATGACGCATGGTTCTCACTTCCAGCGTCACCCCGGTTCTATCGGTCAGTGCGCCTATCCTGCGCGCGTCCTCAAGGGCGTCAAGATGGCCGGTCACATGGGTAACGAGCGCGTTACCGTCAAGAACCTTTCCGTTGTCCGCATCGATGCCGAGCAGAACCTCATCTTGGTCAAGGGCGCTGTCCCGGGTGCCAAGAATGGTCTCGTCGCCATCCGTATGGCCTAAGGGCCCAGCCCATTTAGCCCAGCGTCATACCAAGGAGAACACTTAAATGGCAAAGTTTGAAGTAAAGAACAGCGAGGGCAAGAAGGTCGCCGAGGCCGAGCTCGCCGCTGAGGTGTACGGCATCGAGCCGAACATCCACGTTATGCACCACATCGTCAAGTGCCAGATGGCCTCTTGGCGTCAGGGCACCCAGTCTGCTAAGGGTCGCTCTGAGGTTTCCGGTGGCGGCAAGAAGCCTTGGCGTCAGAAGGGCACCGGCCGTGCCCGTCAGGGTTCCATCCGTGCTGCCCAGTGGCGTCACGGTGGCGTTGTCTTCGCCCCCAAGCCCCGTTCCTACGCTAAGCGTATGAACAACAAGGAGGTCAAGCTGGCTATGCGCTCCGCGCTGTCCGCCAAGCTGGCCGATGGCGAGCTCGTGCTCGTCGACGACTACGGCTTCGAGAAGCCTTCCACCAAGGCTGCCGTCGCCATGCTCAAGGCTCTCGGCCTTGAGGGCAAGCGTCTGACCATCATCGTTCGCGATGAGGACGTCAACGCCTACCTGTCGTTCCGCAACATTCCCAAGACGTTCATCATCACTGCCGACGAGGCCAATACCTACGATCTCGTCAACAACAACGCTGTGCTGATGCCCGCCGACATCGCCGCTCACTTCGGGGAGGTGCTTGCATAAATGACCGCCCACGAGATCATCATCCGTCCGATCGTGTCCGAGCGTTCCTTCTCCGGCATGGAGCTGAACAAGTACACGTTCGAGGTCGCCAAGGATGCTAACAAGTATCAGATCAAGGACGCTGTCGAGGAGGTCTTCGGCGTCAAGGTCGTTCGCGTGAACACCCTGACGGTCAAGCCCAAGACCAAGCGCGTGCGCTATGTCGCCGGCAAGACCCGTTCTTGGAAGAAGGCCATCGTCACGCTGGCCGAGGGCGACACCATCGAGGTCTTTGGCAACCAGGCCTAAGACTCGCTGCTGTTGAGTGAGCTCATGCCTCCCAAATAGGGGAGGCGGGAGCTCAAGGTTTTGGGCGTATAAAATGGACACGCCCGGAACCGTGTATACGTCCGGTGTCATCGCACCCGAGGCAGAACCTCGAATCCCTGTCTGCGATGGCTAACGGATTCCTATTGAAAGGGATTGTAATGGCTGTAAAGCACCTTAAGCCGACCTCCGCTGGTAGGCGTTGGCAGACGATCTCCGACTTCTCCGAGATCACCTGCACCAAGCCCGAGAAGTCTCTTCTCGAGCCCCTGCCCAAGAAGGCCGGTCGTAACAACAACGGCCGCATCACCACCCGCCACCAGGGCGGCGGCGTGAAGCGTCGTTACCGCGTGATCGACTTCAAGCGCAACAAGGACGGCGTGCCCGCCAAGGTTGCCACGATCGAGTACGATCCGAACCGTTCCGCTCGCATCGCTCTGCTGCACTACGCTGACGGTGAGAAGCGCTACATCCTGGCCCCCAAGGGCCTCGAGGTCGGTCAGACCATCATGTCCGGTTCTGACGCCGACATCAAGCCGGGCAACGCTCTGCCCCTCGCCGACATCCCCGTCGGTACGCTCATCCACGCCGTCGAGTTCCAGCCGGGCAAGGGCGCCGCTATCGCCCGTTCCGCCGGTAACTCCTGCCAGCTGATGGGTAAGGAGGGCAAGTACGCTATCGTCCGTATGCCTTCCTCCGAGATGCGCCGCATCCTCGTTACCTGCCGCGCCACCGTCGGTGAGGTCGGCAACGCCGATCACTCCAACATCGTCATCGGCAAGGCCGGCCGTAAGCGTCACATGAACGTGCGCCCGACCGTCCGCGGTACCGTCATGAACCCTGTCGACCACCCGCACGGCGGTGGCGAGGGCAAGAACCACACCTCTGGTCGTCCCTCCGTTACCCCCTGGGGTAAGCCGACGAAGGGCCTTCGTACGCGCAAGAAGAAGAAGGTCTCGAACCAGCACATCATTCGTCGCCGTAAGAAGTAATTTCGGATACCGAGTTTTAGGAGAAAGCACTTATGAGCAGAAGTCTCAAAAAGGGCCCGTTCGTGGAGACTCGCCTTCTCTCGCGTATCACCGCGATGAACGAGGCTGGCAAGAAGGACGTCGTGAAGACCTGGTCCCGCGCGTCCACCATCTTCCCCGAGATGGTTGGTCACACCATCGCCGTCCACGACGGCCGCAAGCATGTGCCCGTGTATGTTACCGAGTCCATGGTTGGTCACAAGCTCGGCGAGTTCGCGCCGACTCGTACGTTCCGTGGCCACAAGGCCAAATAGGGGGTTAACCGTAAATGGCAACTAAGTCTATTGAAACTGAGGCCACCGAGGTTCGCGCCGTCGCTAAGTACGTGCGTGTTTCCCCCAGCAAGGCCCGCCTGGTGGTCGATCTGATCCGCCGCAAGCCTGTCGCTCAGGCCTTCGACATCCTCCACTTCTGCGACCGCGCCGTCGCCGTGGATGTCGAGAAGGTTCTCCGTTCCGCCGTTGCGAACGCCGAGAACAACAACGGTCTGCGTGCCGACAACCTGGTTGTCGCCGCTGCCTATGTTGACGAGGGTCCGACGCTTAAGCGCATCCGTCCCCGCGCCAAGGGTTCCGCTTCTCGCATTCTGAAGCGTACTTCCCACATCACCGTCGTCGTTGCTCCTCGAAAGGAGGCGTAAAGCTGTATGGGTCAGAAAGTCTACCCCACCGGCTTCCGTCTTGGCATTACCGAGAACTGGCGCTCCCGCTGGTTCGCAGAGAAGGATTACGCTAAGACCCTCGGTAACGATCTCGAGATCCGCAAGTACCTCGAGAAGCGTCTTTCCCGCGCAGCTGTCTCCCGTGTCGAGATCGAGCGCGCTGGCGACAAGGTGAAGGTCATCATCCTCACCGCTCGCCCCGGCGTTGTCATCGGTAAGAAGGGTGCCGAGATCGATACCCTCCGCACCGAGCTCGAGAAGGTCGCTGGCGTCTCCAAGGGTCAGCTCTCCGTCGACGTTGTCGAGATCAAGCGCCCCGAGCTCGACGCCAACCTCGTTGCTCAGTCTATCGCCGAGCAGCTCGAGGGCCGCGTTGCCTTCCGTCGCGCTATGCGCAAGGCTGTCCAGTCCGCCCGCAAGGCCGGCGCTAAGGGCATCCGTATCCAGTGCTCCGGTCGTCTCGGCGGTGCCGAGATGGGCCGTCGTGAGTGGTACCGCGAGGGTCGCGTGCCTCTGCACACCCTCCGTGCCAAGATCGACTACGGCACGGCTGTCGCCAGCACCACCATGGGCGCTTGCGGCGTGAAGGTCTGGATCTACCTGGGCGAGAAGCTCCCGGGCCAGCCTGTTCCCAACCCTGCACTCGAGGGCTCTTCCCGTCCTCGTCGTCGTAACTCCGAGAGGAGGGGTCAGTAGTGCTTGCCCCTAAGCGTATTCTTCACCGCAAGGTGCAGCGTGGCTCCATGAAGGGCCAGGCCAAGGGTAATACCGAGCTGCATTTCGGCGAGTTTGGTATCCAGGCTCTCGAGGCCCATTGGATCACCAACCGTCAGATCGAGGCCGCTCGTATTGCCATGACCCGCTACATGAAGCGTGGCGGTCGTGTCTACATCACGATCTTCCCCGATAAGCCCATCACCAAGAAGCCTGCCGAGACTCGCATGGGTTCTGGTAAGGGTAACCCCGAGGAGTGGGTGGCCGTCGTCAAGCCCGGTCGCATCATGTTCGAGGTCAAGGGTGTTCCCGAGGAGGTCGCTCGCGAGGCTCTGCGTCTTGCGCAGCACAAGCTCCCCATCAAGACCAAGATTGTTGCTGCCAAGAACGCTGAGCAGCGCATCGAGAAGGAGATGGCTGAGGAGGCCGCTCTCGAGGCCAAGTGGGCTGCTGAGGACGCCGCCGCCGCCAAGGAGGAGAACTAATGAAGCCCGCAGAGATTCGTGAGCTCTCGGACGCTCAGCTCAATGACAAGCTGACCGAGGCGCGCACCGAGCTCTTTAACCTTCGTTTCCAGATGGCCACCAGCCAGCTGGACAACACCGCTCGCGTCAACACCGTGAAGAAGGACATCGCTCGCGTCCTCACGGAGCAGCGCGCCCGCGAGATCGCAGCGGAGAAGTCCGCTGTCGCCGAGTAGGACCTAAGGAGAGAACATGACTGATTCGCGTAACTCGCGTAAGGTCCGTACGGGTGTCGTTACCTCCGTCTCCGGTGTCAAGACCATTGTTGTCACCATCACCGAGCGCAAGCGTCACCCCAAGTACGGCAAGATGATGACCAGCTCCAAGAAGCTGCACGCTCACGACGAGGAGTGCACGGCTGGCGTGGGCGACACCGTCCGCGTTATGGAGACCCGTCCTATGTCCAAGATGAAGCGTTGGCGCCTCATCGAGGTCGTCGAGCGCGCTAAATAAGCAGTCGCTCTTACGACTTGTACGTTTCCGAAGATGTGCGTATGCCTGGCTTGCATACCACAGGCCGTATAAAGGCAGCGCACCTCTCTTCGGTTCTTAGTTCGGAGGAACATCTACCATGATTCAGATGCAAACCATGCTGAACGTCGCCGACAACTCCGGCGCTCGCAAGATTCGCTGCATCAAGGTGCTTGGCGGTTCCAAGCGTCGTTATGCAGGCATCGGCGATGTGTTCATCGGTGCTGTCCAGGAGGCTACCCCTGGCGCCAACGTCAAGAAGAAGGACGTTGTCCGTTGCGTCGTCGTTCGCACCGTTAAGGAGATCCGCCGCAAGGATGGCTCCTACATTCGCTTTGATGAGAACGCCTGCGTTGTCATCAACAACGATGGTTCGCCCGTCGGCACCCGTATCTTCGGGCCCGTCGCTCGCGAGCTTCGTGACAAGAAGTACATGAAGATCGTCTCGCTCGCTCCCGAGACCCTGTAGTTAGGGGAGATATATGTATATCAAGAAGGGCGATAAGGTCCAGGTTCTCTCTGGTAAGGATCGCGGCAAGCAGGGCGTTGTCCTGCGTGCTCTCCCCGCCGAGAACAAGGTCGTTGTCGAGGGCGTTTCGGTCGTCAAGAAGGCCGTCAAGCCCAACGCTGCCAACCAGCAGGGCGGCATCGTTTCGCAGGAGGCTCCCATCGACGCCTCCAACGTCAATCTCGTTTGCCCCGAGTGCGGTAAGGTTACCCGCGTCGGTCACGAGAAGGACGGCAAGAACAAGCTGCGCGTCTGCAAGAAGTGCGGCCACAAGTTCTAAGCTGCCCGCAACATCAAGTTGCTAGCAAAGGCCCGGATGCTACGGCACCCGGGCCTTTTTCTATCCCTACTCATTGGGGACAGACTTAAATGAATGGCCGTTGTACTCATTGGGGACAGACTTAAATGACTAGTCGTTGGGGATGTTCTTAAACGGCTATTTGATGGGGACATTCTTGCCACGAAAGCGTCGCACGGGGAACGCCCCCAGGTTCCGGCAGCTTGAGACAGTCCCTATGTGCCGGCAGTTTGGAACAGTCCTTTGATAGCTGCGCCCCCCCCAGAGGGGTGGAGTAATACAGCCTACTCTGTCTTTTATGGCTATGGTGTTCCGTTCCTTTATGTTTCACAAAGATCGTCGCATGCGCATTTACGCGCATAGCCTTGCGCGATAATGCGCATAGCCGCGCAAATATCTGCCAACTATGGCTAAATAATGACCGATAAGCAAATAAGCACGCAAACACGAGCAGATACGCGCGCAATTGTGCGAATATAGGGTTGTTAGAAATGAAGGACTTCCGATAACTCAGGAGGCACATAATGGCAGATTCCAAACAGGCTCCGCTCGACGCCGAAGCAGCCGCTAAGGCGGCGTTTGCCTCGGTCCAGGATCAGCCGTTCCCCAACGATATTTTTACGGCCCCCGAGCTCCGTTGGGCTGTGATCGGTTGCGGTGTAATCGCCAACCAGATGGCCCAGTCTCTCGCTCTTGCCGGCCGCAAGCTTGCGGGCGTTGCCAACCGCACACTGTCCAAGGCCCAAGCTTTTGCCGAGCAGTATGGCGTCGAGAAGGTATACGAGACGGTTGAGGACCTCTACGCCGATCCGGACATCGACGCCGTCTATATCACCACGCCGCACAACACGCATATCACCTATCTGCGTGCCGCGCTGGCCGCCGGCAAGCATGTGCTCTGCGAGAAGGCCATTACCCTCAACTCTGCCGAGCTCGACGAGGCCCGTGCCATAGCCGACGAGCACAACGTGGTCCTTATGGACGCCACCACGGTGCTCCACATGCCGTTGTATCAGGAGCTGCACCGCCGCATGGATGCCGGCGAGTTTGGCCACATGAACCTTGCTCAGCTCAACTTTGGTAGCTATAAGGAGTACGGCGATCTGACCAATCGCTTCTACAACCGTAGTCTCGCCGGCGGCGCCATGCTCGACATTGGCGTGTATGCCCTGTCTGTCATGCGCCTGTTTATGGCCAGCCAACCCGCTGAGGTTGTCTCGCTGGGCAACACCTGTGAGACCGGCGTTGACGTCGCGAGTGGCATTGTCTGCCGTAACGCCGAGCAGCAGCTGGGCGTGGTGAGTCTTACGCTCCACTCCAAGCAGCCCAAGCGTTCGGTTATCAGCTTCGACAAGTGCTATATCGAGGTCAACGAGTATCCGCGCGCCGACCATGCGACCATCGTGTGGACTGCGGACGGTCGCCGTGAGGAGGTCCAGGCTGGCACCGAGGCATACGCTCTGTGCTACGAGATGGCCGACCTGGAGAAGGCCGTTGCCGGCGATGATTCGAAGTGCGAGCTTCTGGGCTATGCTTCTGATGTTATGGAGCTGATGACCAAGCTTCGCGCCGACTGGGGAGTTGTGTACCCCGAGGAGGAGTAAGCGATGCTTGCGGAAGATAGGCTCAACGCGATCGTGTCGATGGTGCAGCGAGCCGGCTCGGTTACCGTGCCGGAGCTTGCTGAGGCCCTGGGCGTGACGGCGTCTACCATTCGGCGCGACCTGCAGACGCTCGACCGAGCGCACCGCATCGCCAAGGTCCACGGTGGGGCGACGAGTCTTGAGCGCGCGCACGTGACGCGCGACCTAACGCTTAATGAGCGCAGCGACCTCCATAACGATGACAAGGAGCGTATCTGCGCCCGTGCGGCGGCGCTTGTGGAGCCTGAGAGCTTTGTATACATCGACTCGGGCTCGACGACGCTCAGGCTCATCGAGCATCTTCCGCACCTTGAAGATGTTACCTATGTGACCGATTCCCTGCTCCATGCTCAGCGCCTTGCTTTGCGCGGCATGCGTACCGTGGTGCTGGGCGGCGAGCTCAAACCCGAGACCGAGGCGCTCGTTGGCCCCGATGCCTTGGCAACCTTAGACCGCTACAACTTCAACTGTGGCTTTTGGGGCTCTAACGGCATTGCAGCCGAGCAGGGCTTCACGGCGCCCGATATCGAGGAGGCGCAAGTAAAGCGTATCTCGATGCGCCATACGGCCAAGCGCTTCGTAATCTCGGACGCCAGTAAATTTGGCATGGTGGCGCCCATCAAGTTCGCGGACTTCCGCGACGCAACGATTATTACCGCAGGCGAGGTCCCCGCCAAGTACCAGGCAATGGACAACGTCATCACGGTCTAACAGCAGGGGACGGGCTAAGGCCAAAACCACCGCGAAGGCGGCTGTCCCCATTGTGGTGGTTTAGGGCTCCCAGGGGCAGGGGGCTTCGATATAGATATGCTCGCCGGTTACGGGATGCGTGAAGGACACGCTGTGGGCGTGGAGCATCAGGCCGCAGGGGCGCGGCGTTCCGTACAGGTCGTCGCCAACCAGGGGATGACGCTCGCTCGCCAGGTGCACGCGAATCTGATGCTTGCGGCCGGTGAGTAGCTCGACATCGATATACGAACGCGCGGGCAGGCCTCGGCGGCTCTTAAGGCGCTTGAGCACCTTCACGCGCGTCTGCGACGGCTTGCCGCTGGCGCCGACGCGCATCTTGCGGCTGTCGTGGCGGTCGCGCGCGATGGGCTTGTCGATGAGCTTCTCGTTCCAGTCGATCTTGCCCTCGGCCAGCGCCAGATAGTGCTTTTCGAAGGCGTGGTCGATCAGCATCTGGTCAAAGGCGGGCTGCGTCTGTTTGTCGAGCGAAAACAGCACCACGCCGGTGGTGTTGCGGTCCAGACGGTTGAGCGGCTGCATGTCAGTCGCGGCAAAGCCGTCGCCCCTGGCCAGCAGCAGATCGCTGGCGTAGTCGGTAAGCGGGCGCTCGCCGGTGCCGTCGCCGTGGACGATCATGCCGGCGGGCTTGTCGATGGCCATGAGCCAGGCGTCGCAGTAGAGGACTTGAGGTTCTTCGTTCACGTGTAAGCCTTTCGGTTAGCTAATTCCCACAAACATGCAGCCCGAGGTCGCCCCGCGCAGGCGGGCGGCGGGCTTGCGGCCGGCTTGAGCTGCCTCGACGGCGCGACGGACGCGAGCGACGGCACGGGCGATCTCATCGGTCTCGAGCAGGGTTCCGTCGACCATAAGACGGCGCACGCCGGCATCGAGCAGCTGAGGAACCTGCGGCGTGAGGTCGATGGGGTAGGCGTCGTACAGGCGAGAGCGGCCATGGATGTCGGTGCGTACGGGCATGACCTTGCCGTCGATATTCTTGAGCGACAGCTTGCGGGCGCGCAGGCGGCAGTTAGCGCAATCGTGGATGCAGCCATTGGCCACCTGCAGGATGCAGTGCTCACTCGTCATAACGCGCGGGCGGCCGAACACAGTGATGCCCAGGGCTGCGGGCGCGGCGGTGCCAAGCGAGACGATCTCGTCGAGCGTGATCTCGGGCGAGAGCCAAAACGCACCGGCTCCGCGCTCGGCAAGTGCCTCCATGCAGGGCGTGTTATGCACCGGCAGGCAAGAGCGAATCTCGGCCGTGGCGCCGGCATGAGCGGCTACGGCGAGCTCGGAGATATTGCCGACGGCGACGGTGGCTCCGGCATTGATCCAAGGATCGACGCGCTCGTGGTCGACGGCGCGGCAGACCTCGTCGAGTACGGGCACGATACCCTGCTCAAATGCATCGGCAGGGGAGAGTCCGACAGCCTCGAGCGCGTCGGTGGTCATATAGATGCGCGTTGCACCCTCCGCGCGGGCTGCCTCGGCGGCCTCGAGCGAGGTGACGGTGGCGCAGATCTGCGGCTCGTCGCGGTAGTGCTTGGGCATGGGGCGCGTACATTTGTCGAGCACCGGCAACTCGAGCGTTTTTGCGCGCTCCTCGTACGGTGCCAGAATGGCCTCTTCCAGCGCCTTACAAGCGGCGGCGCGCACCTTGTGCACGGCGGAGAAGCCCATGCCGCAGCCCTCATCGAGCGCCACATCAAAGCTCGCGGCCTCAAAGGGAGAGGAGCCCATGCGCCCGACGTGCTCAACCAGATCGGATGCCTCGACGGCGCGGGTCTTGGCGGCCTCGACGGTGAAGCCCGTGGCGGTGGCGGTGAGCGCGGGGTTGTCACAGCAGGTGAGTGTGACAGTAAACGGCTCGCCCAGGCGCGCCACGACGGACACGTCAACAGCTCGGCGGCGCAGCACATCGCGCTTGAGCGCGGCGCCGGCGGCGTCAATGGCGCTCTGGCTTCGAATCACGCGCACGCGGCAGCCCTCGGGCATGCTACGGGGCACGCGGCACTCAATGATGTCACCGGCGGCGGCATCATCGGCGGCAATGGTGGTCAGGAACTGGTCAAACTCGTTATCGTGGCGAAGCTCCAGCAGGTCGCCTTTGCCCACGGGCTCAAACAGCTCAATGCGGGCGATGGCGGCGCGGCGACGGCGGTCGTCGGACTTGAGGCCGCGCACATCGCGGTTGGCCGGGCGGCTGCCCAGCACCGTGCCCACGATCTGGCCGCGGTTGTTGGAACGCTCATAGCTCATCATCTCGTCGCCCGAGGTGCCGTCCTGATAGGCGTGCGTAAAGTCGCGGTTGAAGCAGCGCTTGAGCTGGCGCTGGCGGGCGGCTTCCTCGTCCTTGGCAACGGCGGCTCCGGATAGCATGTCGTCAATTTCGTGACGATACACATCAACGATGAAGTACACGTAATCGGGTGCCTTCATGCGGCCCTCGAGCTTGAGCGATGCGGCGCCGGCGTCATACAGACGGCGAACAAGCTGTGAGGTGTTGGTGTCACGCGGGCACAGCGCGCGCTCGCGACCGGCAGGGGAGAGCGCGCGGCCGTTCTCGTCGATTAACTCGTAGGGCAGGCGGCAGGGCTGGGCGCACATGCCGCGGTTGGCCGATCGTCCCGCCATGGCAAAGCTCGACAGCAGGCACAGGCCCGAGTAGCAAAAGCAGATGGCGCCATGGCTGAAGACCTCAAGGTCCACATCGGGCGCGGCGTCGTGAATGGCAGCGATTTCGTCGATGGAGAGCTCGCGCGAGAGAGTCACGCGGTCGGCGCCCTGCTCACGGCACCAAAGGGTTCCGCGGTCGTCGTGGATGTTCGCCTGGGTCGAGATATGTGTCTCGATGCCGGGCATGGTGCGCTTGACCTCAAAGAACAGACCCCAGTCCTGGATAATGAAGGCATCGGCGCCCAGCGTGGAGCAGCGATGGATGAGTTGCAGCGCATCGCCCATCTCGGACTGTTTGATGACGATGTTGACCGTGACGTAGACGCGCGACCCGGCTAGATGCGCGGCGCGGCAGGCCTGCTCAAAGGCCTCGTCGGTAAAGTTGGTGGCCTTGCGGCGGGCGTTGAAGCTGCCCATGCCGCAATAGATGGCGTCTGCCCCCGCGGCGAGTGCGGCGGCAAAGGGCTCGGGCCCTCCGGCGGGCGCTAAAAGCTCGGGTCTGCGGTTGGTGGTTCGACTGGCGGTTGCGGTCATATCCTGCCTTTCAAAATGCTCAGATATTCAAAAGTATAGTGGCGTCGCTGCGGTGGGCGACGCCCGCAGTCTAAGCAGGACAAAGTCTTCAGCGGCTTGGGCTGGCTGATCCCGTGGAAAACCGTTCGGCGGTTCAGGGAAACCGTTGGGCGATAAAATATTCTCGCAACGTGATAATAATCTTGCATCGCGCGGAAACCTTGAGTACTATCCCAATCAAGCGCGGTGTTCAGACCGAACTGTGCCTCCCGGTGTGAACACCGCGCTCACGCTCTCTCAATTGATCGTAAGGAGATAAACATGAGCAAGACCGTCGTGTCTTCCGATAACGCACCCGCAGCCATCGGACCGTATTCCCCCGGTATCCAGACCGGCAACATGGTGTTCCTGTCCGGCCAGCTGGGCATCGACCCCACAACTGGCAAGATGCCCGAGGGCGTCGAGGCCCAGGCCAAGCAGTCACTTGCTAACGTCGAGGCCCTGCTGACTGCCGCCGGCGCTACGTTTGCCGATGTCGTCAAGACCACGGTCTACCTGGCCGACATTGCCGACTTCGCTGCCGTGAACGAGATCTACGCCTCCAAGTTCGAGGCTCCGTTCCCCGCGCGCAGCGCTTTCCAGGTTGCCGCCCTTCCGGCTGGCGGTCTGGTCGAGATCGAGGTCGTTGCCGCTCTCTAAGGCGTTGGCCACAACTAAACATGACATGCAAAAAGACCCTGCAGCGCGTGCGAGCTGCAGGGTCTTTTGTCAAATGATGGATCGCTTGTGGAGCCGCGCTCCATTTTGCTCGTTAGCCTTCCTTGCGAACTTTTTGCAGGTAGCGGTAGACGCTGGGCTCCGAGATGCCCAGCGCGGTGGCGGCGCAGGCCACGGCGCCCTTGAGCATGAACACCCCGTTGCCGTTGAGGTGGCGAATGACGTCCACGCGGTCGCTCTGACCAAGCGACGCTACATCCAGCCCGCGCGCGCTCAGCAACTCGGCAATGCTGCGGTCGATGAGCTCCTGTGTGGACTCCGAAAGGCTTTCGACCTCGATAGGGGCGGGCTCCGTGCGCGTCGGCGCCGCGTCGAAGCACGCCATGAGCTGCTGCGCCATGGCGTTGATGGAGCGTACGGTCGAGAGGTCGGTGTTGACGCAGAGCATACCGACGATCTCGTCATTCTCGCGGATAAAGTACGTCGCTGACTCCAACGTCTTGCCTCCGGCGCCGCGGCCCTCGTAGCCCGTAATAAACGGCAGGTCGCGATACTTGGCGTCGTGCATGATCTTGAGTGCCAGATCGGTGGCGGGACCGCCGACCTTGCGGCCGCTCACGATGCCGTTGCGAATATCGACGATGGCGTGGTCGGGATCCGAGAAATCGTGCAGCACGATTTCGCTGTTTTTGCCGAGTATCTGCTCCAGAAAATCGACCATCGGCAAAAAGCGACGTACGGTCTCGTTCACGGGCAACTCCTTTGGGTGAAATCGGAAATGTTCATAACAATTTTTTCTCATGGTAACACGCTGCCCATCATCTCGTATATCCGCAGGTACATTGCGTAATGCAGACGAACGGTAGGAATTTAGCGGTAAACGGTTGACCAAAAGAAATGTTAGATGTTATTTTGACCAGACACTTTCCTGACCTGCGGGAATGCGTTATTTCAGCTGAAGAATAGTCTGATAACAAAAAATTATTATTGAGAATGAGAATCATCTTTAATACGATATGCAATGAAGGCACAACCTCAACCCCGCACTGCGTCACAATAGAGCGTTAGATGCGAAAACAACTACTTCGAGGATTGGTGGTCAAATGACCCAGGAGACGGTTACGAACGGCACTGAAGCCCTGTTCACTCGCGAAGGCATGCCTCCCGTTAAGGAAATGATCCCGTGTGCCCTTCAGCACGTACTGGCATCGTTTGCCGGCATCATTACCCCGGCGGTCATCATGGCCGGCGTCTACGGCTTTAATAGCCAGCAGAGCACCGACATCATTCAGGTCGCGCTCATTCTTTCGGCGATCGACACGGCCCTTCAGGCCTTCGCTCCCTTCCGTCGCATCGGCGGCGGCCTGCCCATCGTCATGGGCGTTTCGTTCGCGTTCCTCCCGGCCCTGCAGGCCATGGGCGCATCGGGCTTTAGCTTTGGCGCGCTTTTGGGCGGCGAGATCGTCGGCGGCGCCGTTGCGGTCCTCTTTGGTCTGGCCTACAGCAAGATCAAGTGGCTGTTCCCGCCCGTCGTGACCGGTACGGTCATCTTCTCCATCGGCGTTTCGCTGTATCCCACGGCCGTCAAGTATATGGCCGGCGGTATGGGTACGCCGTTGTGGGGCACCCCGCAGGCATGGTGCGTCGCTCTTATCACCTTCGCCGTGGTCTTTGCGCTCGCCAACTTTGGCAAGGGCACGCTCAAGTTGGGCTCTGTGTTCTTTGGCATGATCGTTGGTATGATCGTCTCCATCCCCTTTGGCATGATCGACTTCTCCAGCGTCGCCACCGCTCAGGTCTTCGCTCTTCCCAAGCTCATGCCCTACGCGCTCGAGTTTGATCCCGAGGTCTGCATTACCCTCGCCGTCGTGTTCCCCATGGTTGCCATCCAGGTTATCGGTGACGTCTCCGCCGCCTGCCTGGGCTCCATCGACCGTATGCCCACCGAGCGCGAGCTCTCCGGCGCTATCGTGTCCCAGGGCCTCACCTCTATGGTCGGCGGTCTGCTGGGCGGTCTTCCCACCAGCGCCCTTGGCCAGAACGTGGGCATCATCTGCTCCAACAAGGTCGTCAACAAGTGGGTCTTTGTGATCATTGCGGCCGTCTTTGCCGTCGCCGGTCTGTTCCCGCAGCTCTCTGCCGTCCTTTCCGCTATCCCGCAGCCCGTCATCGGCGGCGCGACCGTCGGCGTCTTTGGCACCATCACCATGAACGGCGTGCGCATGTTCACCCGCGAGGGCCTCACGCAGCGCACTACCACTATCGTCGGCACCTCCGTCGTCTTTGGCCTGGGTATCTGGATGGCCAGCGGTTGCCTTGCCGGCGAGGGTATGCCCGCCTGGGTGTCCACCGTCATCGGCTCCAATGCCGTAACCCCCACCGCCATCATGGCCATTGTCCTTAACCTGATCCTTCCGCAGACGCCGGTCGTGGCTCAGCACATCGATGCTGCCAAGGACGCTGCCGTGGATCTGGTCCTGCCCGAGAGCAAGAAGTAGCCAATTCGGTGCTATTCGTCGGCGGACGCATCGCCTCGTCCGCCGACGCCATGCGGCGCCAAGCCGCACTTCAAAGGGCTTGTCCCTTTGGTGAAGCGTTGACGGGAGAGGGCCCGTTTCCGGTGTAGGCCGGCGCTTCGCACTCCGCCATGTCAGAGGTGTCAAACCCCGCCTCTGATGTTGAAGGGAGCATCCATGCTTCTGGTCGCTAACGGTTCCGTCTTTACCCGCAACGCTCAGACCCCGTTCATTCCAAACGGTGCGGTCGCCATTGACGGAGATACGATCGTCGAAGTGGGCCCCGCGCGCGAGCTCAAGGCCAAGTACCCGGATGCCGAGTACGTCGATGCCCGGGGCAACCTCATCATGCCCGGACTCATCAACTGCCACACCCACATCTACTCGGGTCTGGCCCGCGGCCTTGCCATTAAGGGCTGCAACCCCACCAACTTCCTGGAGAATCTTGAGCAGCAGTGGTGGAAGATCGACGACAACCTGACGCTCGACGGCACCAAGGCGAGCGCCTATGCCACGATTCTGGACTCCATCCGCGATGGCGTCACCACGATCTTCGATCACCATGCGAGCTTCTGCGAGATCCCGGGAAGCCTCTTTACCATTAAGGATGCAGCTCAGGAGCTGGGCATGCGTTCGTGCCTGTGCTACGAGGTCTCCGATCGCCGCGGCCAGGAAAAGTGCGACCAGGCCATTGCCGAGAACGCCGAATTTGCCCAGTGGGCCGCCAAGGAGCGTCGCGATAACGACAACCACATGATCGCCGCCATGTTTGGCGGACATGCTACCTTTACGCTTTCGGACGAGACCATGGATAAGATGGCCGAGGCCAACAACGGCCTGACCGGCTTCCACATCCATGTGTGCGAGGGCATGAACGACGTGTGGGATTCCCGCCTCAACCGCGGTGGTATCAGCCCCGTCGAGCGCCTGCTGCAGCACAACCTGCTGGGTCCCGACACCATGCTCGGCCACTGCATCCACGTGACGCCTGCCGAGATGGATATCGTCAAGGAGTCCGGCACTTGGCTGGTCAACAACCCCGAATCCAATATGGGCAACGCCGTGGGCTGCGCCCCCGTGCTCGAGTTCTTCCGCCGCGGCATTCCCGTGTGCATGGGCACCGACGCCTACACCCACGATATGCTCGAGAGCCTTAAGGTCTTCCTGATCATTCAGCGTCACAACGCCGCCATGCCCAACGTGGGCTGGTGTGAGGCCATGACCATGCTGTTCGAGAACAACGCCAAGATGGCGAGCAAGTACTTTGATCGCAAGCTCGGTGTGCTCGAGGCCGGCGCTGCCGCCGACGTTGTCGTTATGGACTACAAGCCCTTTACGCCGCTGAGCGAGGAGAATATCGACGGCCACATGCTCTTTGGCATGATGGGCAAAAACTGCCGCACCACCATCATCAACGGCCGCGTCCTGTACAAGGATCGCGAGTTCGTTGGCATTGATGAGGACAAGATCAACGCGTGGACCATGGCCGAGTCCAAGAAGCTCTGGAGCACGCTCAACGATCGCACCTACTAATTCACAAGTAGATTTACGCGCGTCGGGTGTTTCGCCGCATTCGACGCGCGTATAGGCGGCCTCCGCGGGGTCGCCGGCGCTGTGCTAGCGCTACACCGTATTTGCGCCCGCCGCGCGGTCTCGCCGGGCGTTACAGAGAGGAGCTCATTATGAGCGACATCATGAGGCCGATCCCGTTTTCGCAGCTGATGAACTGGATCATCGAGGAGCACAAGACCCAGGGCGCTGTCTTTGGCGTGCGCAAGATGGTCACGACCAACCAGGAGGGCGCGCTTCCCATTTTTGACGAGCGCATCGAGACTCCGTTTGGCCCGGCCGCCGGCCCCAATACGCAGCTTGCCCAAAACATCGTGGCATCCTACGTGGCCGGTTCCCGCTTCTTTGAGCTCAAGACCGTTCAGGTTATGGACGGCGAGGAGCTCTCCAAGTGTGTGAACAAGCCCTGCATCGTGGCGCAGGACGAGTGCTACAACTGCGAGTGGTCGACCGAGCTCGAGGTTCCGCAGGCCTTTGCCGAGTACGTGAAGGCATGGTTTGCCTGCCACCTGATTGCCCGCGAGTATGGTCTGGGCAGCCCGGACGGCTTTGTCTTTAACATGTCCGTGGGCTATGACCTCGAGGGCATCAAGAGCCCCAAGGTCGATGCCTACATCGAGGGCATGAAGGACGCCAGCGGCTCCGAGGTTTGGAACGAGTGCCGCACGTGGGCACTCGCTAATCTGGACAAGTTTGAGCATGTCGATGCCGCGTTTGTCGAGTCCATCTCGGCGCGCGTCTCCAACTCCATTACCGAGTCCACGCTGCATGGCTGCCCGCCGGCGGAGATCGAGCGCATCGCGACCTATCTGATTACCGAGAAGGGTCTCAACACCTACATCAAGTGCAACCCCACGCTGCTGGGCTATGAGTTTGCTCGCCAGCGCCTCAACGAGCTGGGCTTCGACTACATCGTCTTCGATGACACGCACTTCCGCGAGGATCTGCAGTGGGTCGACGCTGTGCCCATGTTTGAGCGTCTGATTGCCCTGTGTGCCGAGCGCGGCCTGGAGTTTGGCGTCAAGCTGACCAACACGTTCCCCGTCGACGTGACGAGGAACGAGCTGCCCTCCACCGAGATGTACATGTCCGGCCGTTCGCTGTTCTCGCTGACCATCGAGGCCGCCCGTCGCATTACCGAGCAGTTCGATGGCAAGCTGCGCATTAGCTACTCTGGCGGTGCTACGGTCTACAACATCCGCGCCCTGTACGATGCCGGCATTTGGCCCGTCACCCTGGCGACCGACGTACTCAAGCCTGGTGGCTACGAGCGCTTTAGCCAGATGGCTGGCGAGTTTACCGACCTGGATGGCAAGCCGTTCGCGGGCGTCTCTCTCGAGGCCGTGACTGCGATCCAGACCGACTCGCTCACCAACCCGCTCTACAAGAAGCCGCTGCGCCCGCTGCCCGACCGCAAGGTCGCCGGCAAGAGCCCGCTTTCCGACTGCTTTACCACGCCGTGCCGCACGAGCTGCCCCATCCAGCAGGATATTCCCGCCTATCTGGCGGCTGTTGACGAGGGCCGCTACGAGGACGCACTCAACATCATCATCGAGCGCAACGCCCTGCCGTTCATCACCGGCACCATCTGCCCGCATCCTTGCGGTCGTGCCTGCGAGCGTGCGTTCTACGAGCCCGAGGGCGCCCAGATTCGCGCCAGCAAGCTCAAGGCCGCCCGCGAGGCCATGACCGCCGTGCTACCCAAGCTGCGTGCCCAGGCTATCGCCAACGACGGCGAGCGCAACGTTGCCGTTATCGGCGGCGGCCCGGCCGGCCTGGCGACGGCATTCTTCCTGACGCGCGCCGGCGTGCCCGTCACCATCTTTGAGGCCCGCGATTCGCTCGGCGGCGTGGTCCGTCACGTGATTCCCGAGTTCCGCATTGCGAGCGACGATATCTCCCACGATGCCGAGCTCTGCCTGGCCTTTGGCGCCAAGGTTCAGCTCAACGCCCGCGTGGAGTCCATTGACGAGCTCAAGGCCCAGGGCTTTACCGACGTGGTCGTGGCCACCGGTGCCTGGATGCCCGGCTCTGCGGGCCTGGGCGAGGGTGCCGAGTTCGATGTGCTGGAGTTCCTCGAGGCCGCCAAGAAGGGCGAGAAGCTCGAGCTAGGCGAGGACGTCGTGGTCATTGGCGCCGGCAACACCGCCATGGACGCGGCCCGCGTGGCCAAGCGCCTGGCCGGCGTGAAGAACGTGCGCCTGGTGTATCGCCGCACCAAGAAGCAGATGCCCGCCGACGAGGAAGAGCTCGATCTTGCTCTTGCCGACGGCGTTGAGTTCTGCGAGCTGCTGGCGCCCAAGGCGCTCAACGGCGCTGTGCTAACCTGCGACGTTATGGAGCTTGGCGAGCCGGATGCAAGCGGCCGTCGTAGCCCCGTCGCCACGGGCGAGACCGTCGAGCTTGCCGCCACCACGGTGATCTGTGCCGTGGGCGAGGGCATCGATGCCAGCCTGTACGATGCCGCGGGCGTCGAACACGACCGTCGCGGCCGCCTTGCCGCCACCTCCACCGGCGTCGAGGGCGTCTGGGCTGCGGGCGACTGCCGTCGCGGTCCTGCCACCGTGGTCGAGGCCATCGCCGATGCCGCCGAGGTTGCCCGTGCCATCGCCGGCGTGGACTTTAACAAGTACGCCGACCAGAATGCTCAGGCCGGCCGCGAGGACACCTGCTACGAGCGCAAGGGGTCGCTGTGCCGCGACAAGCGCAACTGCACCAAGACTCGCTGCCTGGGCTGCGGCTCGGTGTGCGAGGTCTGCTGCGACGTGTGCCCCAACCGCGCCAACGTGGCAATTAAAGTGCCGGGCCTGGCCAAGCATCAGGTCGTCCACGTCGATGGCATGTGCAACGAGTGCGGAAACTGCGCCGTGTTCTGCCCCTACCAGGAGGGTCGTCCCTACAAGGACAAGCTCACTCTGTTCTGGAGCGAGCAGGACATGGAGAACTCCGAGAACGAGGGTTTCCTGGCCGTGGACGAGGACCACTTTAAGGTCCGCGTCGCCGGCACGGTCCGCACCGTCTCGGTCGATGCCGTCAACACCGGCCTTCCCGAGGCCGTCCGCCTGACCATCAGGGCTGTGCGCGACAACTATTCGTACCTTCTTAAGAAATAGGCGAGTCTCTTATGGCCAAATCCATTCAACATAACGTGGCCTACGTTGCCTGCGGAAGCGGTTGTGCCTCCGCAGGCGGCGACGCCCGCTGCAGCGAAGGCTGCATTGGCTGTGGCGCCTGCGTCACGGCCTGCCCCCACGGCGCCATTGCGCTGGTCGATGGCATCGCCCGCGTGGATCGCTCCAAGTGCACGGGCTGTGGCCTGTGCGGCATGGCGTGCCCGCAGCGCGTGATTGCCTTCGTTCCCGGCTACCAGAACATTCTGGTGCGCTGCAACAACACCGATAAGGGCGCCATTGCCCGCAAGATCTGCGGCACGAGCTGCATCGGTTGCGGCATGTGCGCCAAAAAGTGCCCTGCCGGCGCTATCCGCATCGAGGACAACTGCGCCCATATCGACGGTGCGGACTGCCTGTCGTGCGGCATGTGCGCCGTCGTCTGCCCGCATGGCGCCATCCACGACCGCACCGGCATCGCCGCCGGCGTGTAGAAGGGAATCACCATGGCACAGGAATTCACTTTTACCGTTAACGGCGTCGAGCGCACGACGACCCAAAACAAGCCGCTGCTGCGCTACCTGCGCGACGACCTGCATATTCACTCCGCCAAGGACGGCTGCTCCGAGGGCGCGTGCGGCACCTGCACCATCCATGTGGACGGTGCGGCCGTCAAGGCCTGCGTGCTGACCACTGCTCTTGCCGCCGGCCGCAACATCGTGACCGTCGAGGGCCTGCCCGAGGACGTGCGCGAGGCCTTTGTGTACGCCTTTGGTGCCGTGGGCGCCGTGCAGTGCGGTTTTTGCATCCCCGGCATGGTCATGGCGGGTGCAGCACTCATCGCCGAGGACCCCGAGCCCACCGAGGAGCAGATCAAGTACGCCATCCGTGGCAATGTCTGCCGCTGCACCGGCTACAAAAAGATTATCGAGGGCATTTCGTTGGCTGCTGCGGTGCTCCGCGGCGAAAAGCAGATCGACGAGGACCTGGAGCGCGGCGACGACTACGGTGTGGGCAAGCGCGCCTTCCGTATCGACGTGCGCAAGAAGGTGCTCGGCGAGGGCAAGTATCCCGACGACATCGACGAGCTCGATCAGCCGGGTCTGACCTATGCCAGCGCCGTGCGCTCCAAGTACCCGCGCGCCCGTGTGCTCTCCATCGACACCTCCAAGGCCGAGGTCCTGCCCGGCGTGGTGGGCATCCTGCGCGCCGAGGACGTGCCGGTCAACCAGGTCGGCCACCTTATCCAGGACTGGGACGTCATGATCGCTCAGGGCGATATCACCCGCTGCGTGGGTGACGCCATCGTGCTGGTGGTTGCCGAGGACGAGGCGACGCTCGAGAAGGCCAAGAAGCTCGTAAAGATCGATTACGAGCCGCTGGAGCCCGTGCGTAACATTGTCGAGGCCAGGGCTGCCGACGCCCCGCGCCTGCACGACAGTTTCTTTGCCTTTGGCAACACGGTGGAGCTCAAGGACAACGTGTGCCAGAGCCGCCATGTGACGCGCGGCGATGCCGCCAAGGCGCTGGCCGAAAGCGCGTTTACCGTGACGCAGCGCTTTACCACGCCCTTTACCGAGCATGCCTTCTTGGAGCCCGAGTGCGCCGTCGCCTTCCCGTACAAGAACGGCGTCAAGGTGCAGTCGACCGACCAGGGTGCCTACGACACGCGCAAAGAGTGTGCCCACATGTTTGGCTGGGATAGCGAGCCCGAGCGTGTGGTTGTAGAGACCATGCTCGTGGGCGGCGGCTTTGGCGGCAAGGAGGACGTGTCCATCCAGCACCTGGCCGCGCTCGCCGCATATAAGTTCCAGCGTCCTGTGAAGTGCAAGCTCACGCGTGTCGAGTCGCTCGCGTTCCATCCCAAGCGCCATGCCATGGACGGCACCTTTACGCTGGGCTGCGACGCCGAGGGCAACTTTACCGGCCTGGACTGCGAGATCAACTTCGATACCGGCGCCTACGCTTCGCTGTGCGGCCCGGTGCTCGAGCGCGCCTGCACGCATGCCGTCGGCCCCTACAAGTACCAGAACACCGACATTCGCGGCTTTGGCTACTACACCAACAACCCGCCCGCCGGCGCGTACCGCGGCTTTGGCGTTTGCCAGTCCGAGTTTGCGCTCGAGAGCCTAATCGACCTGCTGGCCGAGAAGGTCGGCCTGGATCCGTGGGAGATTCGCTACCGTAACGCCATCGAGCCGGGTGAGGTTCTGCCCAACGGCCAGATTGCCGACTGCTCCACGGCGCTGAAGGAGACGCTGCTCGAGGTCAAGGATACCTACTATGCGCATCCCGGACACGCCGGTATCGCCTGCGCCATGAAGAACGCCGGCGTGGGCGTGGGCCTGCCCGATGCCGGCCGCTGCAAGATTCGCATCGAGGACGGCGTGGCTGTGGTCTATGCCGCTACGTCCGACATCGGCCAGGGCTGCAATACGGTCTTTTTGCAGGACGTTGCCGAGGCATGCGGCCTGCCGCTTCGCTGCATTGCCAACGGCGAGTGCTCCACCGAGAACGCTCCCGACTCCGGCACCACGTCTGGTTCGCGTCAGACGGTCGTGACCGGCGAGGCCGTGCGCGGTGCCGCCTTCCTGCTGCGCGATGCCATGCTTGATATCGAGGCCGGCAAGTCTGCGCCCGCCGCTCCCGTGAATGCGCATGGCGACGGCGTCAAGATCGAGTACGACGACGGTCGCGCCTATCAGCTGCACACGCAGGAGCTCGTCGCCGGCCAGGGTATGCATCCTCAGGATCCCGCGGCCGCCATCAAGGCGCTCGAGGGATGCGAGTTTGGCTACGTGTACCTGGAGCCGACCGACAAGCTGGGCGCCGACGTTCCCAATCCCAAGAGCCACATCTGCTACGGCTTTGCCACGCATGTGGTCATTCTGGACGATGGCGGTCGCGTGAGCGAGGTCTATGCCGCGCACGATTCCGGCAAGGTGGTCAACCCCATCTCCATCCAGGGTCAGATCGAAGGCGGCGTGCTCATGGGCATGGGCTACGCGCTTACCGAGGATTGGCCGCTCAAGGACTGCGTGCCCCAGGCAAGGTACGGTACGCTCGGGCTGTTCCGTGCACCCGAGATTCCGGATATCCACGCTATCTACGTGGAGAAGGACGAGCTGTTGCCCGTGGCATACGGCGGCAAGGGCATCGGCGAGATCGCAACGATCCCCACGGCGCCCGCCGTGCAGAACGCCTACCGCGCGTTTGACGGCAAACTACGTCCGGATCTGCCCATGGTGGATACGCCCTACAGCCGCGCCCGTCACCGCGGGTAGGGTAGAGCGCGGACGGTCATTGCTTACGGGCTGTTCGCGCTCAGCATCAACTGCATATGCTGCACCTTTGGCCCCAGCTCCATCGCGAGCCGGGGCCTTTTGTTTGGAGCGCCTCCGCATGCGGAAGCTGCGTCCCAGATTTCGGCTCCAGAATGGGACGTACTTTCCGGACGGGGCTTCAAACGGAAACTGTATCCCGGATTCGACGCTCAGAATGGGATGCGTTTTCCGGTAGAGGCCTCAAATGGAAAGTGTGTCCCGGAATATGGCTCCAGCCTGGGATGCATTTTCCGGTTGAAGCCTCAAGCGGAAACTGCGTCCCGGAATTCGGTCTCGGAACGGGTCGTGCTTTCCGGATCGCCCCTCAACCGGAAGCTGTGTCCCGGAATCATGCCTCAGAATGGAACGCGCTTTCCGTTGGCGTGGCCGTTGGGAAAACACGGCCCAGATAGGGGGGATGCGATCCGGCGATGCGCGGCCTAGCAGCTCCTACAGGTCCACCTCGTTGAGCCATGTCGGTAGAGCGGTCTGCCGGATGCCTGCCGTCTGCAGCTTTTTGGCGAGCATTCCTGCCGAGCGGACCTCGTTCATGGTAAAGCGCAGCAGAGGGTGGCCGTAGAGCGATAGGTGCGCCTCGCGCTGTCGTTCGGCAACGAGCGCCTCGGCGGTGGTGCGTCCGGCCAGCATGGTCTGGTCGGTATATTTGATGAGCCCGTCGAGCTCGCCCAGCGTGAGTTCCCGCGCCTGGCGCTCCCAGGCAAAGTCCGTTCGTATGGGCTTGGCCGAATCGAAGGGGTCCGTCAACTCGTATTGAAGCCAGTCGGGCGCAAAGCCCGTCTCGATCATGACGGCTCGGGTGACCGATTCCCCGCCGCTCTCGGCGCGGGCGTCGGCATATCGAAGCGTTGTGAGGGCGGTGCGAATCGCGCGACCATTGCGTGCAGTCGCTCGTTGCTCAACGGCCTCCATCAGCTGTTCCGGCGCAAGGCCGAGCTTTGAGATCGCCGAATCGGCAATGGGCATGCCGTCGGCAAAACCAGTTTGCAGCAGGCAATCTGTGGCCGTTTGGATGGGCGGCGTTACCGATATGCCGGCTTTGCGTATTGCTCCGGCCGGCTCAATCTGGTGCCGCTGAATATGTGCGCCCGGACGAGCCGACGGCTTTGTCGAGCTGCAAACATGCACGACGTTCAGGTGTCGCCACGAGACCTCGAGCCCCAGCAGGCAAGCTGCCGAAAACGAGCAGAACGTCCAATCGGGATGGATGATCGCAAGGGCGCGGATAATCTCGCAATGGCGTTGCGCTCGGTTGAGTTCATCCCAGCGCGTTTTTCGCGCAAACAACCCCGGAATGGGCGAGACAACCGTGCCGCCGGTGCGCCGAAGGAGCGCTTTTCGGATCGCCGCGCTCGGGGGAATCAGACAGCGACCCTCTTGTTCGGCTTGAGTGAGCAGTTGGTCGATGAGCTGGTCATTGCAATGGGTCATGAGCTACCGCCTCCTTTTGGATAACAAAAACGTATCAGCTGGAACTTGCCGCTCAGCTGACCAAAAGCTGACCAAAATCTAACCATGCAGGTAGATGGCCTGGTTTTGACGTCATTTTTTGAAGCTGAATCGGTGGGCGGTAATCGGCGACCTTGAACGGTAGCTGGATATGAAGTCTTGGTAAGTTTCGAGACGTGTACTTTTTGAAAAAGAGCATTCTATCTGCTGTTTTGTGTTTCTGGATCGCATATTTGAAGGCATGTGATAAGGGCGGAGGATCGTCGTCTTGTACCTGAGGAAACCGTGACCCGGAATGAGCGCTCGGAATGGGATGCATTTTCCGGTAGAAGCTTCAGCGGAAAGTGCATCCCAGAATTCAGGCTCAGAACGGGACACGCTTTCCGGATGGAATGCTTGGCGGAAACTACGGCCCAGTTTTTGGCTCCAGAACGGGATATATTTTCCGGAACGGTCCACGTGCGGTGGTGTACCCCCCCCTTGCGTGGCCCGCTTGTCGAATTACGTTATAGCTAGCTATATTATAGGAAGATATAATATAGCTAGCTATAACGTAAAGGAAGGATGGCCCTATGTTTATCGGAAGAACAGCGGAAATGTCCGAGCTCAATCGACTGTATGGCACGGGCTCCTTTGAAATGCCTGTGATTTACGGCCGCCGTCGTGTGGGTAAAACGCGCCTTATCACAGAGTTCATCCAAGGCAAGAAGGCTATTTACTTTCAAGCTCGTCGTACCAATGCGGAGGCAAACCTGCACGGCTTTAGCCAGGCGATACTTGCAGGCTCGGTTGGTGCTGCAGGCGTGTCGTTTCGTAGTTTTGACGAAGCGTTCGATGCATTGGCCACCATGGCTCGCACGGAACGTTTGATTGCCGTGATCGACGAGTATCCCTATCTCGCCCAATCGAATCCTGAGATCAGCTCGTTGCTGCAAGACAAGATCGACCACTTATACAAAGAGACCAGGCTAATGCTGATCCTATGTGGCTCGTCTCTTTCGTTTATGGAGGAACAGGTGTTGGGCTACGAGAGCCCACTATACGGTAGGCGTACGGCCCAGTTTAAGATCATGCCGCTCGATTTTACGACGACCCTCGGGTTGTGGCAGAGCATGGGTCGCGAAGACGCTGCGGTTTGCTATGGCATGACGGGCGGCATTCCTGCATATATCGAGAAAGTCGATCCTGCCGCACCGCTCAAGGACAACATCAAACGTCTTTTTCTTACTCCTACGGGCTATCTCTTTGAGGAGCCGAGTAGCCTGCTATTACAAGAGTGCCGCAATCCCGAGCAATATGATGCGATCGTGCAGGCAATTGCTCAGGGGTGCTCGAAGATTTCGGAGATTGCGAGCTCTACGGGAATCCCTGCGAGCAACGTAAAGAGCTATGTGGATAAGCTGGCATCGCTTGGGATTGTCGAGCGCGAGCTGCCCTTAAACGAGACGAGCAATAAGCGAGCCGTGTATCTGCTGAGCGATCAGATGTTTAGGTTCTGGTACCGGTTTGTGCCGCAGAACATCGGGCTGATTCAAAACGATATGGCCGAGATGGCGTATAAGCGCATTGAGCCGCACGTATCGGATTACATGGGCACGGTCTTTGAGCTTATATGCAGGCAATACGTGTACGAACTTGCGCGGGCGGGCCAGCTCGATGTGGTTCCGGCGAGCGTCGGGCGCTGGTGGGGGACGGACAATCGCACGCATACGCAGGAAGAAATCGACTTGATTGTTGACGATGGCGAGGGCACTGCGCTGTTTGCGGAGTGCAAATGGCGCAATGAGCCGGTGGGCGAGGATGTTCTGGAAAAGCTCGTGTACCGAAGCGAGCTCTTTAGACGGCAGCATAAAAGCTACGTGATCTTCTCGAAGCGTGGCTTTACGCAAGGATGTCAGGATGCTGCGGCGAGCAGGGGAGATACCAAGCTGATTTCGTTTGCCGAGATGTGCGAGCGGAGATAACCAAGCGCGCTCTGATTTGATGCTCGGAATGGGATGCGCTTTCCCTTTGCGGCCTTTGGCGGAAACTACGTCCCGGATTCCCGCTTCAGGATGGGATGCCGTTTCCGATAGAGGCATGGGGCGGAAAGTGCGTCCCAGAATCCGGCGCAACGCCGCTGGAGTAGAGGGGCGAGCTCCGGACTTCGTAACCGAAAATCCATTTGTTAAACCTGGCACCCGTGGGTAGAATAAGGTCGACGGCAGCCCAAGGGTGATAGCTGGGCAGCGCCGTTACTTCGATTAAGGGGTCAATGCCTTAGAGGCGTCGACCCCTCTTTTTCTGCTTCGTACGCTGCTTGAGTGCCTCGGTAAGTCCGATAAGCGCCGTGAGGAGCGAGACCAAAGCGGTCAGGAGCTTCACGAAATCAGTCAGATCGGTCATGGGCATCACCTCCCGTCGCATGGAGGGCGCTGCCCGGCACATGGAACTGCCGTCAACAACTGCAATTCTATCAAAGTACTGCTATAAATACGAATATATGTTCGATAATAACAGTGACATGATTCTCTCAAAGTGTGGCTTTACGCAAGGATGCCGGAAAGCCGTGCTGTGCGATTTCATGTCCGCACGGGTTCCTATCCTTACGGCAATGTAGCCGCCTATGTAACGAGCGGCGGTTGACGGAGAAAGGCCCTGACCGTGCCAGACAAAAAGACGCCGGATATTTCGGCCATCGATACGACGAACTTTGCGCGCCAGATCGTGCTCGACTTTGAGTTTGCGCCGGTGCCAAAGCAGCGCCAGCGCCGCGGACTACGTAACGAGATTATCGAGGTCGGCGCTGTTAAGCTCGATTACCACGGCAACGTGATGGGCGAGTTCTCGCAGTTTGTGCAGACAGAATTTACCGAAGGCGTTGCGTTCCCCGTCCGCGAGCTCACAGGGATATCGGCTGTGGACACTGCGATGGCTGATCCGCTCTATGTGGTGATCAAAAGACTCAGCGATTGGATCGGTCGCTACTCCGCCCAGATAGTTTGCTGGAGCGGGGCGGATCATCGACAGCTTATGACCGAGTGCCAGGCAAAGCACATGGACCTTTCCGCATTTCCTACGGACTGGGCCGACCTGCAGGCGTTTTACACTTCGATCATGGACGTGGGCAGCCACGGGTGCGTCTCTTTGAGTGACGCGGCAACGTGGTTTGGCATCGAGTTCGACGAGTCGACGGGTCACGCCCACAGCGCCTTAGCCGATGCGCGCGTGACCGCCAAGCTGCTCAAGCAGGTGATGGATGGGGACTACCGCGTGAGCCCGCACGTCCAGGAAGTCCGTCAGCGGTGGGGGATGGGCGAGCGAGCCCAGACGCGCCTTTCCAGCAAGTGCCCCGAGCTGGGCGACCTGCTGCTGAGGCTGAAGGCGGAGGGGAGGTGGGCCTTTTGAGAACGCCATTCGGTTTGGCATGGCAGGGCTGTAAGCGCGGCTTCGCACTGCTGTTTGAATCGAAGCGTCAACCAGTATGACGAGCTGTCTGGTCTGTCTGCCTACACCATCGCAATCCCGCGGGCCGCACTCAACAGCTCATACTCCCTTTCGCTCCACTGCCGCAGCTCGGCCGTGCGTACGGCGTCGCGACACAGGTCCAGAAACACCTCAGCTCCCTCGCAGAAGCACTCGCGGGCAAAGTCGCCCGAGCCGCTTGCGACGCACGCGCCGTCGGCAAAGAGCTTCCAGCTAGACGGCTCACGCAAATCGTCTCCGAACAACTTAATCTGTAGCACATGTGGATTGCCAGCAGCGCAGAACTCTTCCTCGAGCTTCTGTACCGTGAAGCGCATCTGGTGGGAGAGGCTGTTCTTGACCATGGCCGAGGCATAGCCGCTCGGCTCGTCCAGAAGATGCATTCGTTTTGGCTTGGCTGCCAGGTTGTGGAAGTTGCGCTCACTGCGCACGGAGAAATTGTCCATACGGACTCCTTTCATCGATGTTGGCAGGGCCACCGTGCCTCTTGGCCGGTTGGCGTCGGGATCGTGGAGCCAACTCTCTACCCCGACTCTGGATAAAACGCGCCCGCTCCTTGCGGGCAAGATGGAGTCTATCAACGTGTACGGACAGAAATCAAGCGCCATCCGCGAAATGACGCGCGGATGGCGTTGGTTTCCCAAGTGATTATTCGGCTTTCATCCGGAAAAGTGTCGAAATCAGCCGTGTAAAAGTACGGAAAAGTGTCGAAATAGGCACCTTAAAACTTCGGAAAAGTGTAGTTGGATGACAAAACAGCACTTAGAAGCCGATGCTGGATGCGGGATCCTGCGGCTGCCTTCAGCCCTCGCTACTCGTCGTCTCCGTCGTTGGGGTCGCCCTTGAGGGTGTTGATGTCCAGGTACTGGTTATCGTCCTCTTTTTGCTGGGTCTCCGACTCCGCTTGGGTGGGGCCGCGGAACAGCTGGAATCCCTCAAACGCAATGACGCCGAGCAGGGCAATGATAATGGCGATAAAGGCAACCTTGACTGCCTGCGGAAATTCCGAGAAACGCAGCGCCTTTTCCTCGGCGTAATAATCGGCGAAGCGCTCTTCGCCCGTGCTTTTGGTATACGCCGGCGCGGACGCGGCCTCCGGGCCATATTCCGGTGCGGGCGTGGCAGCGTACGAATCGTTGAGATAATCGCTCGATGCGGTGCCATAATCCTCGGTCTCGATGCGACCGTTGTCAGCATAGCCATCGGAATAATCGGAATATGCCGTGCCGCCCTCATAGTCTGCGGCGCTCGTGTTGGCGGCAAAAAGCGGGTTAACTGGAACGTCGAGCGCCGGCATGCCGGTAGAGGTCTCATCCAGATCGGCTGCAGCCCAGGAATCGTAGGCAACCTGATGGGCAACGGGCTCATCGAGCCTTGCGACCGGAGGCTTGCGTGCCGCAGGAACAGGCAACTGCTGGGCGCTGTACATAACGGTGCTGTCGGCCGATTTGCCCTGCGTCGCTGCAGCGAGAAATGCCGCCGTCTCGGACGGGTCGCTTGCGGGGCGGGGAGCGGGCGTGGGCGCCGAAGTGGGTGCGGGCGTAGGCGCGGGCGTCGAAACAGGCGACTGCGCAGGAGTCGGCGCAGGTGCGGACTTGGGCGCAAGTGCGGGATTGGGGCTTGACGGGCGAGCGCCGCCGCCCATGAGTTCGTCGGCGGTCCACGGGCGATCATCCATCACATCGTCAAGGCTCAGCGAAAACAGGTCGTCTTCACTCTCATCGAACATGCGGTGCACATGTCCACCAATTGCCGGAATCAATCCGCGACCGGTGCATGATGCCTTGCTCAACGCCATTCTGTTCCATCCTTTCGAAATACTAATGACATCGATTATATGGAACTTCCCAAGCTGCTCGGTCTTGGATTCGTGCTTTCCAGAACTCGCGCCCAAAAGGGGAGGGGCAATCCAGGCGAGTGCCTACTTGTCGCCGGCCGCCGCCTTGGCCTCATTGAGGTAGCTATAGAAGCTGTACTTGGAGATGCCAAAGAACTCGCAGGCGCGCTCGCTCGACTTGGAAATGAGGAAGGCACCGCGACGGTCGAGGTAGCCAATGGCACGAATGCGCTCGTCTTTGGTCATGAGTGCCGCGGGCTTGCCCACAAACTGCTCGCACTCGTGCAGCAGGTCCTCGAGCAGGTCGCCGATGTTCTTGGTAATGGGCTCGGGCTCGGTATAGCCCGTGCCGCCGGTGCCGGTGAAAGCGTCGAGCGAGCGCTCAAAAGCCTTCATAAGCGTAATGTCAAAGTTGATGCCCAAAATGCCGACGGGCTTGCCTTCGTCGTTGCGGATAAAGATGGTCGAGGACTTGAGCAGCTTGCCATCGGTGGTTTTAGTGAGGTACGGCTCGCGGTCGTGTACGTCGGTGCTGCCCTCGTGCATGGACTCAAACACAATATGGCTGGGGCCGTCACCCAGTTTGCGCCCGCTGACGTGGCCGTTTTCGATCACTACGATGGAGTGGTCCACGTCCTCGGTCTCCAGATCGTGGACGACGACTTCGCAGTTGGGGCCAAATTGGAGCGCCAGGCCGTGTGCGAGGCGCTTGTAAAACTCAATCTGTGCGGGGGTCATGGGTGCCTTCCTAAAAATTAGTTTGGGCACACTTTGCCATAAACCACATCTGTTCGCAAACAAATCCATCAACAAGGCAATTCATGACCGTTCGGCGGCGAAAAAGTACCGATTACGGCAACAAACAATTTGTTAGGTTTGCCAATCAAAAAGTGTGATAGAACAGTGCTAACAAACTTTTTGTTTGGCATCCACATAAAAGTTCAGTCGCATGAATGGGAATGGGCTGAAACGCGTATGCGGGGGCCGGCAAGAGAGGACTTAAGGAGTTCACCGTATGGCCGATAAGATCCAGTGGGCGGGCAACACGATGCCCAAGAGCGATGACAAGCACTTGGGAATCATGAGCCTCGACCACGTGAAGAAGGCCCGCGCCTTCCACCAGTCGTTCCCTCAATATACCGTCACCCCGCTTGCCCGCCTGGACGGTCAGGCTGCGCGCTTGGGTCTGTCCAACCTGTGCGTTAAGGACGAGAGCTATCGCTTTGGCCTCAACGCCTTTAAGGTTCTGGGCGGATCGTTTGCCATGGCCAACTACATTGCCGACGAGACCGGCAAGGACGTTGCCGAGTGCACCTTCGATTACCTGACCTCCGATCAGCTTGCCAAGGACTTTGGCCAGGCCACCTTCTTTACCGCTACCGACGGCAATCATGGCCGCGGCGTGGCATGGGCTGCCAACAAGCTGGGCCAGAAGGCCGTCGTTCACATGCCCAAGGGTTCCACCAAGCCCCGCTTCGATAACATCGCCGCCGAGGGCGCAACGGTGACCATCGAAGAGGTCAACTACGACGAGTGCGTGCGCATGGCCGCCGCCGAGGCCGACGCCTGCGAGCGCGGCGTCATCGTTCAGGACACCGCCTGGGAGGGCTACGAGAAGATCCCGTCTTGGATCATGGAGGGCTACGGCACCATGGCTTCCGAGGCTGCCGAGCAGCTGCGCGAGATGGCCATCAACCGCCCGACGCACGTGTTTGTCCAGGCTGGCGTGGGTTCGCTCGCCGGCGCCGTGGTGGGCTACTTCACCAACCTGTATCCCGATAACCCGCCCACCTTCGTCGTGGTCGAGTGCGCTCCGGCCGCCTGCCTGTACAAGGGCGCTGCCGCCGGCGACGGCGATCCGCGCATCGTGGACGGCGACATGCCCTCCATCATGGCCGGTCTGTGCTGCGGCGAGCCCAACATCCTGGGTTGGGATATCCTGCGCAACCACGCCACCGCCTTCGTGTCCTGCCCCGACTGGGTCACCGCTCGCGGCATGCGCACCCTGGGCGCTCCCGAGAAGGGCGACCCGCGCGTCATCTCCGGCGAGTCCGGCGCTGTGACCACCGGCCTGGTCGAGACTCTCATGCTCGATCCCGAGTACGCCGAGCTCAAGGAACTCATCGGCCTGGACAAGACGAGCTCCGTGCTCTGCTTCTCCACCGAGGGCGACACCGATCCCGACCAGTATCGCCGCATTGTTTGGGAAGGCGAATATCCCACTTGCTAATCGTTGGGGCGGAGTAAATAGGTATCGCTCCGCCACCTCACAGGTAGATTCCTTCGTTTGAAAGGTTATGAACAATGGCTAAAGAACTCGATTTCGACGCTATCAAGGCTGCTGCGGAGTCTCATCGTGCTGATATGACGCGTTTTCTTCGCGCAATGATTAGCCATCCCTCTGAGTCTTGCGAGGAGGGCGAGGTTGTCGCCTGCATCAAGGCCGAGATGGAGAGCCTTGGCTATGACGAGGTCAAGGTCGACGGCCTGGGCAACGTTATGGGCTTTATGGGCGAGGGCGACAAGATCATCGCCATCGACTCCCACATCGACACCGTCGGCATCGGCAACATCGATAACTGGGATGCCGATCCCTATGAGGGCTACGAGACCGACGAGATCATCTACGGCCGCGGCGGCTCCGACCAGGAGGGTGGCATGGCTTCTGCTACCTACGCTGCCAAGATGATGAAGGACATGGGCCTCATCCCCGAGGGCTACAAGATCATGGTCGTCGGTACCGTCCAGGAAGAGGACTGCGACGGCATGTGCTGGCAGTACATCTACAACAAGGACGGCATTAAGCCCGAGTTCGTCATTTCCACCGAGCCCACCGACGGTGGCATCTATCGCGGTCACCGCGGCCGCATGGAGATCCGCGTCGACGTTCACGGCACCTCCTGCCACGGCTCCGCTCCCGACCGCGGCGACAACGCCATCTACAAGATGGCCGACATCATCGCCGACGTCCGCGCTCTCAACAACAACGGCTGCGACGAGTCGACCGACATCAAGGGCCTCGTCAAGATGCTCGACCCCAAGTACAACCCCGAGCACTTCGAGGACGCCCGCTTCCTGGGCCGCGGCACCTGCACCGTCAGCCAGATCTTCTACACCAGCCCCAGCCGCTGCGCTGTCGCTGACTCCTGCGCCATCTCCATCGACCGTCGCATGACCGCCGGTGAGACCTGGGAGTCCTGCCTGGACGAGATCCGTAACCTGCCGGCCGCCAAGAAGTACGGCGACGACGTGAAGGTCTCCATGTACATGTACGACCGTCCGTCCTGGACCGGCGAGGTCTACGAGACCGAGGCTTACTTCCCCACGTGGATCAACAAGGAGACCGCTCCGCACGTCAAGGCCCTCGTCGACGCCCACAAGGCCATGTTCGGTGACGAGCGCATCGGCTGCGAGCCCAGCATGGACAAGCGCACCGGTCGTCCGCTGTGCGACAAGTGGACCTTCTCCACGAACTGCGTCTCCATCCAGGGCCGCTATGGCATCCCCTGCGTGGGCTTTGGCCCGGGTGCCGAGTCTCAGGCACACGCTCCCAACGAGGTCACCTACAAGGACGACCTGGTCACCGCTGCCGCCATGTACGTGGCTGCCCTGAACCTCTACGATCCGAGCCAGGCCGATGGCGATGCCACCGTGTTCCGCGCCGGTCTGACCAACAACAAGATCGACTAGTCCCATTCCTCGATCTTGTTGAACCGGGGGCAGTTTATGCCCCCGGCGCCTCCTGTTGACTTGGGGCCCGCGGTCGTTATCTCCCATGCTTCCTCGACGGTGGCGGGTCCTCGTCATAGCGCTCTGCATGTTCTAGCCACACGCGCATGCCGGAGCGCATCTACTCATTGCGATCGTTTCACCTTTAGAAAGGACATTTACATGGACGCCAAGTTTACCGAGCTCGTCGAGCAGCTGAACGGCCTCGATTTTAAGGGTATGTACGGCAGCGACTTCCTGCACACCTGGGACAAGACCACCGATGAGCTCAAGGCGCTCTACATCGTCGCCGACGCCCTGCGCGAGCTGCGTGAGAACAACGTTTCGTCCAAGATCTTCGACTCCGGCCTGGCCGTCTCCCTGTTCCGCGACAACTCCACCCGTACGCGCTTCTCCTTCTCTAAGGCTGCCAACCTGCTCGGCCTTGAGCTGCAGGACCTGGACGAGAAGAAGTCCCAGATCGCTCACGGCGAGACCGTCCGTGAGACCGCTACCATGATTTCCTTCATGGCCGACGTCATCGGCATCCGCGACGACATGTACATCGGCAAGGGCGACGCCTACATGGCCGAGGTCTCCGAGTCTGTCCAGCAGGCTTACGAGGACGGCGTTCTGGATCACCGTCCCACGCTCATCTCCCTGCAGTCCGATTCCGACCATCCCACGCAGTCCTCTGCTGACATGCTCTACCTCATCAACGAGTTTGGCGGCCTCGAGAACCTCAAGGGCAAGAAGGTTGCCGTCACCTGGGCCTATTCGCCCTCTTACGGCAAGCCGCTGTCCTGCCCGCAGTCGCTGATCAGCCTGCTGCCCCGCTTTGGCATGGACGTCACCCTGGCTCACCCCGAGGGCTACGATCTCATGCCCGAGGTCGTCGAGCGCGCCAAGGGCTATGCCGCCGAGTCCGGCACCACCTTTAAGCAGGTCAGCACCATGGCCGAGGCCTTCGAGGGCGCCGACATCGTGATCCCCAAGAGCTGGGCTCCGTTTGCCGCCATGGAGAAGCGTACCAACCTGTACGCCGAGGGCGACGACGCCGGCATCGCTGCGCTCGAGAAGGAGCTGCTCGCTCAGAACGCTACGCATCAGGATTGGTGCTCCACGACCGAGCTCATGGAGAAGACTGCCAACGGCCAGGACACCATCTTTATGCATCCGCTGCCCGCCGATATTTCCGGTGTCTCCTGCGAGCACGGCGAGGTCAACGCCGACGTCTTCGACATGCACCGCGTGGGCATGTACAAGGAGGCCAGCTACAAGCCGTACGCCATCGCTGCCATGATGTTCCTGCAGAAGGTTGCCGATCCCGCCGCTACCCTCAAGGCCCTCGACGAGCGCAACACCGCCCGTTGGTTCCAGGCCTAAAGCTGGGCTGAGAAATGGCTAAGCGTATTGTTGTCGCCTTGGGCGGAAACGCCCTCGGCGCCAACCTTCCCGAGCAGATGGAGGCCGTCAAGACGACTTCTAAGGCCATCGTCGACCTGATCGAGGAAGGCAACGAGGTCGTCGTCGTGCATGGCAACGGCCCCCAGGTGGGCATGATCGCCAACGCGATGGCCGAGCTCACGCGTTCTAATCCTCAGAAGTACATTCCCTGCCCGCTGTCCGTTTGCGGCGCCATGAGCCAGGGCTACATTGGCTATGACCTGCAAAACGCCCTGCGCGAGGAAATGCTCGACCGCAATATCGACAAGGGTGTCGCCACCGTGCTCACCCAGGTCGAGGTTGCGGCAGACGATCCGGCCTTTGCCGACCCGGTCAAGCCGATTGGTCCGTGGATGAGCGAGGCCGAGGCCAAGGAGCTGGAAGCCGACCGCGGCTATCAGTTCATCCACGACGAGAAGCAGGGCTTCCGTCGCGTGGTTGCCTCGCCCAAGCCCGTGAACATCGTCGAGCTCGACACCATTAAGTCGCTCGTCGAGTCCAACCACGTGGTGATTTCCTGCGGCGGTGGCGGTATTCCCGTCACCAAGGCCCAGGGCAACCACCTTAAGGGCGCTGCCGCCGTCATCGATAAGGACTTTGCGGCCGAGAAGCTCGCCGAGCAGCTCGACGCCGATGCCCTGATTATCCTGACGGCCGTGGAGAAGGTTGCCATTGGCTTTGGCACCGACCACGAGCAGTGGCTCGACACGCTGACTGCGGCTGACGTAAAGCGTCTGTCCGAGGCCAACGAGTTCGGTCGTGGCTCCATGCTGCCCAAGGTCCAGGCCGCCTCGACGTTTGCCGAGAGCAAGCCGGGCCGCACGGCGCTCATCACGCTGCTCGAGAAGGCGCGTGACGGTCTTGCCGGCAAGACCGGTACCACGTTTACCGGCGACGCTGAGTAGGCATATCTGCACCATTGAGGAGGGTGCCCTGCGTCGCGGGGCGCCCTCCTTTGTGCTATGGAGAGCCAAGGGGCGTTCGCTGGAAAAACGAGCGCATGCCTGTTCCGACGGAGTGTGAGCTTGGTATGGTGGGTATAGCAACTATGGCGTCCAAGGCAGCCAGGGGAGGTTTGCGGAGATGAAACTTGGTTGCGTGATTATGGCCTCGGGCGAGGGCAAGCGGTTTGGCTCTAACAAGATGCTCGCCGATATCTATGGCGAGCCGCTGATTGCCCGGACCATCGATTCGGTTCCCCGGGGCTTTGACGTCGTGGTTTCGACGCGTTGGCCCGAGGTCGCTCAGATTTGCGAGGACAAGCATTGCCCGTGTGTGCTGCACGATGGCGAGCTGCGCAGCGAAAGCGTCCGTGCGGGCCTTTCGTGGGGAGCCGAACGCAACTGGAAAGGTTGCCTCTTTTTGCCGGGCGACCAGCCGCTCGTGAGTTCGGATTCTTTTGAGGCTATGGTTCGTGCATTTGACGAGTGTGGCCGCAAGCATCCGGTGCGTCTTGCGTGCAACGGTGAGCCTTCGAGCCCGGTGCTCTTTCCGGCGGAACTGTTCGATGCACTTATGTGTCTTGAGGGCAAGGACGGCGGCGGTTCGATCCTCAAGGGCCGTACCGACGTGGTGCTGGTCGAGGCGCGTGCCTACGAGCTGTGGGACGTCGATACCGCCAAGGGGCAGCGACGCATAGCGGAGCATATCGCCGCCTGCTCGTATTTTGATCGCGTGGCCAACTGCATAAATCAATAAGGAGCAATTATGATCATCATCAAAAACGGCGCGCTCGTGACGCCACAGGGGCTTCGCCGTGCCGATCTTGCCATGGATGGCGATAAGATCGTGCGGATCGCCGCGGCGATTGAGCCGGCCGAGAGCGATACCGTCGAGGATGCCACGGGCTGCTGGGTGTTTCCCGGCTTTATCGACGGCCACACGCACATGCAGTGCTGGACCGGCATGGATTGGACGGCCGATAGCTTTGAGACCGGCACGCGCGCGGCTGCCTGCGGCGGTACGACGACCATCGTGGACTACGCGACGGCCGATCGTGGCGTGACCATGCCCGATGCCTTGGCCGAGTGGCATCGCCGCGCCGACGGCACCTGCACGGCAAACTACGCCTTTCATATGGCACTCGCCGAGTGGAACGAGCGCAACCGCGCCGACCTTTCGGCCATGCGCGAGGCGGGCGTATCGTCGTTCAAGACCTACTTTGCCTATGACCACCTGCGCTTGGACGATGCCGAGACGCTCGAGGTGCTCGAGGAGCTCAAGCGCCTGGGCGGTATCCTGTGCGTGCATTGCGAGAACGGCACGTTGGTGAATGAACTGCAGAAGCGCGTGTACGAGCAGGGGATTCATGGGCCCGAGGGACATGCGCTCAGCCGTCCGGACGTGTGCGAGGGTGAGGCCGTGAGCCGCCTGCTGTATCTGGCGCACTTGGCCGGGGACGCTCCGGTCAACGTGGTGCACCTTTCGACCAAGCTGGGGCTCGAGGCCATCCGTGCTGCCAAAGCGCGCGGGCAGAAGAATATCTATGTCGAGACCTGCCCCCAGTATCTGATGCTCGACGACACCTGCTATCTGGAGCAGGGCGAGGACGGCTTTGCGGGTGCCAAGTATGTGATGAGCCCGCCGCTGCGCCATGCCGGTGACCGTGCCGCGTTGCGCGAGGCGCTTGTGGCCGGCGAGATCGATACTATTGCAACCGATCATTGCAGCTTTAACCTGCACGGGCAAAAGGACCGCGGGCGCGACGATTTCCGCGCGATTCCCAACGGCGGGCCCGGCGTGGAGCATCGTCCCGTCGCGATCGCCACGAGCTTTGAGGGCCAGCTGGGCCCCGAGGACCTCTGCCGCTTGATGAGCGAGAACCCGGCGCGCGTCTTTGGCATGTATCCGCGCAAGGGCTGTCTTGCCGAGGGCTCCGATGCCGACGTGTGCGTGTGGGATCCCCAGGCGTGCTGGACCATTCGCGCGGCGACACAGCATCAGGCCGTGGACTACACGCCGCTCGAGGGCTTTGAGGCACATGGCCGCGCCAAGGCCGTCTACGTCAACGGTGTGCTGGTGGCGCGCGATGGCGAGCCCACCGGAGCCCAACCCGGCCGCTACGTTCCCCGCTAGCAGGAAGATCACCGGATTCCCCTCCGCAGTTGCGGTGAAATACGGACTGTTTGCGGCCGTTTGGCGGCCAAACAGTCCGTAT
>URGG01000003.1 GCA_900547345.1 uncultured Collinsella sp. | reverse complement strand
AGCAGCGCCCCGCCGCCATGCCCCAGCAGCAGCCGACGCCTCGCGCCGCCGCTCCCGACCCGCTTGCCGTGGCAGATCCCTTCGCGCCTAGCGTCCCCGACCCCGCCGCCGCACCCATCCCGGTGCCGCAGACCGTCTCGCGCGACGCGCTTGCCGGCATGGGCGGAGCCGCCGCGACCGGTGCCGCCGTGGGCCTAGGCGCCGCAGCCGGCATCGCCTCCAACATGGCGAGCACTCGCGCCCCGCAGCGCCCGCTCGCCCAGCTCGTCGACGTCGTGAGCGGCGAGAGCCATAGCATCACCTCCGCACAGGTGACCATCGGTCGCGAGCGCTCAGTTTCCGACATTGCCCTGCGCGACCCCAACGTGTCGCGCCGCCACGCCCAGCTCACCTTTACGGGCTCGGATTGGTCGATCGAGGACCTCAATTCCACCAACGGCACGCTCGTCAACAACCGCCGCATTACGCGCTGCCCGCTGCGCAACGGCGATCTGCTGACGTTTGGCCTGAGTACCTTTGAATTTAGGGGATAGTCGCTTATGAACATCGATATCGTCCTTTTTGCAGGCCGCATCGTCTTGGTCGCCCTGCTCTATATCTTCCTGTTCGCCGTCATGAAGACCGGCGTGGGACTTGTGCGCGGGCAGCGCCGCGACTCGGCTATCTGGACGATTGATGTGGACAAGGGTCCGCGCGGTATCCGCGGCATCCACGTAGACATGCTCGGCCCCGTCATCGTCGGCCGCTCGCCGTCTTCGGACATCTGCATCAACGAGCCGTTTGTCTCGGCCTCGCATGCGCGCTTTTCGCTGCAGGGCCCGGCGCTCATCATCGAGGACCTCAACTCGCTTAACGGCACGCTCGTCAACGGCCGCCAGCTCGTGGAGCCCGCGACGCTGCGTGAGGGCGACGAAGTCCAGATTGGCGACGTGGTCATGAAGGTGAACCGTCGATGATCGACGAGGAGAACAAGTCCGCAACCATGACCGAGGCACCGGCTGCCGCCGCAGCCGCACCGGCCCACGCCGCTCCGGCGGGCTCCGCACCCGTGGAACCCGAGGACACCGTGTTCTCCCTGCCTCTTTCGCATGTAACGCATGATATTTCGGATCTCGCCGATAACGAGGACGAAGAGGATGCCGTAGCGGCGCCCATCGGCGCACATGCTGCGGAACAGCCCACAGCGCCCGAAGCAACCCCGGCGCCGGCTCACTTTGCAGAGCCCGTCGCCGCGGCAATCAACGAGAGCACTGCGGTGTTTGCGGCACCCGAGCCCGCCGCGCCGGCGTTTCCCATAGCCCCGGCATCCGAGGTTGCGCCCGCGTCTACGCCGGCGCCCGAGGCGGGGACATCCCCCGAGGACGGCCCTGCGCCAAAGACCCCGCAGCCTGCGCCCGCAAGCGAGTCCGATGCCGTGGCCGAGCCCGCCGCCCAGTCGCAAAACACGCCCGCGCCGTCGCACTTTGCGACGCCCGAGCCTATAGACGTCAGCCCGCAAGATGACGAGTCGACCGCCCGCGTTTCCGAGGAGCCCGACTCCCCGGACACCGGTGATTCCGAATCAAACGCCGAGACCGACACCGTCTCTCCCGGTGACACTGCCGAGATCGACGTTGCTGCCGTTGAGGCCAAGCTCAAAGACCCCGGCTCGACCATGAGCTTTGAGCCCCTGACCGAGGAGCGCATCGAGACCGACTCGACCTATGATGCCGGTACCACCACGCAACTCATGTGGGGCGCCCGCTCCGACGTTGGCTGCGTGCGCCCGCACAATGAGGATTCCTACCTGGTGCAGTCGCCGCTCTTTTGCGTATGCGACGGCATGGGCGGTCACGCCGCCGGCGAGGTAGCCTCTTCCATCGCCGTCGAGACTATTGCCAAGACGGCCCCGCAGTCCGCCGACGCAGCGCGCCTGGCCGCAGCCGTCGAGGCAGCCAACGCCGCCGTAATCGCGGCGGCCCCGAACGGCCTGGGCAAGCCCGGCATGGGCTGCACGGCAACCTGCGCCTATATCGAAAACGACATGCTCGCTATCGCCCACGTGGGCGACTCGCGCGCCTATCTGCTCCACGAGGGCACGCTCATCCGCGTGACCCGCGACCACTCCTATGTGGAGGAGCTCGTGGATGCCGGCGAGATTACGGCAGACGAGGCGCGTGTCCACCCCAACCGCTCGGTCATCACCCGCGCGCTGGGCTCGGATCCCGCCATGTATGCCGACCACTTTACCCTGCATATCGAAGAAGGCGACCGCCTGATCCTGTGCTCGGACGGCCTATCGAGCATGATTCCCGATAGCGATATCGAAAACATCGCCACACAGTCCTCGACCGCGCAGATTTGCGTCGACAACCTTGTTGACGCGGCACTGGTCGCCGGCGGGCACGACAACGTCACCGTGGTTGTCGTTGACCTGGTCGACGATGGCGTCATGCGCGAGGCAAAGCGCGTCCGCCGCCGCAACATCACCATTGCCGCCGTACTGGGCATCGCTTTTGTGCTGGCGGCAGCCATCTGGGCCTACACAGGCATCACCGGCTCGTACTACCTGGGCACCTACAAGGACACCGTCGCGGTCTACCGGGGCATTCCCGGCAAGCCGCTCGGCCTTAAGCTGCACTGGCTCGACAGCACGACCACCATCAAACTGTCCGACCTGCCCGAAGACACACAAAATCGCCTGGAGGCGGGTATTCAGCAGACGAGCATCGACGATGCACAGGACACCATCTCCAAGTACCGCCATCAGATCGACGAGGAGCAGACCCGCCAGGTGATCGACGCGCAAACGATTCGCAATAACACCGACCAGGGTTCGACCTCCGAATCGAATTCCGAGAAAACCGCCGAACAGTCCGCCGAGGCCGAAGCCTCCGATAAGAATTAGAAAGGGAGTGCCGCTTATGAGTCGCCGTAATACCGAACTGCTCTTACTCATCGCCTCGGCGTTCCCCGTCATCCTGCTGTATGCGATGTACGTGCTCACCGCAGGCGCCGCCATCTCGTTTGAGACACTTGCCGTTCCGATCGGTCTCTTTGCCGCCTTCGCTGCGGCGCATATCGCCGTGCGCATTCTGGCACCCGGCGCCGACCCGGCCATCCTGCCCATCGTCTTTGTGCTTTCGGGCATTGGCATCACGTTTGTGACGCGCTTGGCGCCCACGCTCGCCATCTCGCAGCTCGTCATCCTGTTTATCTCGGTTGCGCTGATGGTAGGTACGCTTGCGCTGGTCAAAAACCTCGACGTAGTCATGCGCTACAAGTACACCTTTGGCATCATCGGCATCATCTTGCTGATGCTGCCCATCTTTATCGGCACCACGATCTCGGGCTCCAAACTGTGGATTCGCATCGCCGGGTTCACCATTCAGCCCGGCGAGTTCGCCAAGGTCTTCATCGTGCTGTTCCTAGCCGGTTACCTGGCCGAGAACCGCGAGCTGCTCTCTATCTCCAACCGCAAGATCTTGGGTCTTAAGATTCCGCGCCTGCGCCTGCTGCTGCCGCTGTTCGCAGTCTGGGGCGTTTGCCTGCTCGTCGTTGTCTTCGAACGCGACCTGGGCTCGGCCGTGCTGTTCTACACCATCTTCTTGCTGATGCTCTACGTTGCCACGGGTCGTTTCTCGTATGTCATCATCGGCCTTGCGCTCTTGGCCGTGGGGGCCGTGGGCGCCTACAAGTTCCTGTCGCACGTCCAGGTGCGTTTCCAAATCTGGGCCGATCCCTTTAAGGACGCGCAGGGTCAGGGCTACCAGATTGTTCAGTCCCTCTTCTCGCTGGCCGACGGCGGCCTCGTTGGCGTCGGCATTGGCAACGGTATGGCCAACAACATCCCCGTCGTCGAGTCCGACTTTATCTTCTCGGCTATCGGCGAGGAGATGGGCCTTTTGGGCGGTGGCGCCGTTCTTATCCTGTTTATGCTTTTTGCCGTACGCGGCCTGACCACGGCAGCCCGTGCCAAGTCCGACCTTGCCGCCTTTAGCGCCACCGGTCTTACGGCCGCCATCAGCTTTCAGGCGTTCTTAATCGTTGGCGGCATTACCCGCCTGATCCCGCTGACCGGCGTCACCCTGCCCTTTATGAGCCAGGGCGGCTCCTCGCTGCTGGCAAGCTTTATCATCGTCGCGCTTTTGCTGCGCGCCGGTGATGAGGCAACCGGTCGCGAGGCCGAGCTCACCGGCACCGGCACCATGGCCGCCATCACCGACGACCAGGTCGCCTCGGCGGCCTCCCCGGCCGGCACGCGCTTCGCCACTTCGTCTTCGTACAACCGCGGCAGCCACTCCGCTGGCTCGCGCATGCGCCGTCGCCTGCTCGACACGCCCGAATCCGGCGTGCTCGGCCGCGTGGCGCTCGCCAATCGACTGACCCGCGCCGTGCTCGCCTTTACGGCACTGTTCGCCATCCTTATCGGCAACCTCACTTATGTCCAGGTCATCAAGGCCAAGGACTATCAGGATATGCCGACCAACAACCACACCATCGCCCGCTCCAAGTACATCCAGCGCGGCTCCATCATCACGTCCGACGGTGTGACGCTGGCCGAGTCGCTGCAGCAGGAGGACGGCACCTACGCCCGCTCCTACCCCAACGGAAACATGGCCGCTCACGTGGTGGGCTATGTAAGCCAGCAGTACGGCACCGCTGGTGTCGAGAGCGTCATGAACGAAACGCTCACCGGCTCCAAGGATTACTCCAGTTGGAACAACGCCCTTGCGTCGCTCGCGGGCCAAAACCAGCCGGGCAACACCGCCAAACTCACCATCGACTCGCGCATCCAAACGGCTGCCGAGCAGGCACTCAAGGGCTTTAAGGGCGCCGTTGTGGTTATGGATCCGCGCACCGGCGCGGTCCTCGCATGCGCAAGCTCGCCCACCTATGACAACACCAATATCGATGCCCTGATGCAGTCGGGCGGTGGCGAGGACGGCTCCATGTACGACCGTGCCATGGACGCGCTGTACACCCCGGGCTCGACCTTTAAGGTCGTCACACTCTCCGCGGCGCTCGAAACCGGCACCGCCAGCCTTACCAGCACGTACCAGGCACCCGGCTCCATGGATATCGGCAACGCGCCGGTCACCAACTATGCCAACGAGAGCTACGGCACCATCAGCCTGCAGCAGGCCTTCGCCGTATCGTCCAACGTCGTCTTTGGCCAGGTAGCCAACGAGATTGGCGCCAACTCGCTCGTCCAGTTTGCCAATGCCTTTGGCTACGGCCAAAAGCTCGGCCAAGATCTGACCTCCACCGCCTCCATCATGGCCGACCCCTCGCTCATGACCGAGTGGGAGACCGCCTGGGCAGGCGCCGGCCAGCCTGTCGGCATGGACCACACGCCAGGTCCGCAGACCACTGTCATGCAAAACTGCGTGATAGCGGCGGCCATCGCCAACAGCGGCGTGGTCATGGACCCGTTCTTCGTGGCCCAGGTGCTCGCCCCGGACGGAACCGTGGTCAAGACCACACAGTCCCGCTCGCTCGGCCAGGCCGTCAGCGCCACCACGGCCGATCAGGTCAAGCAGGCCATGCTCGCGGTTGTCCAGTCCGGCACCGGCACCGATGCCCAGATTCCGGGCGTCAAGGTCGCCGGCAAGACCGGATCGGCCGAGATTGGCGGCACCAACGTCAACTCGATGTTCGTCGGCTTCGCACCTTACGATTCACCCACGGTTGCCATCTCGGTGGCCCTGGAGGATTACGACAAACACGACGTCGAGGCGGCCAAGATTGCCGGCATCGTCCTGACCGCGGCGCTCGCCGCCCAAGGAGCGTGATGCCCGTGATCAAAGCGGATACTTGGGGCGCGCCGCGACCTATGAGCTAGCGGCAACGCGCCACACGGCCCCAGCGGCCACACATTCGGTACTACACACATCGTTGAGCGAATAGTTATGTTAGGAGCAGGAATGGAACAGAGGGTCCTCGGGGGAAGATACCTCCTCAAGGATAAGGTGGGAACGGGCGGCATGGCGACCGTCTTCCGTGCGCAAGATCAGGTCCTCGACCGCACGGTTGCCGTCAAGATCATGCTGCCGCAGTATGCCGGCGACGCCACCTTCGCCGCGCGCTTTAAGCAGGAGGCCCAGGCAGCCGCCGGCCTCTCCTCCCCCTATATCGTGGGCGTCTACGATTGGGGCAAGGACGGCGATACCTACTACATCGTCATGGAGTACCTGCGCGGTACCGACCTTAAGAGCGGCATCAAGAGCCACGGCGCTCTCGATCCCAAGAAGGTCGCGCAGATCGGCTCGCAGATCAGCTCCGCGCTTTCGGTCGCCCACAAGCACGAGATCATCCACCGCGACATTAAGCCGCAAAACATCATGGTGCTGCCCGACGGCAACATCAAGGTCATGGACTTTGGCATCGCGCGCGCCAAGAACAGCCACCTCACGCAGGACAACAATGTACTGGGCACCGCCCACTACGTAAGCCCCGAGCAAACGCGCGGCCAGGACCTCGGCCCCACCTCGGATATCTACTCGCTGGGTGTCGTCATGTACGAGTGTGCCACCGGTCGCGTCCCCTTTGACGGCGACGACGCCATCTCGGTTGCGCTCAAGCAGGTAAACGAACTGCCGGTTCCGCCGAGCCAGGTCAACTCCGGCGTCGATGCCGATCTGGAGCGCATTATCCTCAAGTGCATGGAAAAGGATCCGGCGAACCGCTTCCAGACGGCAGACGAGCTGCGCCAGGTGCTCAACAACTACCTGTCCGGCCGCGCCGTCAACGTCTCCGAGCCCACGCGCATCATTGGCGCCGCCGGCGACCTGGGCGCCACCAAGACCCGTGAGCTGTCCGATCAGACGCGCGCCATGGTTCGCCCCGTCTCGGGCGTGAGCGGCCAGAACAACGCCCGCAGCGCCGTTTCGGGCTCCACGGGCTCCTACGAGGTCGATCAGCCCAAGTCCAACAAGAACAAGATTATCGCAGCCGTTGTCGCCGCAATCGCCGTGGTTGGCGTTGTGGTGGCCTTCGCCACCGGCCTCTTTGGGGGCGATCAGGTTACGGTGCCCGATGTGCTTAACAAGGACCAGCAGACCGCTATCGAGCAGATCAAGGAGGCCGGCCTTGAGGTCGGAACCGTCGACCAGAGCTATAACGACGATGTCGACGAGGGCAAGGTTGTCGAGCAGACCCCCAACGGCAACACCAAGAAACCCAAGGGTACCAAGGTGAACCTGGTGATCTCCAAGGGCCCCAAGCCCTCAGAAAAGGTTGAGGTTCCGCAGCTCGTTGGCCTGACCAAAGACCAGGCCGAGGCCGCACTGGCAAGCGTGGGCCTGAAGGGCAATGCAACCGAGGAGGCCAACGAGGCCGACGAAGGCCAGGTCTTTGAGCAGGGCACTGATGCCGGCAAGGAAGTCGAGAAGGGCACAACCATCTCGTATAAGGTCTCCAGCGGTCCTGACACCACCTCCGTCCCCGATCTGACCGACATGACCGAGGCCCAGGCACGCAACGCCCTCGACATGGCCGGTTTTGGCGTCGACGTGAGCTACCAGGAGAACGATTCCGTCACCGAGGGTACCGTCATTAGCTGGAACCCCAGCGGCAAGCAGAAGCCTGGCGCCACGATCACCGTCGTCATCGCCAAGAAGTCCGGCAAGGCCGGCGTTCCGGGCAACCTGTACGGCAAGAGTATCTCCGCCGCCGTCACCGCGCTCAACAACGCCGGGTTCTACAACATCGCATTCTGCGATCAGAACGGCAACCCCGTGAGCGGCAACGAAAACGCCACCGTTACGGGCGTCTCCCCTACCGGCAAGCAGTCCACCGACAGCACGATCACGTTGACGGTTTCGATTTCTGGCTCTGGTACTGATTCAGGCGACGATTCCGGCACGACTAACTAGTCATCAAGACGTTGCCCGCAGCGGCTGATGACGCATAAACATTCGCTCAATGGCGCCCGTTTGCCCCTTGCAAACGGGCGCTTTCTTCATCTGAAGCAGCGAAAACCACGGCATACCTTTAAACCAGAAGAGCCCGGCACCGTGGCGGTACCGGGCTCGATATTCCTCTGGTGCCCCCGGGCGGATTCGAACCGTCGACACCCGCTTTAGGAGAGCGGTGCTCTATCCCCTGAGCTACGGAGGCATGTTGTACTAGTGTAGCAGATTTACTGCATCGCCATACGTCGCATGACTAGACTTCGAAGTTGCGGTGGAATAGTTCCTGTCTGAAGCATCTAAAGCCGTATTTAGGAACTATTTCACCGCAACTTATGAGGAGCTAGTTGCCTTTGTGGAAGAGGTTTTTGATGACGGAGGGGATGCTCTTGGCTCCCTTGGCGGTCACGTCGATAAAGTCGGGCGAACGCACGAGCTTGTCCTCGTCCACGTACTGGCGGACCGCACGAAGCGTCTCTTTGTCGTCGCGCGTCGAAAACGTAAAGTGACCGTTATCCTTGGTGAAGATGGCAAAACGCGTGATCTTCTTGGTACCGCGCAAAACCTCGGCGGCAATATAGTCGACCTCGTCCCACGGGATTTGAATATAATCCTCGGGATTGCGCTCGTTATAGTACTCAAACGCCTTATTGCCCACCATTACGTTACCGTGACTGGTAAGCCCCATCAGACAGGTTGCCGGCGTTGCCAGATCGACCTTGCTGTTCTGAGATTGCGCCATACGCGCCTCGCCCTCCAATAAAAACAATCGGACCGCATCCAGTGTACCCACCGGGTGCGGTCCGTTTCAATGGCTCAAAAGCCCTTGCCTAGCAACTCTCGGTCTTAAGCCGAAGCGCGCTTACATGAAGCCGCAGACGCGACCGATGATGCCGACGGCGAAGAGGGCCAGGATGATGACGATCGGGCTGACCTTCTTCTTGAGGAGCTTGCAGACCAGCAGGGTCAGGCACACGGCGGCAAGGCCGGGGATGAGCTGATCGAGGTTAGCCTGAAGCGTGGTGACCTTCATCTGATCAAGGGCGGTAGCACCGACGGAGTTGTACATCGTCAGCGCTTCCTTGATGCCCTCGGAGCCAGAGGGCAGGCTAGCCCAGTCGATAAAGGCGCCAGCAGACTGCGTGACCTTGGAGACGACCGGGGTGAAGGAGATGGACACCCAGCGCTCGACCAGGGCGCCGATGATGAACATACCCAGGATGGAAGCACCCTCGGTAACCTTGCCCATCAGACCACCAGAGAGGTCCTTGGCGATGGAGGAGCCGACCTTGTAGCCAAACTCCTGCGTGTACCACAGGAAAGCGTAACGGATGATGTTCCACGCGAAGAAGAACAGCAGCGGACCGGCGATGCTGCCGGACAGGGCCAGGGAAGCGCCCAGAGCACCCAGGATCGGGCGAAGGGTGAACCAGAAGGCGGGGTCGCCGACGCCGGCGAGCGGGCCCATCATACCGACCTTGACGCCCTGAATGGCAACGTCGTCGATCGGAGCACCGTTGGCGCGCTCCTCCTCGAGAGCGAGGGTGACGCCAATGACGGGGGCGGAAACATAAGGATGGGTGTTATAGAACTCCAGGTGGCGCTTAAGGGCGGCAATCTGGTCATCCTTGTTGGTGTAGAGCTTCTTGATCGCAGGGATCATTGCGAAGCACCAGCCGCCGTTCTGCATACGCTCGTAGTTCCACGAGCCCTGAAGGAACTGATGACGGAAGCAAACCTTCTTGCGGTCAGCCTTGGTGAGCTGAATCTTGTTCTCTGCCATATGTATCACTCCCCTCCTACTCGTAATCGTTCAGAATGTCGCCGAGCGGGTCGCCGGAGCCACCGCCCATGCCGCCACCCTGCTTGGCCAGATCCTTAAGGCCAAGGTAGATGAGGGCAAGGGAGATGCCGATGAGGCCAAGGGCGATCAGCGTGAGCTGAGGGATGGCAGCAAGGACAAAGCCGAGGATGAAGAACGGCCAGGTCTCCTTGGTGGCCATCATGTTGATGACCATGGCGTAACCGACGGAAGCGACCATGCCGCCGCCGACAGCCATGCCGCCGGACAGCCAGTCGGGCATAGCGTTAAGCGCGTTGGTAACGGCCTCGGCCGGGATGACGCACAGAAGCACTGCCGGGATGGCGATACGAAGGCCCTGCATGAGGATGGCAGCATACTGCCAGCGCTCGATGCCGGCGAAGTCGCCCTTCTCGGCGCAACCGTCCATGGCATGAGCGATAGCGGTAGCAATGGTACGGCAGATCATGGTCAGGAACAGACCGGCGACCGACAGCGGGATGGCGACGGCGATGGCGGCGGTAACGGCCTTCGACGGATCGGTGGCACCGCCGTTGAGGGCGAGCGCCATGATAATCGAAGAGGCGACCGAGGCCAGAGCGGCGTCAGGCGCGACGGCGGCGCCGATGTTAGCCCAGCCAAGGGCCATCATCTGGAGCGAACCGCCTAGGAGGATGCCCTCCTGAAGGTGACCGGTTACGAGACCGATAAGCGTGCATGCCACGAGCGGCTGATGGAACTGGAACTCATCCAGAATGCCTTCCATACCGGCAAGCAACGCGACAATCGCAACAAGCAGAATAGTGATTGCAGACATGTATCGGACCCTCCTTTACTATGCTTGAGCGGCCAGTTCGGCCTTAGCTTTCTTCAACATGGCGTCGAGATCCTCGGAGGAATCCGAAGGAACCTTGCGGACCTCGAACTTGACGCCCTTGGCCTTGAGGGCCTCGAGGGTCTTAACGTCGTCATCGCCCATAGCGACGGCGTTGGTAACGACGACCTTGCCCTTGGAGTGAGCCATGGAACCGATGTTGACTTCCTTGATGTCGACGCCGGCCTCGATGGCCCTGAGCAGATCCTGCGGGTTCTCGAAGAGCAGCATCGCCTTGGTGTCACCAAAGCGCGTGTCCTTGACGACCTCGGCCATCTTCTTGATGGGCACGACGTTGGCATGGACTCCCGGAGGGGCAGCCTGCTCGATCATGGTCTTGCGGAGCTCGTCGTGAGCAACGCCGTCGGAAACCACGATGATGCGGTTGGGGTTGATCTGCTTGGTCCACGTGGTGGCCACCTGACCATGCAGCAGACGGGTGTCGATACGGACGTGGGCGATCTTGATGTGCCCGTCGCCGATGACCGTTCCCGGAGGGATGGCGCCTGCAGGAGCAGCGGCGGCCGTAGCCGGCTTCTTCTCCTCGGGCTCCAGAGACTCGGGCTTGACGCGCACGCCAGCCTTAGCCTCAGTCACGAGATGTTTTGCGATCGCATGTGCAGTGTTCTTTGCGTCAAAGCGCTGCGAATATGCCTCGATGAGCATAGGCAGGTTGACACCGGTGACGATAGCCCAGGAATCGTGGCCCTCGATGAGCCCGCTGATCTGGTTGAACGGCGTGCCGCCCCACAGATCAACGAGGAAGAGCACCTGCTCCTGGTCCTCGAAGGAAGCGATTGCTTCCTCGACCTTGGCACGGAAGTCGTCGGGGCCCATGCTCGGCTCGAGCGAGACCACGGCAACAGACGGCTGATCGCCAAAGACCATCGAGCCCGTCTGCTTGATTCCAGCTGCCAAGTCCCCGTGGCTAGCAAGAACAATACTTACCATCACATAACCTCCTTTTTGTCTACGTAATTCCTACACGACATGAAAGGAGTATACCTGTTTGGTTTGTGGAATTATAGCTAAATTCGTAAAAGGTTGCATTATTTGTTTAAACGTCTAAGTTTGTTACAAGTTGATTACGTTACTGCTTTTTGACTCATTACACGACAAGGCGTCGCTCATCAAGCCATGCATTTTACAGATACAAGCAGGCTGTTCATTAATATCGATTTTTGGCAAGCGCGAATGCGCTTGTACTGCCGCTATTTTGTTTAAACAGACATAACTTGACTATCAGCGTGACTTATGCTCTAGCGCAAGTAGTTATTGGGGACGTTCTTAAACGACTAGTCGTTGGGGACGTTCTTGATTGGCTAGTCGTTTAAGAACGTCCCCAACGACTAAGGGCTAGACAATGTGGAGGGGGTTGGCGGCGTCGACGGCGTCGGGGGCGTCGGAAGGGCCGTCGGGGACAGCGTCTGCCGGGTCCTCGTCGGGGGTCTCGATCTGCTTGATCATGACCTCCTGGCCCTGCAGCAGGTATGTCTCGCCGCTACCGCAATGGGGACAGGTCTTGCCGTGCTCGACCGTCGCGTAGTCGCGGCCGCATGCCTCGCAATGCGTCACAGCCTCGACGGGCTCCACAACAAGCTCCGCGCCCTGTGCGATGGGCTTTTTATCTACCGCCCAGCGCCAAGCGTCGAGCAGCAAGTCGGGAACGACGCCCGAGACCTCGCCCAGCAGCAACGTCACGCTCGAAACGCGACGCACGCCATTGGCGCGCGCCACGTTCTCGACATCGCGAATGATGTGATAGACGATTCCGAGCTCGTGCATTTATTTCCTTCCGCCGTTCTACCGAACGGCGGTCGGCTTGACGCTGCGCGAGCCCCAGACGGGCGATCTGCCTTTCAATCGTCGGGCATGGGCAAAAGCCCTATGCCCTCCTCTTTCAAGGCACCTCGCCACGCCTGGGACTCGCTCGCTGTCCAACCGCTCTCTACGCCGTTCTCCTGCTTGTTGCGTTTCTTACTTCTTCCCGAATTTGATTTTAATCGCACGCTTTAAAGCATACTTGCCCAGGCTTGGGAGCTTTTGCTCGTATTTGACCATCGTGGAGCACTCGGGGCGGTCGCGATCCAGATGGATGGCGTCGAACGCGCACTTGGTGGTGCACAGGCCGCAGCCGATGCACTTGTTGGGGTCGACGATCGAGGCACCGCAACCCAGGCAACGGGCGGTCTCGGCGCGCACCTGCTCTTCGGTAAAGGTCTCGACGTACTCGCTAAACGGCGCAGCCTTCTCGCGCTCGCGGTCCACGTGGGCAACCTCGCGGCTCGCGTTGTCGTAGCTCTCGAGCACAACGTCGTCGCGGTCGAGCGCGGTGTAGCGGCGCTGATTGCGGCCGATGGTGAGCGTGGAGCCCGGCTGCACAAAGCGATGGATGGACACCGCGGCCTCGTGGCCGGCGGCGATAGCGTCGATGGCAAAGCTGGGGCCAGTGTAGACGTCACCACCCACAAAGATGTCGGGTTCGGCGGTCTGGTAAGTCTGGGGATCGGCAAGGGCGCCCTGGCCGCGGCCGAGCTCCACCTTGGAGCCAGCCAGCAGGTCGCCCCACACAATGGACTGGCCAATCGACATGACGACACGGTCGGCATCGACACGGCGCAGATCGTTCTCGTCGTACTCGGGCGCAAAACGGCCCTCGTCGTCAAAGACACGCGTGCAGCGCTTGAAGGTGATACCGCACACACGACCGGCCTCGTCCAGGTGAATCTCCTTGGGGCCCCAGCCGCAGCTGATGTGAGCGCCGTCCTCAACGGCCTCGCGACGTTCTTCCTCGCTGGCGGGCATCTGGACCTCGCTCTCCAGGCAGAACATCTCAACGTGCCCAGAGCCCAGACGGCAGGCGTTGCGGGCAACGTCGATGGCCACGTTGCCGCCGCCCACCACAATGGTGCGGCCGGACAGGGTATCGATCTTGCCGCTGTTAACCTCGCGAAGGAAGTCGACGGCCACGGTCACGTCCACGGCATCCTCGCCCGGAATACCGGCAAGGCGGCCGCCCTGGCAGCCGATGGCCACGTAAAAGGCCTTAAAGCCCTGCGCGCGCAGCTCGTCGAGCGTCACATCACGACCGACCTCCACGCCATAGCGGAACTCGGCACCCATCAGGCGAATGATCTCGACCTCGGCCTCAATGACGTCCTTCTGCAGCTTAAAGCTGGGAATGCCGTAGGTGAGCATGCCGCCCGGGCGCTCGTTTTTCTCGAAGACGACGGGCTTGTAGCCCTTCTCGGCCAGATAGAAAGCGCAGGACAGGCCGGCCGGACCGGCACCGATGATGGCGATCTTCTGATCAAAGCCGCCAGCGCGCGTCGGCGTCACCACGGGCGGGACGTAGCGGGTCGCGGCATCCAGATCGCGCTGGGCGATGAACTTCTTGACCTCGTCGATGGCCACGGCGGCGTCCACACGGCCGCGGGTGCAGGCGTCCTCGCAGCGGCGGTTGCACACACGGCCGCAGATAGCGGGCAGCGGGTTCTCGCGCTTAATGAGTGCCAGCGCCTCGTCATAGCGACCCTGAGCCGCGAGCTTCAAATAGCCCTGAACGGCAACGTGCGCGGGGCAGGCCGTCTTGCAGGGAGCGGTGCCGGACTCATGCGTCTCGATGCGGTTGTCGTTGCGGTAGTTGGGCGACCACTTGGTGTGGTCCCACTTGGTGGCATCGGGCAGCTCCTGGCGCGGATACTCGGGCACCTGTCCGCCGGCCTTTTTGCTGCAGAGCTTCTGGCCCAGCTTGGCGGCGCCGGCCGGACACACCTCGACGCAGCGACCGCAGGCCACGCACTTGTCCTTCTCGACCTTAGCGACATAGGCCGAGCGCGACAGGTTGGGCGTGTTGAACAGCTGCGAGGTGCGCAGGGCGTAGCACACGTTGACGTTGCAGTTGCAGATGGCGAAGATCTTGTTCTCGCCGTCGATATTAGTGATCTGGTGCACAAAGCCGTTGTCCTCGGCCTGGCGCAGGATGTCGTAGACCTCGTCGCGCGTCACGTAATGGCCGCGGTCGGTCTCAACCACATAGTCGGCCATATCGCCCACGGCAATGCACCAGTCGGCGGGGTCGTCGGCGCAGCCCTCACCCATCACGCGACGGCTCGCGCGGCAGCTGCAGGTGCTGGCGGCATATTTGCCATCGTATTTGTCGAGCCAGTGCTCGATATGCTCGATCGGCACCGAGGTGCTCGCGGCGTCGATGGCCTTCTCGACCGGAATGACGTGCATGCCGATGCCGGCGCCACCGGGCGGCACCATCGGCGTAGCCTTGGACAGCGGCCCCTTGGACGCCTGCTCAAAGAACTTGGCATAGACCGGGTGCTCGTCGAGCTGGCTCACGCGCATGTTGAGGAACTCGGCGGAACCCGGCACCAGCATGGGCAGCACCCACTGCTTGGCGCGCTCGGGATTCTCCCAGTTGTACTCGAGCAGGCCCGTGTAGCTCATATCGTCGAGCATCTTCTCGATATCGGCTTCGGTCATGCCGGTGAGCTTGACCATCTCGGGCAGCGTATAGGGACGGCGCATCTTCATCTTGCAGAGCACTTCGGCCTGCTCGTCAGTCGCGGCCTCGGCAAACGACCAGTACTCGTAGCCCAGCAGCTCATCGCGATGCAGCAGACGGTTGGTGCAGTGCTCGCACAGCTTGACGATGGCCTCGCGCGGATGCTCCGGCAGCGGCGGCACGAACTCCGAACCGATGTCGGGCTCGGTGTAGCTAATCCCCGGTCCGTTGAGAATCATGGTTGTCCCTTCTCTTGCCACAGCCCGACGAGGCCGCAGCGCCCCTCTTTTTTTGCAGGCCGGGCATGCCCCATGCCGTTCACCCGCCATTGTTGACATTGTGTCAAAAATAGTATTGACGAACCGTCAACAATATTCAAGACTGTTAGGCGAACGGTCAGGCAAAAGAGGATGAAAGGCGGCAAAACATGGGCAACAACACAGCAGGTACCTCTGTGGTCGATGCCGTCCCCGCATCCGATAGCGCGGCAAAGCGCCTGACGGGCGACGAACGCCGTCGCGAGATCCTCGATGCCGTGCGCACCGTAAGCTCCGAGCTGGGCGTGTCCCACCTATCGGTATCGGCCGTGACCAAGCGAGCCGGCTGCACGCGTTCATTGTTCTACCATTACTTCGCCGACATGGACGCCGCCGTCACCGCTGTTATGGACGAGGCGATCGACGGCTTTATCTCCGAACTCGAGCGGTGGAACGCCGACCGCACCGTCGGTGATATCGAGGGCGCGCTCGACACCGTCGCCCCGCTCTTTAAGCGCCTGGTCGCCAGCGGCCACGAGCTGCCGAGCACGCTTACCTCGAGCAGCGGCGCGCTCTACGGCGGCTTTTTGCACAACGTGGTCCAGCGCGTGGCGCAGTATATCTGCGACACCACCGTAGTGGATTTTGTCGCCCATCATGAGCTACGCATCGACCATGTCTACGAGACGTTCTACACCCTCATCATGGGTCTTTTGATGTATATCCGCACGCACCCCGATGTGCCCGACGAAACGGTCAAGGAAATCATCGCCTCGACACTCCACATCGAGGGCTATACCGCCAAGTATCCGGAGCGCAAGCCCCAGAACTGACGACATTTGGCCAAACTGCCCGCGATCAGAAGAGGGGCCGCGGGCGTGTGAAAGGAGAGCAGCATGCTGTTCGATGTTTGGGGTAGCGATACCTTATCCACTGGGCCGGCTGGGCCATGGTCTTTATTGGCCTGATCGTGCTCAACGAGGTCGGCCGCCGCACTAAGCTGGGCGCGGCAATCATCTTTGGCGTGGCTCCGCTGGCCATGACCATCTACTGCGTCGCCATCGCCATCGGCGTTTCGCAGGGTGCCGAGTGGGCGCTCACCAACCCCACCCATGTGTACCAGAACAGCTGGTTCCACTACGCCAAGGTATACGCTGCGCTGGCCGGTTGCTGGGGCTTCATTGCCATTAAGTACCAGTGGGGAAAGATCGGCAAGGCGCATTGGTTCCGCGCATGGCCGTTTGTGATCGTCGCCATCAACATCATGATCGCCGTCGTATCCGACTTTGAGAGCGCCTATCACTTCTTTGTCCTGGGCGAGTCCACCTGGGTCACCTCCGAAGGTGCTACGCAGCTGGCCGGCTGGAACAACGTGTTCAACGGCATCGCCGGTATCATCAACATCTTCTGCATGACCGGTTGGTGGAGCGTCTACGCCTCCGAGGATCAGACCGATATGCTGTGGCCCGACATGACCTGGGTCTACATCATCGCCTACGATATCTGGAACTTCTGCTACACCTACAACTGCCTGCCCACCCACTCCTGGTTCTGCGGCTTTGCGCTGCTGCTGGCGCCCACCGTCGCCGCCTTTATCTGGAACAAGGGCGGCTGGATCCAGAACCGCGCCTTTACGCTTGCTATTTGGTGCATGTTTGCCCAGGTGTTCCCGTACTTCCAGGAGGAGTCCATCTTTGTGACCCACTCCACGCTCGACCCCGGCGCCGCCACCGCGGTCTCGATCGCCGCACTGGTCGCCAACGTCGCCGCGATCATCTACATCGCCTACCGTGCCAAGAAGCTCGGCCGCAATCCCTACAAGCAGGATGTCTTTGAGGGCACCAGCGATTGGGAGAAGGCTACCGCTCGCCGCGCCAAGGTGGATTACGCACACGCCGAGTAACGCGCCTGGCGCAGACATCGCTTGAGCACGAAGCAGCATAGCCGGCTCCGCGCAACTCAACGCATTGTAGAGCCCCCGGAATGTGATTCGTTCGCGTTCCGGGGGCCTTTTGCCGCCGCGAGGATGCGGCCGAACGATGCGCTCGAGTTAAATCGGATCTTATATTTCGCACGCGCTTTATATGGCTCCATTTTTGGGTACAGTGTTGTCCCGATATTGAGCTTGGGGGATATATGAAAGATGAGACGATGGGCCAAGAGGATGCGGCCCAAGATGCAGAAGCTTGCGCTGAGGCCTTGGAGAGCTTAGACCGGATTTCACTCGATGAGATTGCGTTTGACGATTCGGGCGTTGATGTGCAGGATGAGCCGGAAACCGAGGCGCAATCCGATGATCAGGATGCAGGCGACGTTGAGCCTGCCGAGGATGAGGCAGATCACGAAGACACCGAAAGCGAGGCCGGCAACCAGCCCGAATCCGACACGGGCGAGGAAACCGTCTTGCTCGACAGCTTACCGGCCGAGGATTCGCTGACCCGCGAGCTTCCTGGCCTGGGTTCCGCACCAGCCGTGGACGAGACCATCGCCATGGGCGATATTCCCCTACCATCCGTTCCCTCGGCACGCGAGGCCGAAGTTCGCCATCGCAAGATGTCGCCCAAGCGCCGCAACCTGATGGTTGCCGGCGTTGTGGCCGTCGCGCTCGTCGCCGGCGGCGCAGGCTATGCTGCCTGGAACGGATATCAGCAAGAGCAGGCTGCCACTGTCGCCGCCAATGCCCACACGATGATGTCAGTGCAGATTGGCGTGCAGGCCGCGGGCCTCGACTGTTCCACTGGCTCAAAGATCCCCGTGCAGGTGAGTGGCCAGGACTCCGACGGCTCTTCTGTGAGCGAAACACTCTACGTTGACGAGCACGGCCGCGGCATCAAACTGCTGCCCGGCGATTACACGCTCTCCATCGCTGCCTCCCCCATCGCGGCCGACGGCACCATCTATACCGTCCCGACCACCAAGACGCAGGTCACCGTTAAGAGCGATGGACAGGATTTAAGTGCCCAGGCCACCTTTAAGCTCAAGGTGCCTTCGGCCGACACGGTGACTGACGACCAGATCGATGCCGCCGCCAAGTATGCCGAGGAGGGCGGTGCGAGCTCCGCCGCGGCTGCCAAAGTGCTCCAGCAGGCAGCAACCGCGCGGCGCGACGCCGCCGTCAATGCCGTGAGCGCGCAAAAGGCACAGGCGTCCCGTGATGCTGACGCTCGCCACAAGGCAACCGACCTCTACCAGCTCGATATTCCCGTCGAGTGGTACGGCAAGGTCGCAACTTGGCAAAACGGAAGCACGCTATGCATCTATCTGGGCGACGACGCCAATACGCCGCTCGTGACGCTCGTTGCGGTGCGCGAGGGCGAGAGCCTTACGCCCGATGAAGGCGATACGGTTTTGGGCGCGGCCAATCTAGGCAACGGTTATACCGTCTACGCCAGCGGCCCCGTCTATCCGTACGTGGTGCCCCAGACCATCAACGGACGGACGCAGAACCCCGTGTCAACCTACCCCATGGACACGGCCATTGAGCTTGTCGAGCTTACGACCGGCAACCGCTACACCTATAGCCAGATCAAGAACGACCTGGTTGGCAAAGACGGCAACGCAGACGCCGCGACCAAACTCGAGACCGACTACCTCGCGCAGATCCTGCTGCCGAGTATCAAAACCCAGGACTAGCCTGGCGCAGCAAGGTGCTCCCCAACCGTGATGAAGGAGCCAGGAGGTCCTGACCCCACAGGCCCATAGATGATTAGGCAAGGAGCCACTTCCATGCGGGCATAACGTGTACCACACCGTGCTCGCATGGAATATCGGTCTGTTCATCCATGGTAACGATTGCCGACTCGCCAAGATCAAACTGGGCCATCGAGGCATCAAGCGCGGCGATTTCGCGCTCGCGCGTTTTCTCACTTGCCATATCCGCACTCACCTGAATCAGGCTATAAGCCCGCATGAGAAGCGCATCCCCAGCCACAAAGTCCACCTCATGGCTTTTGCTCTTCTCTTTGATTAGCAGGCGGCAGACCGAGCCGGTCCTCACCGCGGGAGTCCTTCTTCTTAGCGCATTGAACACTGCGGTCTCGAGCCTCTGGCCCTGGTCCAATGCCGATGCGGGAGAGAATGCTCCAAACATCGCAGGGTCGACAGCGTAGACCTTAGACGCAGACCGCATGTTATTTGCCAGTGAACGCATGAACTCCGGCACAGAAAATAACAGATAGGCGTCCTCATAATACTCAAGTAAGTCGCTGAGCGAATTACGACTGACGGGTATCTGTCTGCTCTTGAACTCGTTGTACACTTTGTTCACTGACAGCTCTCGTCCCGAAGATGCCATACACCGCGTCAAGAACAGCGATGCCAGGCGAGGGTTCTTGACGTCGTAACGTTCAACGACGTCCATGGCGACCGTTCGCGAAGCATATTCCTGTAGCAGCTGAATCGCGTCTGCAGGCGTCTGCTCAAGTGTCGCGATGAATCCCCCTCGTTCAAGATACCCGATCAGATGATGTCGAAGCAGCGCTGCATCGCTCGGGGAAAAGGTCGCATCTGACTCGAGAACGCTCCCCGTCTTATATCGAACGTATTCCGAAAAACTCAACGGAAAAAGCTCTCGCACAAGAGAACGACCCCTGAACTCGCTCTTAAGTTCTGAGGACAGCATCTTAGAAGAAGATCCCGTCACATAGACGGTCGCTTTCTCCGTATCGACTACACGCCGCAGAAACGCACCCCATTCGGGAATTTCCTGGATCTCGTCAAAGAAAATGTAAGCGCCCTCGGTTCGAGCAACAGGATACAGCGCATAGAACGTGTCGAGCACGTCCGCCAGCAGCGATGGCTCATACGGGCGCAAGCGCTCATCCTCAAAATTGAAGTAAAGCATCCGGTCAAGCTCGACGCCCCGGTTCTGAAGCCGCCACATCTCCTGATACAGGCGATACGTCTTTCCACAACGGCGGGCCCCCACAATCACATTTACGATGTTGTCGCGCTTTGGCTCCTGTGGGTTTCCTAGATCAAGGTCTCGCTCAAAGACCTGCGGAACCCCCTGCTGTTCAAAGTCCTTTATTTTCTGGGCGATCAAGTCGTTGAATGCCATTATTCTCCAATCTTGCTCTCTAGCTAATCAAAATTATAGTGATTCTTGATTAATTAGAGAGCAAGATTGTGTGTAGCTTGATTAACACTTAAGCAAGTTTTTTCACTGTTATTGCTCCGAAGGATATCGAGTGGCCAAGAGGACACGAGCTCGAATGCGACTCCCCGAGCAGTCAATTTGGGACGGGGCTTTTTTGACTACCCTCCCCCTGTAGAAAAATCCCTAACGCAGTTGCGGTGAAATAGGGACTGTTTTTGCTGGTCAAACTGCAAAAACAGTCCCTATTTCACCGCAACTTAATTGGTGGCCTTTTGGGTGGCACTCAGCGCCACGGGTCGGCTTCGAACATTGGCTCGCGCTCGAGGCGTCGGTCGCTGTAGGGATCGTAACCGTCATCGTCCTCGTTCTCGGCACGGATATAGGGGTCGCGCGGCTTGGGCGCCGGTTTGGACGTGGGCTTGAGCGCCGGCGCGCTTGTCTTGATCTCGTCTTTCATCTGCATAGCTCCTCGCATCGCATCCGTTCAACATCATCGATTGTCGCACGAAAAAGGGCGGCGGACCCAATTGGATCCGCCGCCCTTGGCGTTTAGAGACGGCTGGTAGATTTTAAGGCATGTCCCAAAATCTACTCGGCGTCGGGAACCTCGTAGGTGGCCGCCGGCGTGTTGTCGCACACGACGGTAAAGCCGCCGTCCTTGCCGGCATCGACCGTCACCTGATCGCCCTCGCGCACCGTGCCGTCGATGATAGCGGCGGCGATGGCATCCACGACCTCGCGCTGAACCAGGCGCTTGAGCGGACGGGCACCGAACACGGGGTCCAGGCCACCCACGGCGAGCATCTGCTTGGCCGCCGGGGTGATGGCAAGCGTCATGCGCTCCTTGGCCAGGCGTGCGCGAACGTCGGCAAGCTGGATGTCGACAATCTTCTCGATCTGCGCCATGCCGAGCGGATGGAACACCACGATATCGTCGATACGGTTGAGGAACTCGGGGCGGAAGGTCTGAGCCATGGCGGCGTCGACCTGATGGCGCATCTCCTCCTCGTCCTTACCGGACAGATCGGCGATGGCCTTGGAGCCCACGTTGGACGTCATGATGATAATCGTGTTCTTGAAGGACACCTGGCGACCCTGGCCATCGGTCAGACGGCCGTCGTCGAGCACCTGCAGCAGCACGTTGAAGACATCAGGATGAGCCTTCTCCATCTCGTCGAGCAAGATCACGGAGTACGGACGACGGCGCACGGCCTCAGTGAGCTGGCCGCCCTCGTCGTAACCCACGTATCCTGGGGGCGCACCGATCAGACGCTGGACGCTGAACTTCTCCATGTACTCGGACATGTCGATACGCACGAGCGCGCGCTCGTCGTCGAACAGGCACTCGGCAAGTGCCTTGGCGAGCTCGGTCTTGCCCACGCCGGTGGGGCCCAGGAAGAAGAAGCTGCCGATGGGCTTGTCCGGATCGGAGAGGCCCGCACGGCTGCGGCGCACAGCCGCGGCGACGGCGGAGACGGCCTCGTCCTGGCCGATGACGCGCTTATGCAGCTCACCCTCCAGGCCCTTCAGCTTGTCGAGCTCGCCCTGCATCATCTTGGACACGGGCACGCCGGTCCAGGCACTCACGACCTCGGCGATCTCATCGGAGGTCACCTGCTCGTTGAGACCCTCGCCGTCCTTCTGCTTTTGTGCCTCGAGCGCAGCCTCGGAATCCTGAATCTGCTGCTGCAGACCCGGAATCACGGAGTAGCGCAGCTCGGACGCACGGCCCAGGTCGCCGTTGCGCGTCGCGCGCTCCTCTTCGCTTCTGGCCTCGTCGAGCTGTCCCTTAAGCTCCTGCACGTGGTCGATGGCGTTCTTCTGGTTGAGCCAGCCGGCCTTTTGCACGTTGAGCTTTTCTTGGACCTCGGCGATCTCTTGGCGCAGGGCCTCCAGACGCTCCTTGGAGGCGTCGTCGGTCTCCTTCATGAGCGCCTGCTCCTCGATCTGCAGCTGGGTGAGCTGACGCGTGGTGGCGTCAATCTCGACCGGCATGCTGTCGAGTTCCATGCGCAGGCGGCTTGCGGCCTCATCGACCAGGTCGATGGCCTTGTCGGGCAGAAAGCGGTCGGCGATATAGCGATCGGAGAGGTCGGCGGCGGCCACGAGCGCGCTATCGGTGATGTGCACGCCGTGGAAGATCTCGTACTTCTCCTTGAGGCCACGCAGAATCGAGATGGTGTCCTCGACGGTAGGCTCGCTCACCATAACGGTCTGGAAACGACGGGCGAGCGCCGCGTCCTTCTCGATGTACTTGCGGTATTCGTCGAGCGTGGTCGCGCCGATCGCATGCAGGTCGCCACGGGCGAGCGCCGGCTTGAGGATGTTGCCTGCGTCCATGGAGCCCTCGGTGGCACCCGCGCCCACAATGGTGTGAAGCTCATCGATGAACAGGATGACCTTACCTTCGGATTTTTGCACTTCTTTGAGCACGGCCTTTAAGCGGTCCTCGAACTCACCACGGTACTTGGCGCCGGCGACCAACGCGCTCATGTCGAGCTCGATGAGGTCGCGGTCGCGCAGGGTGCTCGGCACATCGCCGGCCACGATACGCTGGGCGATGCCCTCGACGATAGCCGTTTTACCGACGCCCGGCTCACCGATGAGCACGGGGTTGTTCTTGGTGCGGCGGGACAGAACCTGAATGGTACGGCGGATCTCGTCGGTACGGCCGATGACCGGGTCGAGCTTACCGGCGCGGGCAAGATCGCAGATGTTGCGACCGTACTGCTCCAACGCCTCAAACTGGGTCTTGTCCTCGGCAGACGTCACGCGGTCATCGCCACGCAGCTCCTCGTAGACCTGCTCGATGCGCTCCTTGGTCACGCCAGCGTCACGCAGTACACGACCAGCCTCGCCCTTGTCCTCGGCAAGCGCCATCAGCAGATGCTCGGTCACCACAAAGCTGTCGCCCATCTTGGTGGCCTTCTTCTCGGCCTTTTCGATGACGCGGACGAGCTCGTTGGACAGGCCCATCTGCTGACCCTCGCCCGAAACCTTGGGCGCGCGGTCGACGGCATCCTGCGTGGAGCGTGCGAGCTGGGCCGGATCAGCGCCGATGCGCTCGATGATCACGGAGATATTGCGCTCGCCGGCACCGAGCAGGGCAGACAGCAGGTGAATCGGCTCCACCGCGCCGGCCTGCGCATCGGCAGCCGTGCTCATGGCGGTCTGCAACGCCTCGCGCGACGTCATTGCCAGCTTATCGATTCTCATGGAATCACCTCTCTTGGGGCGGCCGCCCTACGGGGCGGCTTCACGTTGTTCGAGAAGTATTGTTGCCAGCTTTGTGCGATCTTATACATAAATCTAAGTCTCTATATATAAGATTTTCTGAGTGTTCCCACGACATGCAAACCACCACAAAGGGGACAGACACCTTTGTGGTGGTCGCGGTCTCTACTCCTTCGCCGGACCCGTACTTCCCGATTCGACGGTCCAGGGCATCTCATCCTCGAACAGCCATGTACGGGCAGACCCACTATCGCGTGCAGCCTGCGGGTCAGGCAAGCAGGTCTGTTTATAGGCATCTTGGATACACTGGCCCATAAAATCGTTGAGCTCGGTCTGGTCGCCCTCCATGACATAGGCGACATCGCCGTCCATGATGTAGATGCCCGGACCCTCATTGTCCTCGTAGCCCGGATCGTACGAGACATCACATAACTTTGCGCCGTTTGCAGTGTCCAGCTCGATGGAAGAGTGGCATCCGCCAACCATGTCGTTCGCTTTTGCCCGATAGGACGCATATCCATACCAGCGCTTAAAGATTTTGCCCTTGAGCAGCTCGGACGCCCTGTCGATCAGACCAGAATCCGTGGTATAGCGCATAGCCCCAAGCTGAATGCGTGGATAATTACTAATGCCCAGCGCAGCCGGTTGCTCATCAAAATCAACGGTAATGGTCTCAGGCTTGTCGTCGCCGGTCAGAAGTTCGACAGATTGAGTCACAGGCTTGACCACCGGCTCCGTCACCGCAGCAGGTAGAAATGCCATACCGACAGCGCCCGCGCCAACCACAGCGATCGCAAGCGCCAAGACAATCAATCCAATACGGGCAGGACTTCTCACAGCAAAGCACCTCACAATGCAAACCCGCGCCATTTGTCCTAATGATACCGCCGGCTAACACTATCACCAAAAGAAGCCGCGCGCTCCCCACCACCACAAAGGGGACAGGCACCTTTGTGGTGGTTTTCGACGCTAACGGTCGACCATCTCACGCCATGAGATTAAACTTGAATTGTTCTCTGAACATATCCATTTCTGCCTATCCTCAACAGCTCTTTGTCTCGAGGAGCGCATATGAAGCCGTCTCATTCCACCGGTCGCAACGTCATCGCCATTCTCGCCATACCCATCGTGATGCTCTTCCTTATCGTCATCACGCCCTTTTCTTTTGGTATCGCCTCGCCCTTCGATCTTTGCGGGATGATCGACGCCGGCTCGCGTGCCACCTCGCTCTCCTTTGTCTGCCGTGGCGTGTTCTACGAATATGCAATTCCCACCGGAAGTTGGCAGTCCAAGTTACCGTTGCTCGGCAAGGTCGACGGATGCTCTCCTTATTTCTGCCTCGAACCTCAGACAATGAATTATCTGATCGACGACCAGCCCCTTGACTCCATCACCCTCGCCTACGACTACGCACCAAACACCGATGAGCGCCACATGAACCAAGTCCTCGACAAGCTGCTTGGACAGTGCGGGCTCACCGCGGAAGCCGGTCGAACCATCTATAGCAACCAGAAATTAAAGCGAACAGAACTCCGCCGTGTCGGAAAAATCAAAGGGCGAAACGGGGCCGCCTACTGGGATGCCTGGGCAACACGCGACAAGGGCGAATTCGGACACAGCACCTATATGGTCACTGTCTACACCAAAGACGGAATTAAGGACAATGTTGACGATTTCGCGTCATCCAAACTCGGCATCCCCAAAACAACCAAACCCGCCAGCCCAGATGAAATTCTGTAGAGGTGCCCATTAACATGCCGCTCAACGATCACAACAACATCGAGCTCGCCCCCACCACCACAAAGGGGACAGGAGCCTTTGTGATGATCTTCGGCCCCGGCGTTCACCATCTCGATCTGTAACATCTAGCTGCCGTTTTGGACCTCAGATGTTACAGATCGAGACGAAATGTTCAGCAGTTCCCGTTTATCTAAATCTGTAACAACTACTCGGCAAATAAGGGTCTACCTGTTACAGAACGAGACAAACCGCGGACCACCACAAAGGCGCCTGCCCCTTCGTGGTGGTTTTCGACAAAAAGAAACCGCCCCGAAAACAGAGACGGCATCAAGCAAGTCTATTTATTAGCGTCCCCCAAAACCCAACGAGAACGTCGCGGTAGCCCCGGCCACACCTTTCCCTCGGGCGACCCTCGCGAAGCGCGTGAGCACGAGGGAAAGGTGTGGCGGGGGCGTACAGCAGAGTTACTCGGCAGCGGCCTTGAACTTGTTGTAGTTGATCAGGCAGCCGGCCTTGACGATGGCACGCTCCTCTGCCGTCATATCGGCAATGTAGAGCTCAATCTGCTCGACCGCACCGTCGGCGCGCACCACGTAGGCGGCGATGTCCTTTAGGTCACCGTCGAGCGCGGCACGGATACCCGGCACAAAGACATAGTCGCCCACCTCAAAGCTGGGCTCGGCCTCCATCTGGAAGGGCACCATACCCCAGTTCATCACGTTGGAGCGATAGCGCTTGGTGGCGTACTCGTGGACGATGTTGGCCAGACCGCCGATCACGCGCTGACAGCTCGCGGCCTGCTCGCGGGCGGAACCGTCACCGGGCTTCTTGGCATAGAGCATGGAGCCGTACTCAGTCGCCTTGGCATCGGCCGCGACACCCGCGCCGACCAGTGCCTCAAACACGCCCGCAAGCTCGGCATCGAGTGCCGCCAGATCGCCTGCTGCCTCGCCGGCAACGCGGCGCTTCTCCACGGCGTCGACCTCCTTGGAGCGACCCACGTAGGCCGGATCGCGACGGCTGAGCGTAAACTCGGCCAGGCCCAGCGGGTTGGAGCGGAAGGAGCTCGTCTCGCCCGAAGGAATGAGCTCGTCGGTCGTGGTGACCGGATCCATGATCTTGGAGCACACCTTGAGCAGGATATCGTCGCCGAGCGGCTCCATCGCGGGCCACGGCTTGATGTTGGGACCCTCGACCAGCTCGTCGGCAGGCTCCGCCTTGCCAAAGCCCCAGTACACGCGCTTTTTGTACGGCGCGTCGTCAAAGGTGTACTCGCAGGCCTCGTCCCAAGTCTCCTCGGGCAGGTCGGTCGCCGGCGTCAGGACGCCGCCGTTGGCAGCCGTCGCCGCAATGGAGCGGGCGTCCATCAGGGCCACGGCGCTCAGCTGGCCATTGCCCGGCTTGGAACCCTCGCGGTTGGGGAAGTTGCGCGTAGTGTGGCGGATCGAAAGGCCGTTGTTGGCGGGCGTGTCGCCGGCGCCGAAGCACGGGCCGCAGAACGCCGTGCGCACGATCGCGCCGGCCTCCATGAGGTCGTAGATGTAGCCGCGGCGTGTAAGCTCGAGCGCCACGGGCTGGCTCGTGGGATAGACCGACAGCGAAAACTCGCCGCAGCCGGTGTTGGCGCCCTTGAGTACGCGGGCAGCCTGGACCACGGAATCGTAGTTGCCGCCCGAGCAGCCGGCGATAACGCCCTGCTGCACGTGCAGCTTGCCGTCGACGATCTTGTCGAGCAGGCTAAAGTGCGTCTTGCCCTCGCCGATCTTGGCGGCCTCGAGTTCCACCTCGTGCAGGATGTCCTCGAGGTTCTCGTTGAGCTCGTCGATCTCAAAGCCGTTGGAAGGATGGAACGGCAGCGCGATCATGGGCTTGATGCTCGACAAATCGACCTCGACGCAGCCGTCGTAGTAGGCGACATCGGCGGGCTTGAGCTCGCGGTAGTCGTCGCCGCGGCCGTGCATGGTCAAAAACGCGTGCGTGTCCTCGTCGGTGGCCCAGATGCTCGACAGGCAGGTGGTCTCGGTGGTCATGACATCGACGCCGTTGCGGTAGTCGGTCGTCATGCTCGCGATGCCGGGGCCCACGAACTCCATGACCTTGTTCTTGACGTAGCCCTTGGCAAAGACGGCACGGATGATGGCGAGTGCCACGTCGTGCGGGCCGACGCCGGGACGCGGGGCGCCCGTGAGGTAGATGGCAACGACGCCGGGATAGGCAACGTCGTAGGTGTCGCGCAGCAGCTGCTTTGCCAGCTCGCCACCGCCCTCGCCCACGGCCATGGTGCCCAGGGCGCCGTAGCGGGTGTGCGAGTCGGAGCCCAGGATCATCTTGCCGCAGCCGGCGAAGTTCTCACGCATAAAGGAGTGGATGACGGCGATATGCGGCGGGACGAAGATGCCGCCGTACTTCTTAGCAGCGGAAAGGCCAAAGACGTGGTCATCCTCGTTGATGGTGCCGCCCACGGCGCACAGCGAGTTATGGCAGTTGGTGAGCACGTAGGGCAGCGGGAACTGCTCCATGCCCGAGGCGCGCGCCGTCTGGATGATGCCGACAAAGGTGATGTCGTGGCTCGCCATGGCATCGAAGCGAATCTTGAGCGCCTCGGGGTCGCCGGACGTATTGTGTGCCTGAAGGATCGAATACGCGATGGTGCCGCGCTTGGCATCCTCGGGCGTCTGCGTAATACCGCGCTCGGCAGCCTCGGCCGCAGGCACAACCTCGCTGCCGCCGCGCAGGTAGATGCCGTCCTCGTACAGCTTGACCATACTGTCTCCCACTCTGCCCAAAAGATTTGGGCGCATAGCATACATTCGTTCAATATCGTGCCATAGAACGGTTGCCAGCGGGTTACGAATCCGCACGTTCACTTTATCTCGGTAAAGCAAAGGACGAGCACCTTGCATCACTCTTCTGACAAGGAGTGTCCCAAAGTGCCGGCACAAAAGGAACGTCCCCAACTGCCAAGTGCCGCAAGAATGTCCCCTTTGACCAGTCATTTAAGAACGTCCCCAATGACCACCGCATCCGGAGCAAGGCAACGCCGCAGGTAGAGGACGGACAGCGAGCGACGTCCAGAGCGAACAAGTTGGCATGAAAAAGGCAAGGCATAGACCTTCTGGTCATGCCTTGCCTTTTGAATGACAAATTGTCGCTCTGGACGTCGAGCAGCGTCGGCCCGTTACGCGGTTTGGTAAAACCGCGTAACTACAAATCCCCGCCGGCGCCCAGCAGCTTGCGCATGACCTGTTCGGGGTTAACCGAGCCATCGCGCGGGGCCAGGGCGGTGATCTTCTTCTGCATCTTGTACTCGTGCAGCTCGTCCTCGAGCTGGCGCACGCGAGCACGGAGCTTTTCATTCTCGCGCTCGCGCTCCTCGGCACGCTCCTTCATATCGAGGATGCGCACCACGCCGGCAAGGTTGATGCCCTCGTCGGTCAGCTGGTTGATGAGCTCCAAGCGCTCGATATCGGCACGCGAATACAGGCGCGTGTTGCCGCCCGAGCGCTGGGGGTTCACCAGACCCTTGGACTCGTAGACGCGCAGAGTCTGCGGATGCATGCCGGTCAGCTCGGCCGCCACGCTGATCATGTACAGCGGTTTGTTCCTATTGTCCTCGGCCATGCTACCTGACCCCTTTCCGTCTCGTCATCGTCCATCATAAGCCCGCGGGCGCGGGCGTGCGCCGCGACCGCCCTAGTACGTCGCCTTGTAACGGTTGACCTTCTCGCGATAGTCGCGCGTGTCGGCCTCGCGCAGCTTGGTCATGGCATCGCGCTCGTCATCGGACAGGTTCGTGGGAACCTGCACCTTGATCTCGACGAGCAGCGCACCGGTGCGGCCACGGTGCTTGACGTCGGGCGCGCCCATCTCCTTAAAGCGGAACTTCTTGCCCGTCTGGGTACCCGCGGGCACCTTCAGACGAACCGTCGCACCGCCGGGCGTCGGCACGTCCACCGTGCAGCCGAGCGCCGCCTCGTAGACCGAGACCGGTACCTCCATGGTCACGTCGGCGCCTTTGCGCTTAAACAGCGGGTGCTCCTCCACATGCGTGGTCACGACCAGGTCGCCGCGCTCGCCACCCGCAACGCCATACTCGCCGCGACGTTTGTAGCGCAGCTTGCCGCCGTCGACCGCGCCCGCGGGCACCGAGACCGTAATGGTCTGCTGCTCGCCTGTCGAGGGAATGCGATAGGTGACCTTGTGCGTCACGCCGCGAAACGCGTCCTCGGCCGAAACATCGACGGTCAGCGACAAGTCGCCGCCCTTGCGAGCGCGGCTGCGACCCGCGCCGGCGCCGGCGCCGGCAGCGCCCGCAGCCCCGGCAAAGCCCGAGCCCCAATCGCTGCCCCAGGCGCCGTTGCCGCTAAAGATGCTGTCGAAGATGTCGCCCCAGCCGCTGGCACCTGCGCCGGCACCGTAGCCTCCGCCATACGCGCCGCCCGCGCCCGGCATGCCGCCAAACATGAGCATCTGGTCGTACTCTTTGCGCTTCTTCTCGTCCGAAAGCGTCTCGTAGGCCTCGCTGATCTCCTTGAACTTGGCCTCGTCGCCGCCGGCATCGGGGTGATATTTTTGCGCGAGCTTACGAAACGCGCTCTTGATCTCTTTGTCGGAGGCGCTCTTGGATACGCCCAGGATGTCATAGAAGGTTTTGCCTGCAGCCATCGTAGCTCCTCTCCTGTTACTTCCGCCGCCCCTGCGGACAGCGGCTCATGCTGTCATATGGCACTTGGCCAGAAAGGGCCCCGGGTGTTGCCCCGGGGCCCTTCTCAATTACTCCTCGGTGCTCTCGGCCGTATCGGCCGTAGCATCCTCGGGCGCCGCTTCGGGCTCCGGTGCGGGGCGCTTCTCGCCACCGTAGGTCACCGTCACCATCGCGGAACGTAGGATGCGGTCCGCCATGCGGTAGCCCTTCTGGTACACGTCGTTGACGGTCTCGTCGTACTGCGACGCGTCCTCGACGCGACCCACGGCCTGGTGCTCGAGCGGATCGAACGCCTCGCCCTTGGGGTCGATGGGCTCAACGCCCTCGTGCGCAAACACATCGAGCAGCTTGGCATGCACCGCGTCGACGCCGTCGACGAACTGCTTAAAGTCGTCGGCAAGCTCCTGGCTGCGGGCATGGTCGATCGCACGCTCGATATCGTCGACCACCGGCAGCAGCGCGGTGACGAGCTTCTCGGTCGCGCGCTCGCGCTCGGCGATACGCTCATTGGCGGTGCGGCGACGGAAGTTCTCCCAGTCGGCCTGAAGACGGGCGGTACGCTCAGTGGCGTCCTTTGCCTTGTCCTCGGCGGCCTTCTGAGCCTCTGCCGCAGCATCGAGCTCATTGCGCACGTCGGCGAGCTCTTTCTGAGCCTGCTCGAACTTGAGCTTAAAGTCGTTGTCGGCGGCTTCCTCACCGGCGCGGATAGCGGCTTCCACCATCTCGTCCTCGGTCATCGTCGCCTCCTTGTTGGAATCCTCTACCTGGTTCTCGGCAGCCTCGGCGGCCGGGGCCTCGTTGGCCTCGGTATCGTCGACGGCCTCTACGGGAATCTTCACGTCCTTCTCCTCAGAGTCAACGGGGGCGGCGCCAGCGGCGGCCGCCTCCGTGCGAGCTTTACGGGCGGACATGATTACTTGTCCTCGTCGTCCACAACCTCGTAGTCGGCGTCGACGACGTCATCGTCGGCAGGCTGGGCGCCGGCGGCACCGTCGGTCTGCTGCTGAGCGTCGGCGTAGACAACCTGGGCCAGCTCGTAGGCCACGGACTGCAGGGACTCGCCGGCGGCCTTGATGGCCTCGACGTCAGAGCCCTCGAGCGCCTTCTTGGCGTCGGCGATAGCGGCCTCGGCCTTGGACTTCACGTCGGCGGAAACCTTGTCACCGAGCTCGTTGAGGGTCTGCTCGGTGGAGTAGCACAGGCTGTCGGTCTGGTTGCGGACCTCGACCTCTTCCTTCTGCTTCTTGTCCTCCTCGGCATGAGCCTCGGCGTCCTTGACCATACGATCGACTTCGTCGTCGGACAGAGCGGTGGAGCCGGAAATGGTGATCTGCTGTTCCTTGCCGGTGCCCTTGTCCTTAGCGGAGACCTTGACGATGCCGTTGGCGTCGATGTCGAAGGTAACCTCGATCTGCGGCACGCCGCGGCGGGCAGCCGGGATACCGGTCAGCTGGAACTTACCGAGCGACTTGTTGTCGCGGGCAAGCTCGCGCTCGCCCTGGAGCACGTTGATCTCGACGCTGGTCTGGTTGTCGGCAGCGGTGGAGTAGACCTCGGTCTTGGAGGTCGGAATCGTGGTGTTGCGGTCGATCATCTTGGTCATGATGCCGCCCATGGTCTCGACGCCCAGCGACAGCGGGGTAACGTCGAGCAGCAGGATGCCCTCGACGTCGCCGGTGAGCACGCCGCCCTGGACGGCAGCGCCGTCGGCAACGACCTCGTCGGGGTTCACGGACATGTTGGGCTGCTTGCCGGTCATGGTCTTGACGAGCTCCTGGACGGCGGGCATACGGGTGGAGCCGCCGACGAGGATGACCTCGGTCAGATCGGAGAGCTTAAGCTTGGCGTCGCGCAGGGCGTTGGTGACAGGCTGCTTGCAGCGCTCGAGCAGGTCGCGGGTGATCTTCTCGAACTCGGCGCGGGTCAGCGTGTAGTTGAGGTGCAGCGGGCCGGACTGGTTCATGGTAATGAACGGCAGGTTGATGGTGGTCTGCTGGGCGGCGGAGAGCTCCTTCTTGGCGTTCTCGGCGGCCTCCTTCAGACGCTGCAGGGCCATGGGGTCCTGACGCAGGTCGACACCGTTCTCCTGCTGGAACTTATCGGCCATCCAGTCGATGACGCGCTGATCCCAGTCGTCGCCGCCCAGGTGGTTATCGCCCGAGGTGGACAGAACCTCAAACACGCCGTCGGCGAGGTCGAGGATGGAGACGTCGAAGGTGCCGCCGCCCAGGTCGAAGACCAGGATGCGCTGGTCGGTGCCCTGCTTGTCCAGGCCATAGGCCAGAGCAGCAGCGGTCGGCTCGTTGACGATACGCTTGACGTTGAGGCCAGCGATCTTACCGGCGTCCTTGGTGGCCTGACGCTGGGCGTCGTTGAAGTAGGCCGGGACGGTGATGACGGCGTCGGTGACGGTCTCGCCCAGATACTTCTCGGCGTCAGCCTTCATCTTGGCGAGCGTCATGGCGCTCACCTGCTCGGCGGTGTAATCCTTGCCCTCGATATCGACGACGGCACGGCCACCCTGGCCCTCCTTGACCTCATACGGCACGGTCTTGATCTCGGAGGTGCACTCGGAGTACTTGCGGCCCATGAAGCGCTTGATGGAGAACACGGTGTTCTTGGGGTTGGTGACAGCCTGGTTCTTAGCGGCCTTACCCACGACGCGGTCGCCGTCGGCACGGAAGCCCACGACGGACGGGGTGGTGCGGTCGCCCTCGGCGTTCACGATAATGGTCGGAGAACCGCCCTCGAGAACGGCCATAGCGGAGTTAGTAGTACCAAGGTCGATACCAAGAATCTTACTCATTAGAAATTCCCTCTCTCTTTTGCGTTCGCGCCGCCTCGACGATCTGTCGCGCGGCGCTTCGGCTTGTCTTTCAGGATGTAGTGTATCCCCTTATGGGCCGGAATATACAAAATCTAAGTCAATTCATATAAGATTTCTTATTGCTGAGAGTTTAGGTTCTTAAATGCGCAGGTAGACGCACTGTTTGAGTTCTCGGCAAATCTATCGAGATCTATGTAGAGATGGCTGAGGTTTGCGTCCGGGGGTGCCTGGGGGCCGTCTTGCGGAAAGCTCATCCCGGTTTGAGCGTGGATTCCGGGTCGCAGTTTCCGTCTGAAGGCTCAACCGGAAACCGTATCCCGTTTTGAGAGCTGATACCGGCTCGCATTTTCCGCTAGCGGGCCTAACCGGAAACTGCAACCCGTTTTTCGACAAAATAATGGGATGCGGTTTCCGCAAGCACGCTCAATCGCCCAATATTTCAAGTCACCTTTAGCTAACATTTGCGCAGCTCATCGGCCTCACCTGCATGTTTTTTAGTAAGCCGTGGCATACTCGGCGAACGGTATGAAGATGCCGGCCAGAGGGTATTGCAAACGGTCGCTCCCGTGGTATGTTTTTGCCCGAATCAAACCGGCGCGCATCGCCTGTAGCGTCGGTCAACAGAGAGGAAACTACCATGGCTCATCCCGTAATTGATGCCGACGAGTGCATCGCTTGTGGCGTTTGCGTCGACTCCTGCCCCGCTGGCGTTCTGGAGCTCCAGGACGTCGCTACCGTCGCTGACGAGGACTCCTGCGTCGCCTGTGGCGCTTGCCAGGACGCTTGCCCCGCTGGCGCGATCACCGAGATCGTCGAGGAGTAACAACTCCCCCACTTGCACACTCAAAAGTACACCGTGCACAAAAAAGGAGGCTTCCGCATCGCCGCGGAGGCCTCCTTTTGCATATGTGGGCAGCTAATCTTGGAGCGGGACCCTTGGCAGTTGCGGTGGAATAGTTCCTGTTTTATGTCTTGGATGCCGATTTTAGGAACTATTTCACCGCAACTTATAGATGCGGCGTCGACTAGGACAAATCGTCTTCGTAGGGCATCAGGTCTGCTAGGTAGCCTTTTTCCTTGAGCATCGCCTCGATCTCGTCGAGGGTCTGTTCGTCCTCCGCCGCAATGCGATGGAAGTGATAGCCACTCGTCACCGTAAGCAGCGGAAAGCTCTTGCCGCTCTCGATATCGCGCAGATAGCGCTCGACATCGCGGCGGTTGCGGATGTCCAGGTCGGCCGTGATCTTGCCGTACACACGATGGTTGACGATCACGTTGAGCACGGCGCCACCCGCATCGACGATACTCGTAAGCTCGTCGCCCGCCTGCTCCACGCTGTGGCGAACCTTGACCAAGCGCGTAGGCACGGCGGGGCTGCTGGGGGCCTCCTGCAGCACGTAGCCGCGGTTGGTCGCCACGATATCGTGCCCATCGGCGCGCAGCAGGGCGATGTCCTGCACCACGATCTGGCGGCTCACACCCACCTCGCGGGCAAGCGCGCTGCCCGATACGGGCCCCTTGGCCCCCTCGAGCACGGCCATGATGGCACGGCGACGCTCGCGGGCGTTCATTATTTACCGTCCAGCAGACGCAGGTGCTTAAGCGAGAGGTCGAGGATCGGCGCGGAGTGCGTCAGGGCGCCCGAGCTAATAAAGTCAACGCCCAGGTCGGCAAGCGCGCGGATATTGCTGGCATCCACGTTGCCCGAACACTCGGTCTTGGCACGGCCGGCGATAAGTTCAATCGCGGCAGCCATGTCGTCGTGGGTCATGTTGTCGAACATGATGATGTCGGCGCCGGCCTCCATGGCCTCGCGCACCATGTCCAGGTTCTCGCACTCGATCTCGACCGTCGTGGTAAACGATGCATGGGCGCGCGCCATCTCAATCGCACGCGTCACGCCACCGGCGGCATCGATGTGGTTGTCCTTGAGCATGACGGCCGTCGACAGGTTGTAGCGGTGGTTGCTGCCGCCGCCAATCTCAACCGCCGCCTTCTCAAACACGCGCATGCCCGGCGTGGTCTTGCGCGTGTCGACGAGCACGGTCTTGGTTCCCTCGAGCGCCGCGGCCATGCTGTGTGTATAGGTAGCGATGCCGCTCATGCGCTGCAGGTAGTTGAGCGCCACGCGCTCGCCCGAAAGCAACACGCGCGCGTCGCCGCGCACCTGGCCCACGTGATCGCCGGCATGCACCTCGTCGCCATCCGAGACATCAAACAGCACCGAGCTCTGCGAATCCAGCAGCTCAAAGGTGCGGGCAAACACATCCAAGCCGGCGATGATGCCGTCGGCCTTGGCGATAAGCTCCACCGTGGCGGGACGCGCCGTGGGGCACACGCTCGCCGTGCTCACGTCCTCAAACGTGATGTCCTCGCGCAGGGCCTGCAGAATCAGATCATCGACGACGAGCTTCATGGTAATGGGATTCATGGTCTACTCCTCCACGGCCTGCGTGCCGGCGGCACGGGCCAAATCATCGATTGCCAGAGGGTCGGCGCCCAGGGCGCGATGACGGCCATCGAGCGCGGGATCGCCCGCCTGCTCCACTGCGAGCGACTCGCCGGTGCGCATGTACCACGCGGCGCGACGACCCCAGACCAGTGCCTCGAGCAGGCTGTTTGAAGCCAGGCGATTCTTGCCGTGAACACCGTTGCAAGCCGTCTCGCCCGCGGCGTAGAGCTCGGGCATCGAGGTGCGGCCGTCCTTGTCGACCCACACGCCGCCCATAAAGTAGTGCTGCGTGGGCGTAACGGGGATGGGCTCGTCCAAGATGTCGCGGCCGTCCTCCAGGCAACGTGCGCGAATGTTGGCAAAGTGCCCGGTCACCACATCGCGCTCGACGGGGGCAAAGCTCAGCCACTCGTGCTCGGTGCCGTCCTGCTTCATCTGCTCGCGAATGGCGGCGGCGACCACATCGCGCGGCTGAAGCTCGTCGGTAAAGCGCTCGCCAGCGGCGTTGAGCAAAATCGCGCCCTCGCCGCGGCAGCTCTCGCTGATCAGGAAGGTGCGGCCCGGCTGCGGTGAGAACAGTCCCGTAGGGTGGATCTGCACGTAGTCCAGGTGCTCCATCTTAATGCCATGCTCCTGAGCAATGTAGCAGGCATCGCCCGTGAGCTGCGGGTAGTTGGTCGAATGGTCGTATACGCCGCCGATGCCGCCCGTCGCCCACAGCGTGTGGCGGGCATGGATCTTAAACGGCTCGCCGGCATGCACGCCCTCGGCGGCATTTGCCAGCTCGTCGGCAGGACGAACCGAGCTGTTCTCGTCCACGGGAACGGCGACGACGCCGGTGCACACCGTGGCGCCGTCACGCTCGCCCGTTAGGATGTCGGTCATGGCCACGTGCTCAAAAATCTGCACGTTGTCCAGCTTGCGGACAGCCTGAAGCAGCTTGGTCGTAATCTCCTTGCCGGTGATATCGGCATGGAAGGCAATGCGCGGACGGCTGTGTGCGCCTTCGCGGGTAAAGTCGAGGCTGCCGTCGGCCTTGCGCTCAAAATCCACGCCCATCGCTAGCAGGTCGTTGATGACCGAGCGGCTCGAGCGGATCATGATGTCGACGCTCTCGCGGCGGTTCTCGTAGTGGCCGGCGTGCATGGTGTCCTCAAAGAAGGCATCGTAGTCCGAGCCTTCGGGCAGCACGCAAATGCCGCCCTGCGCGAGCATCGAATCGCACTCGTCGACAGCGCCCTTGGAGAGCATGATCACGCGCGTGCTCGTCGGCAGATTGAGGGCCGCGTACAGACCCGCCACGCCGCAGCCGGCAATGACGACGTCGCACTCCATATCGGGGTATTGCTTGGTTTCCACAGGAATCCTCTCCCTTGAATGTGACATAAGGGACCGTCCCTCATGCAACATCGTTCTAACGCGCCGCGTACTCGAGCATGCGGTCGAGCGTGAGTTTAGCCTGGTCGGCAGCCTCGTCCGACACGCCGATCTGCACCTCGCCCTCGCCCGTCTCCAGGCAGCGCACGAGCTTCTCGAGCGTGATGAGATCCATGTTGACGCAGGTGGGCTGCACCGCGGGGAAGTAGAACTTCTTGCCGGTGCCCTGGCAGCGGCGCTCGAGCTCGTAGAGCACGCCGCGGACCGTCACGATGATGAATTCGCTCGCGCCGGACTCCTCGGCATACTTGATGATGCCGGCGGTGGAGCCGATGTAGTCGGCCTCGGCCAGGACGTCGGCCTTGCACTCGGGGTGCGCCAGCACGAGCGCGTCGGGGTGGGCCTCCGTCGCGTCGACGATCTGCTCGACGGTGATGATGTGATGGCGTGGGCAGTAGCCGTTGTTGAGGATGACGTGCTTTTGCGGCACCTGCTCGGCTACGAAGCGTCCCAGGTTTTGGTCGGGAATGAACAGGATATGCTGCTGCGGCAGCTCGGACACGATCTTAACGGCGTTGGAACTGGTGACGCACACGTCGCTCCAGCTCTTGATCTCGACCGTGGAGTTGACGTAGCACACCACGGCCAGGTCGTCGCCGTACTCGGCGCGCGCCGCGTCAACCGTCTCGCGCTTGACCATGTGCGCCATGGGACAGTCTGCGCCCGGCTCGGGCAGCAGCACGGTCTTAGTGGGATTGAGCAGCTTGGCGCTCTCGCCCATAAACTCCACGCCGCACAACACGATGGTCTGCTGCGGCAGGCTCTTGGCGAGCTTTGCCAGGTAGAAGCTATCGCCGACGTAATCGGCAACGGCTTGGACCTCGGGCGCCACGTAATAGTGCGCCAGGATCACCGCGTCACGTTGGGTTTTTAGTTGCTGAATGGCCTCGACGAGCTCTGCGGGCACCAGTGCCGCACGCTCCGTTGCCGTCGTTGCCGATGCCAAGCCGGCCGCGATATCGCGTGCAAGCTCCGACGCATCCATGTTCGCGCTCTGTGCCATCAAGGCCCCTCTCTTTTGGCGAATCTTGGGGCTTTAGTATGACACCTAGGTTTACAGCTGACAAGACAGCTGTAAACCTAGGTGTAAAGTTGAAATAAAGATTCAATCATGTGGCAGGTCCATATTCGAACTGGCAAGCTGAGGATAGCTGAGCTCTCGATGGCGCAGGAGGCATCTTTCGCCACCGCAATACCGCTTGGCGCGAGTTGCACGCCGTGGGGCGCAAACGGTCCGCACCCCCGCAAGCGGCGCGTACCCGATGTGGCAAAATCGAACTACTTAAGGGGGCCGAATGCTCAAGATTATTGCCTGCGACGATGATGTCGCTTTTCTAGATAGACTGCACCGGATGATCGACCGTTGGTCGACCGAGACGGGCACGGCGGTCGATGTTGCGCTCGTCACACGCGGCGAGGACCTGCTGGCCCGCCATGCCGCATCGCGCGCCGACATCATTCTGCTCGACATGATCATGCCGCTCGTCAACGGCATGGACACCGCACGCGAACTGCGCCAGGCCGACACCGCCGTGCGCCTGGTGTTCCTCACCTCGTCGCCCGAGTTCGCGCTGGAATCCTACGAGGTCCGCGCCTTCGACTATCTGCTCAAGCCCGTGACTTACGAACGCCTGGCGCAGTTACTCGACGAGCTTTCGAGCATGCGCCCGGCGGCAACCGACGAGCTCGTGATCAAAACTTCCTTTGGCTACCACGCCCTGCGCCTGTCCGACATCGAATATGCCGAGGCGCGCAACAAGCACGTGGTCTTCCACCTGCGCGACGGACGCGATATCGAGGCACTCGAGTCGTTCCGCAGCGTCGAGGACCGCTTGGAGCAAAACGCAGTCTTCTTTAAATGCCACCGCAGCTACCAGGTCAACCTGCGCAATATCGATCACTTTGACCGCACGGACATCGTCATGCGCTCGGGCGCGTGCATCCCGCTTTCGCGCAGTTGCAAGCAGGGATTCCAAGACGCCTACTTTGCGGTGCGCTTTGAGGGTGGGAGACACTGATGGTCTCCTCGGTCGAAATGGTCCTTTGGGCAATCCACCACGCCACGACGCTGCTCTTTGGCGTCTTTGCCTCGGCGGCGCTGTGCGGTGTCGAGATCAACCGGCGTCATGCGCTTGAACTGGTGTTGGTCGGCATCGTGACCGGCGCTGCCTTTTCGATCGCCAATGTCGTTGGCGGCGAACTATTTGCCCGACAGGTTTATCCACTTGCCGTGCACCTGCCGCTTATCGTCTACCTGTGTGCGCGCTACCACCTGAGCCCGCTGCTTGCCGCGCTCGGCATTACGAGTGCTTATCTGAGCTGCCAGTTCAGCAATTGGATGGGCATCGCCGCCTTTGCCGCAACCGATTCGCAGATCGCGTACTATCTGGCGCGCATCGCGACCACACTCGCCGTCTTTGCCGTCCTGTTGCATTGGGCCGGCGACATCGGTCCACGCTTGGCGATTAAAAGCACCACCGAGCTGGGCATCCTTTTAATCCTGCCGCTCGTCTATTACGTCTTTGACTATGCCACCAACGTCTACACCACGCTGTTCCACTCGGGCTCGGTGGTAACGGTTGAGTTTTTGGCATTTGCGCTCTGTGCCTTCTATCTTATGTTTCTTGCCGTTTACCTGCGCGAATACGAAGAAAAGGAAACCGCCGAGCGAGAGCGCTGGATGCTCGAAACCCGCGACAGCGCCGCCATCAAAGAGCTCGAGGCTTGGCGTCAATCTGGGCGCGAGCTGTCGATTCTTCGCCACGATATGCGCCACTTCCTACGCGGCCTGGCCGCTTTAATTGAGGAGGGCCACACCGACGAGGCGCTCAAACGCATCGATGAACTCTGCGAAGCCGGCGATCGCACCGCCGTACGCCGCTTCTGCGCCAACGAGACCGTAAACATCGCGCTTTCGTCATTTAACTCGGATATCAATAGAAACGGCATTACCGCCAACCTGCGCGCCGCCGTACCCGAAACCATCCACGTAGGTGACGCCGACCTGTTTAGCGTGCTCTCAAATGCCTTGGAAAACGCTATCACCGCCGCGAGCGCCGCGCCCCAGGGAAAGCGATTCGTCGACTTTGACCTGCGATTAGAGGACGGCCAGCTGCTGCTGTTAGTTTCCAACACGTTTGACCGCGCGCCGCGCATGGTCGACGGCATGCCCGTGACCCGGCATGCGGGCCACGGCTTTGGCACCAAGAGCATCAAACTTGCCGTGGAGCGCATGAACGGCAACTGTCAGTTCCGCATTAACGGCGATCGGTTTGAGCTGCGCGCTGTGATGTAGAAGTGCGGCGCCGATCTCGCGGCGTGTCTTGCCCGCCAGGCAATCGCTCACCGGCGCCAATCCGCTACAGCGGAGCGGCCGCCGGGGTCAGCTGCTTGATGTAGGCCCACATGCGCTGCTTGGCCGCTTTGTCGGTCAGCGCCGCCTCAAAGCCATCGAGCGCGAGCACGCGGCGGCCCTGCACATGGGCGACCAGGCCGGGCTTGAGCATGGCGGTGTCGAAGTCATCGATCGCCACGAGCATATCGGCGTAGGTCTCGCGCATGGCGTCAGCCGCGTTGTTGTCGAGCAGCAGCACCGCCTCGGGGTCCAAAGCCTCAAGCGCCTCACGGAACAGCTCGCACGGCAGAGTCTCGCCCACCGCGACCGTCCCATCACCCACGCCGGCGACGCTTGCCAGCACGCAAAAATCCTCGGGCGCGTAGCCGATGGCCCCAAGCGCCTTGCGCAACGCCGCGCCATCCGGGCCGGCGGCAAGCTCGCCACCCGAACGCTCGGCCTCGTCCAGATCGCCTTTGACCAGCACGATCGGCGAGCACGCGTTGCCCGCGATACGCACGCCACGACCCGCGAGCGATGCGAGCTCCTGCTCGGTCGCCTGGGCGATGGCTTCTTTTTTCTGGCTTTGTGACGTGGGCATGCGCTCTCCAATCGTTTGCGTGCCCACCATTATATAAAAGAGCCGCCCGCGAGTGGTTGCTTTGCGGGCGGCTGGGTATAAGCACGGTCGTACTGAGTTTTACGCGGCCGAGCCGCGTCGCATTATGGAGGTCACCATGGCTGACATTAATCAGATTACCCCCGAGAACTTCGATTCCATCGTTAACGACAGCCTGCCCGTGCTGGTCGATTTTTGGGCACCGTGGTGCGGGCCCTGTCGATCCCTCTCGCCCATCGTTGACGAGGTTGCCGATGAGCTGGCGGGCAAGCTTGCCGTTGCCAAATGCAACGTCGACGACAACCAGGACCTGGCCATGAAGTATGGCGTCATGAGCATCCCCACGCTGATTGTGTTTAAGAACGGCGAGGAGATTGACCGCTCGGTTGGCGCTCTGCCCAAGGCGAGGCTGCAGGCGCTGCTGGAGAAGCATCTGTAATACGCTTGTTACATGTTGCCGTCTGCCTGCCGTCCATGAGCGCTTTTACGCCGCTCGCCGGACTTCTGAATGCACCGAGTGCAACCACGGATAGTATGGTAGTCACAAACAGCCCCCAGTGAACGGGTGCGGGTCGCACAGACTCGTACCCGTTTTCTTATGCAACTGCGCGCAGAGCGGGCGTAGTAAAATCTGAACCACTGAACTGCCCCATACAAAAGGAGATTTCCCATGCATGATGTTGGAATGAACATGAGCCAGCTTGCCATGAGCGTCAAGCAGGTCGACGACACCATCGAGCTCGCTCACGAGTGGAGCCATCAGCTGCTGCATGCGACCGAGAATTTTGACATGGAGCGCATCGGCGCCAAGCTCGAGGCCGCCATGGCCGCGCTGCACGAGGCCCACGACGCACTCGAGGGCTACGAGGAAGCCATCGAGGCCGACCACAACTCCGTCGGCTCCGTGAAGCTGGTGTAAGGTGGCCGAACACGAGCACAGCTGCGGGTACGAGCGCGAGCATCCGCACGGGGCGGACGGTGACGCGGGCTGCCACTGTAGTGGTTCCGGCTCCGAGCTGGTCCGTTTTTCGGTTACCGCGCCCGACGACCTGTTGCGCCGTTTTGACGAGCAGATCGCGCGCCGCGGCGACGTGGCCAACCGCTCCGAGGCCGTGCGCGACCTGATTCGCGCCTCGATCGCCAAGGAGCAGATGCGCACGCCCGATGAGCAGGTTATCGGGTCGCTCACCATGATCTATGACCACCATACCGGCGATCTGACGCGCCGTCTGGACGAGGTGCAGCACGACTACACCAACGAGATCGTATCGACCATGCACGTGCATCTGGATCACCACAACTGCTTGGAGATTCTGGCGCTCAAGGGTCGCGGCGAGCGCGTCTACGAACTAGCCGACCGCCTGCTGGGCCTGCGCGGCGTTAAGCACGGCGAGCTCACGTGCGCCGCCACCAAGCAGAGCCTGGGGCTATAGCGGGATTTCCCGCAGCGCACCTGCCAAAAAGGGACAGGTTTGTTTTGGCAGGTTTAGAAGTTTTACCTACCAAAATAAACCTGTCCCTTTTTGGTCGATTTTGATGAGGGGTGTCGCATGCGGCATGCGCATATTCATGTGACGGGCATTGTGCAGGGCGTTGGCATGCGACCGTTTGTGTATCGCGAGGCCATGGCACATGGCATTTGTGGATGGGTGCTCAATGCGGGCGACGGCGTGCATATCGAGGCGCACGCTCCGGCCGATGCGCTCGATGCTTTTGTTGCCGCGCTTTCTGAGCATGCGCCTGCGGCAGCCCGCGTAGAGCATGTCGAGGTTGTGGACTTGGCAGCCAACGGTTGGGATGCCGCCAACGAACAGGGCTTTCGCATCGTAGCATCGCAGGACCAGACCGCGCACACGACGCTCGTCTCGCCCGATATCGCCACCTGCAACGATTGCTTGCGCGAATTGTTCGATCCCGCCGACCGACGCTATCACTACCCCTTTATCAACTGCACTAACTGCGGGCCACGCTTTACCATCATCCGATCGTTGCCTTATGACCGAGCGGCCACCTCGATGGATTGTTTTCCCATGTGTCCCAAGTGCGCCGCGGAGTATGCCGACCCACTCGACCGGCGTTTTCACGCGCAACCCGATGCCTGCTTTGATTGCGGGCCGCATATTACGTGGCGCGAGGCTGTAAACGGCAATGCGTGCGGGAATTCGTCCGCGACACCGACCGTCGGCACCACACGCGAGGCCAGCGACGCTATCATCGAGCGCTGCGTTGAGCTGCTGGCCAGCGGTGGCATCGTCGCCATCAAGGGCCTGGGCGGATTCCACCTGGCCTGCGATGCTGCCAACGAACAAGCGGTGCGCGAGCTGCGCCGTCGCAAGCGTCGCAGCAACAAGCCACTTGCCGTCATGGTTCGCAGTCTTGCCGATGCCGGGCGCCTGTGTCATATCGACGATGCTGAACGCGATCTGCTCGCTGGCAGTATCCGCCCCATTGTGCTGCTGCGCCGGCGCACTGTTGGCGAGGGCAACGGCGGTTCCCCCGACATCCTCGCTCTCGCGCCATCTGTCGCGCACGACCTTCCTGAGCTCGGCGTCATGCTCCCCTATACGCCGCTTCAACATCTGTTGCTTGCCGCGGCAGAAGCCTGCGGTATGCACGCGCTCGTCATGACCAGCGGAAACCTGAGCGAAGAACCCATCGAGACCGACGACGACCTTGCCTGGGAACACCTCGTTGCCGCCGGCATCGCCGACGCGCTGCTCGGTAACGACCGCGCGATCCTCTCGCGCTACGACGACTCTGTAGTGCGCGTGGTCGACGGCGCCATTATGCCCGTTCGCCGCGCTCGCGGATATGCACCCCAGCCGCTGCCGTTGCCGGCGCTCGACGGCGCTCCGTCCTGCGTGCTCGCCTGCGGGCCACAACAAAAGGCCACGATTGCGCTCACGCGTGAAGGGACGAACGGCGAGGCGACCTGTTTTGTGTCGCAGCATATCGGCGATGTTGAAAACGGCGGGACCTTCGATGCCTGGAACGCCGCGCGCACGCGCTTGGAAGATCTCTTTGACTTGGCGCCCGCCGCCTTGGCCTGCGATTTACACCCCAGCTATCTATCGGGCCAGTGGGCGCGCGAGCAGGCGCGAAAATGCAATCTGCCGCTCGTCGAGGTGCAGCACCATCATGCGCATATCGCGAGCGTAATGGCCGAGGCCATCGCCGCGGGCCAGCTTACAACCGACGCGCGTGTCCTTGGCATCGCCTTTGACGGCACCGGCGCCGGCACCGATGGGACCATTTGGGGCGGCGAGTTTCTTGTTGCCAGCCTTGGCAGCTTTGAGCACGCCGCGCATTTGCGCACTTGGGCGCTCCCCGGTGGGGCGGCCTCCGTGCGCGACGCCCGCCGCAACGCCTTTGCCCTGCTCAGTGAGCTCGGCCTGCTCGAGCACCCAGGTGCCGCTCGGCTTTTGGACAGCCTCGACGAGCAAACGCGCAGCGTGACAGCTACCATGATCGAGCGCGGCATCAACAGCCCGCGTACCAGCAGCATGGGGCGTCTCTTTGATGCCGCGGCGGCGATTCTGGGCATCTGCGACAAGGCGACCTACGAGGGCGAACCCGCCATAGAACTCGAAGCCGCCGCCTGGCGCGCGCTCGACAACGAAATCGCCCATTTTCCCGACGACAACGCCGGCTATTTCGCATCTAGCCCATCGTGGCTGGACGGCCCCTATGTTCTGGACCAGAAAGCACTCTTTGAGGCACTTTTGGGAGGAATTGAAGCCGGAACGCCCGCCTACAGGCTCGCGCTCGACTTCCATATCGCCATCGCGCGCTCTTCGGCACGAATCGCACGCGAAATCTGCGCGCGCGAAGGCATCGATACCGTCGCGCTCTCGGGCGGCGTGTTCATGAACCGACTTTTGCTCCAGCTCCTCACCCGCGAGCTTAAAGACGCAGGCCTTACTGTCCTTGTCCCCCGCACCGTACCCGTCAATGACGGCTGCATCGCCTACGGTCAGGCGGCAGTCGCAAGCGCTCGTCTTGCGCAGGTTGCATCGCAGTAGGCTGTTCGGCCAGCCCGCAAGCCGCCGTCTCACAGGTGTAGCGCGTTTGCCCGCAGCGCCCGCGAGCGCTACCATCAACTGATGGATTATTGAGCGCCCGTCCAGCGCAAAGCGTATAAAAGGGGAACAATATGTGCCTTGCCGTTCCCGGTAAAGTAGTCAAACGCGACGACGACCTCAAGGCCACCGTCGACATGATGGGCATCGAGCGCCCCGTGTCGCTGCGACTCGTGCCGACGGCGCAGGTTGGCGACTATATTCTCGTACACGCCGGCTTTGGCATCCAGATTGTCGACGAGCAGGAAGCACAGGAAACGCTCGAGCTTGTTAATGCCATGTCCGAGCTGGTCGAAGAAGACCAGCTGACCACCAACCCGGCGGAGGCTTACTAGTGGCGCCCGAGCAGCCGGCGCGCTCCGGTATCGATTTCTCGGCATTCCGCGATCCCAAGCTGGCTCGCGAGCTCATCGAACGCATTCATGAGCTTGTCGGCGACCGCACCATCAACCTTATGGAAGTCTGCGGCACGCATACCGTGAGCATCGGGCGCTATGGCTTTCGCTCCATTATGCCGGCCGGGCTCAAGCTGCTGAGCGGCCCGGGCTGCCCCGTCTGCGTCACCGCCAACCGCGACATCGACCACGCAATCGCGCTCGCCAACATAGACGGCGCCATCATCACCACCTTTGGCGACATGATGCGCGTGCCCGGATCATCCACCTCGCTCGCTGCGCAAAAGGCGGCGGGGCGCGATATCCGCATCGTCTATTCCCCGCTCGACGCGCTCGACATTGCCGAGCAAAACCCTGATCGCCCGGTCATTTTTATGGGCGTGGGCTTTGAGACTACGACGCCCACCATCGCCGCCGCCATCTTGGAGGCCGAGGCGCGCGGGCTTTTGAACTTCTCGGTCTATTGCGCCCACAAGACCACGCCGCCGGCGTTGCGCGCCATCGCCAACGACCCCGAGACCACCATCGACGGCTTTATCCTGCCGGGCCACGTCGCCACCATCACGGGCTTGGCGCCCTTTAGCTTTTTGGTCGACGAATTCAATACCCCGGGCGTGGTCACGGGATTTGAACCGGTCGATATCCTGCAGGGCATCTGCATGCTGGTCCAGATGGTTGTCGAGGACAGGCCGGCGATTGACAACGCCTACCGCCGTGGCGTCAACGCAGACGGCAATCCCGTGGCGCGCCAGCTGGTCGAGCAGGTGTTTGAGCCGTGCGATACCACATGGCGCGGGCTGGGGCCGATTGCCAACTCGGGCCTTTCCATCCGCCCCGAGTTCTCGCGCTTTGATGCCCGCGCTCGCTTTGATGTGCCCGTTGAGGCGACAGTCGAGCCGCGCGGGTGCCGCTGCGGCGACGTGCTGCGCGGGGCCATTACGCCGAGCGACTGCCCGCTCTTTGGCCGCACCTGCACGCCCGAGCACCCCGTCGGCCCGTGCATGGTGAGTTCCGAAGGCAGCTGCGCGGCGTACTACCGTTACCGAGTCTAGCCCGAACGCCCCCGCGCACTGACACCTCCCACGATTGGAGTTTTGGATATGTCCCATAGCATCACCGATAGCACCGTCCTGTTGGGCCACGGCTCCGGCGGACAGATGATGAAGCGCATCATCGATGAGGTCTTTTTAGATGCCTTTGGTTCGCCCGAGCTGCTCGAAGGCAACGATGCCGGCGTCGCCGCGCTGCCCGCGAGCGGGCGCATCGCCATGTCGACCGACAGCTTTGTAGTCTCGCCGCAGTTCTTCCCCGGTGGCAACATCGGCCGCCTCGCCGTGTGCGGAACCGTTAACGATGTCGCGACCTCGGGCGCCAACGTGCGCTACCTGTCGTGCGGCTTTATCCTTGAAGAGGGCTATCCCATGGATAAGCTCCGCCAGATTGTGCAGACGATGGCCGAGACGGCGCACGAGGCGGGCGTGTCCATAATCACGGGCGACACCAAGGTGGTCGAGCGCGGCGGGGCCGACGGCGTCTATATCAATACCGCCGGCGTGGGCGAGGTACCCGCGGGCGTGGCGCTCAGCGGCGCAGACTGCCAGCCCGGCGATGTCATCCTGGTCTCGGGTACACTGGGCGACCACGGTATCGCCATCATGAGCCAACGCGAGGGCCTGGCGTTTTCGAGCACCATCGAAAGCGATGCCGCGCCGCTCAACCACCTGATTGCCGACGTTTTGGCCGCAGCGCCCGGCACGCGTTGCTTTCGCGACCCCACGCGCGGTGGCCTGGCGTCCACGCTCAACGAGTTTGCCCAGGCCAGCGGTGTTGCCATGGAGGTCGACGAAGATGCCGTGCCCGTGCGTCCCGACGTGCAGGCCGCCTGCGAAATGCTCGGCTACGATGTACTGCAGGTGGCAAACGAGGGCAAGATGGTTGCCGTCGTGCCTGCCGAGCAAGCCGATGCCGCGCTGGCCGCCATGCGCGCCGCCCGCTACGGCGAGAATGCCGCCGTCATCGGTCGCGTGCTGCCACTTGCCGAGGGCACCCGCCCCGCCGTGCGCGTACGTACCGGCTGGGGCTCGACCCGCATCCTCGACATGCTCGTAGGAGAGCAGCTGCCGAGAATTTGCTAACGACAAAGGCTCAGGGCTATTAAAGATATTCAGATTCCAAACATGCCCGGCACGCATGCCCAGTATCATGGGGTGCGTTTTGAAACCCAATGACGGGAGCTTTCATGGCAGCAGCTTTTTCCCATGTGATTTTTGATCTGGACGGCACCATCCTCAACACGCTCGAGGACCTGGCAGCCGCCGGCAACCATACCTGCGAGATGCACGGCTGGCCCACGTTTGCCGTTGACGAGTACCGCTACAAGGTGGGAAACGGCATGCTCAAGCTGGTCGAACGCTTTATGCCTGCCGAGTATGCGGGCGACGGTCGCATGTTTGAGCAGACGCTTGCCGAGTTTAGGGCTTATTACGGCGAGCACAAGGAGGACCACACCGCCCCCTATGCCGGTACGATCGAGATGCTTGACCGCTTGCGCGCCGCGGGTGTGCAGCTTGCCGTGCTCACCAACAAGGACCACGTCTCGGCGGCTCCGCTTATTGAGAAGTATTTTGGTTCCGAGCGCTTTGCGCTGGTGCAGGGCCGCGTCGATGCGTTTCCGCCCAAGCCCGAGGCGCCTGTTACGCTGCATGTGATGAAAGAGCTAGGCGCCGATCCGGCGACCACGCTCTACGTAGGCGATTCCAATGTCGATATCCTGACCGGTCACAACGCCGGCCTTAAGAGCGCGGGCGTCAGCTGGGGCTTCCGCGGCCGTGCAGAGCTGGAGGCCGCCGGCGCCGACTACGTGGTGGACACCCAGGCAGAGCTCGCGGCGCTGATCCTGGGCGAGTAACGAGCGACACTGCTTAACGCAGCTGCGACAATTCTTCCGCGCAGAAAGCGCATCCCGTTTTGGAGCTCCGGAATGGGATGCGCTTTCCGTTTGAGGCACATCAGGGAAACCGCATCCCGTTTCAGAGCAATATTCCGGGTCGCACTTTCCGCAACCCACCCCATCCGGAAAATGCGACCCACTATTCGGCCAAAAACCGGGTCGCGGTTTCCCAAGCACTCGATGCAACGCTGGCACAAGGAGTGTCCCCAACTGCCGGCAGAAAAGGAACGTCCCCAAGTGCCGCCCCAATGACCACCATGGCAACGCCGCAGGTAGAGAACGGACAGCGAAAACGCCCCTAAGCGAGCAAGGTGACGTGAAATCAGAACCACCCTTAAAAAGGGTGGTTTGCTCTTAGGGTATAACCCACGGG
>URGG01000002.1 GCA_900547345.1 uncultured Collinsella sp. | reverse complement strand
GTCGCGGCGGAGGACCCCTTTGACGCCACGATGATATACGGCGCCGTGAACGCGGGCCTCGGCCTCAGTAATTTGCCCGGCCTCAATAAGGTCGGCCACAAGCGAGTGGTCGCGGGTGAGCTGCTGCATCTGCCCCTTATGCAAAAGGTAGGCGCGCGAGTCGCCCACCTGGGCGATGACGAGCTTGTCCTTCTCCAGCATAGCGGCGGTGCAGGTGCAGCCCATGCCGGCGCGGCCGACGCCCTCGCGGGCGGCGCGGATGATGGCGAGGTTCGCCTCTTCCACGGCCTGTCCCAAAGCCGAGGCATCGGGGTGCGCCGGCGCGCGGTCGCAGATGACGTCCACGGCGATTTCCGAGGCCACTTCCCCCGCGGCGTGGCCGCCCATGCCGTCGCACACCACGTACAGTGGCGGGGCAACGGCCAGCGAGTCCTCGTTGTGCTCGCGCACGCAGCCGACGTCGGTGCGACTGCCGAAAGTTGCGCCGCTCTTCTTGCGCTTTGCCCGGGCCATTATTGGTTCCTCACGCGGATGTCGACGTCGCCGATGGTGACGAGATCCTTGTTGCGCAGGGCCACCGGATCATGGACGGGGCGCCCGTTCACGGCCGTGCCGTTCTTCGAGCCCAGATCTTCCACGAAGAGGTTCTGGCCCATCAGCTGGAAACGGGCGTGGCGGCCGGACACGTAGCCGGCGCCGATGACGATGTCGGCGCCCGGCGAGCGGCCCACGATGACAGGCCCGTGCACGGCGATGGAGACGCCGCGCAGCTCTTTGGGGCCGCGCTCCACCGACACCGTCCAGCCGCGCTCCTTCTTGCGGGAGCCTTTGACCATGCCGATGCCGGTGCGCATGATGGCGAACAGAAACAGATAGAGCAGCGCCACGAACAACAGGCGCGCGATGAGCAGAACGAGATCGATCACCGATAGCCTCCTTTGGCTCGCTGAGGTGCGGGCGGGCTAGATGAGCTGAAACTCGAGGTTGGTGGTACCTACGATGATGCGGTCGGCGTCATGCAGCGCGGTGGATTTGATCTGGCGGCCGTTGACGAAGGTGCCGTTGGTGGAACCGAGGTCGGTGAGAATCCAGGCGCCGGACTCGTCCTGGCGGATTTCCGCGTGCACACGGGAGACGTTGATGTCGGGGATGACGATGTCGTTCTTCGACTCGCGCCCGATGGTCTCGGCCTGGCCGGGCAGCGTGAAGGCGCGGTCGTTGGTGATGTCATAGATATAAGCTTGGCGGGGCTCGTCGTCCTCGTAGTAGTCGTCTTCCACGTACTCGTCGACGGGCGCGGCTTGGTAGTCGTAGCCGCCGGCGGGTGCGGGGGCCGGCGCCGGGGTGGGTGCCGGCTGCTGGTAGCCGTAGCCAGCTTGCGGGGCGGCCGCGCGGGCCGGACCGCCGCCGGGGCGGATGCCGTAGCGGGCGTACTCTTCTTGGCGCAGCTGCTCAACCAAGGGGGAGGCCACCATTTCGGCAATGACGTCGAACTTGCCGTGGCGCAAATCGTCGTCGACGATGAAGCGCACGAGGGGCTGCCCGTCCATGACGAGGCCCTGCTCGGCGGCTTTGGCGGAAAGGTAGGTTTCGGTTTCGCCAGCCAGGGTGGGGTAGTAGCCCAGAAGGCGGCGGTCATCGTCGGCGTTGACGAGCACGGTATAAAGCGTGGGAGCGTACTGCTTGCCTGCGCCGACCATCTTCTCGCGGCGCATCTGCTTCTCGGCCTTCTTGGCAATCTGCACGGGAGACAGGGGCGCTGCGCCCATGCGATCGGCGGCGCCTTCCACGGTGTCTTCCATCTTGCCTTCGAATTTTGAGAGGAGTCCCATGTGCTTCTCCTTGTTCTTGCGTGTTTAAGCTGCGTTCTTCTTGCGTGGTTGCGCTGCGCTTTCGGTGCAGCGTTCAGTAGCACAGCAGCTTATTTTGCCATAAAACCTATGCACGCACCTCATCGACCAACCATTTTACTTAATTGCCACAGTGACAATTTTGTTCGATTGGCCGGGAAACAGCTTGATGCCAGGTGAATTGATGAGGAGATCGCTTCTCATTTCGCACGATACCATGGGCTTTCCAGAAAGGAGGAGCGCCCATGGCCACGTTCGAGGAGTTCATGAAGGTCGCCGAGATTTCCATCAAGGACAAGACCTCTCACAAGCGCATGAACGAGATTGTGCGCATCATGCGGCAGTACAAGGTGCTTCACGGGCTTACCCCCGAGCAGGCCGTGGAAGTACTGCAGGCGCTCGGCCCCACGTACGTGAAAATCGGCCAGCTGGCCTCGAACCGTTCCGATCTTCTGCCCAAGGCCTACTGCGACGCCTTCGAAAAACTGCGCGATGACGCGAATCCGATGCCGTTCGATGTGGTGATCGAGCAGATCGACCGCGCATACGGGAAGTCGTGGCACGAGGTGTTCGCCTCCATCGATCCGGTGCCTTTGGGTGCGGCCTCCATTGCTCAGGTGCACAAGGCGACGCTGCTCGACGGCACAACGGTGGCGGTAAAGGTGCGCCGGCCGGGTGTGGCCGAATCCATGGCCGAGGACATCATGCTCATGAAGCACTTGCTGGCCTTGGGCGAGTTCGCTTCCAATTCCCATCGCGACATCCTGCTGTCGCTCGAGGGCTTCATCGAGGAAATCGAGCGCACGACGGCCAGTGAGGTGGATTTCACCTCCGAGCTGCACAACCTCATGCGCTTCCACGACGAGCTGGCCGACGAAGAGGGGGTCACGTCCCCGGTGGCCTACCCGCAGTACTCGTGCGAGTCGGTGCTCGTCATGGAGTTCGTCCAGGGCACGGAAATTTCCCACACGCAAGCGTTGCGCGAGCAGGGGATCGACGTGAGCGCGCTGGCGCGACGCGTGTGCCAAAGCTACGTGACCCAGGTGCTCGACGACGGGTTCTTCCACGCCGACCCGCATCCCGGCAACATTCTTGTGCGCGATGGGGAAGTGGTGTGGATCGATTTGGGCATGGTGGGCACGCTGACGGTGTCGGAGCGCATGCTCGTGGGCAAGGTGTTCACGGCCGTGGCCACCGACAACGCCTACTTGCTGAAGGAGGCGGTGATGGGCCTCGTGCACGTGCTGGGGCCGGTGGACCACGGGGCGCTGCTGGAGGCGCTCTCGCGGCTGCTCGCCGAGTACAGCACGGCCGAGATGAAGGAGATCAACGTGGGCACCGTGCTCACCGAGGTCATCGAGGTGCTGCGTGGCCAGAACATGATGATGACCTCGTCGGTGACCATGCTTGCCCGCGGATTCGTGACCATCGAGGGGGTCATGGCCCAGGTGGCGCCCGATATCAGCGTCATCGAGATCGTGTCGAAGCACGTCATCGCCCAGCAGGCCGACCCGAAGTTTTTGGCGACGCAGCTGATCGATCTCGCCACGACGAGCGCCGCTTCGGCCGAGGCCTTGGCGAAGCTGCCGACCCAGCTGTCGAACACGCTGGAGATGATCGATCGCGGGCAGATTAAGGTGAACGGCGATATCGACGTGTCGTCGCGCATCCTTGCCACCGCCTACGCCTCGGTGGGTCGCATATCGTTGGCGCTGCTGTCGGCGGGGCTGTTCCTGGGGTCGTCTATCCTGTGCACCACGGCTATGCAGCCGCAACTGCTCGGCGTGCCCCTGCTCGGCGTGCTGGGCTATGTCGGCGCCTTCGTGCTGGGTGCCTACACGGTGTTCCACATCCTGGTCTCCCGCCATCGCCTTCTCAACAACGAGGAGCCGCGGTAGGGGTGTGTAACGTCGTGTCTACAGGTGGGCGGCGGCGGGGAAACGGAAAAGGACCGTGGTAAAATGGCAGTTGCTCATTAGGATGAGCCACAAGGTAAGCATTTTCCGGCGATGCTAGAGCATGCGAGCTGCTTTCGGTGGCCGAGCTGTGGTTCGTAGGCGTCGTCGCTTGAGGTGCCGCGAGGGTAAGGAGGCCCCCATGTACAAGAAGATTCTCGTTCCCTACGATAAGTCCGATCCGGCGAAGAACGCCCTGGGGGCTGCGCTCGATCTGGCGGCCGGTGTGCCCGGCGCCCAGATCACCGTGCTGTCGGTGGTCGACTGGCACGACTTCAACGCCGAGACGTTCAAGATTGCCTCGCGCATGTCCGGCGTCATGGGCGACACCATGGATATGGACGTGATCTCCGAAGTGGAGAACGAGGCCATCAAGGCCGACATGGACGCCATTGCCGAGAACATCGCGCCTTTGGTGGGCGACGCCGAGGGCATCGGTATCGCGGTGGTGAACGGCTCGCCGCACGATTCCATTACGGCCTATGCCGACGAGGGCGGCTACGACTGCATCGTCATGGGCCATCGCGGCCTGGGTGCCGTGCGTGGCATGCTCGGCAGCGTGTGCTATTCCGTGTTGCACAAGACCAACGTGCCCGTGCTCATTGTGAAATAGGTTCGAGGCCATGGGACGATCAGGCGGAGGCGGCGGCTTCTCGGGAGGCGGTGGCTTCGGCGGAGGCTTTGGAAGTAGCGGCGGCGGATTCGGCGGCGGGTTTTCCGGCGGCTCGGGATCGGGCGGTCGCTCGGCTGGCCACGGCGGCTCCGGCTTCGGCGGCGGCTACTACGGCGGAGGCTTCGGGGGCAGCAGCTTCTGGGGAGGCTTCCTCGGTGGCCTGATGGGTTCGAGCCGAGGAGGCGGTGGCTCGATGCCGCCGCAGATGCCCCAGCAGCCGAGCGGCCCGCAGCAGCCCGGATCGGGCGGCGGCCCGGGTGGCCCCGGCGGCCCGAATGCGCCGCAGCCTGGTTCGCCCCAGGGCAAGTCCTCCAACAGCGGATGCGGCACGGTGTTCGTCATCGTGGCCGCTGTGCTGCTGGGGCTGCTCCTCGTGGCGGCCCTGGGTGGCGGCAGCTGCTCGAGCGCGAACGTGCCCGCGTCTACCGTGGAGCGCACGGCCCTTCCTGCTGGTTCCGTAAACGAGACCGGATACTTCACCGACGAGGACGGCGACTGGATTCACGACCCGGCGAAGCTCGAGCGCGGCCTGCGCCATTTCTACGAGGAAACGGGCGTGCAGCCCTACGTGTACATATTGCCGAACGGATCGGTGCGCTCCTACCAGGAGCTGCAGTCCATTGCCCAGGAGAAGTACGACGAGCTGTTCACCGACCAGGCGCACTTCGTCCTTGTGTTTTGCGGCGATGGCAACGGGCGCTTCAACGCCGCCTACTGGGCCGGTGCGATGACGGGATCGGTGCTCGACGATGAGGCCATCAACATCTTCAAAGCATACCTCAGCCAGAACTACGACGATATGAGCCTGTCGGAAGAGGAGATCTTCTCCGACGCCTTTGCCGACACGGCCGACCGTATCATGACGGTGACGCCTTCGCTGCTGCCGATCATCGCGGTATGCGCGGCAGTGATAATAGTGGCCGTCGTCGTGTTCCTCATCGTGCGCAACCGCCGTCTGGCGAAGCAGCGCGAGGCAGAGCGCATGCAGGAGATTCTGAACACGCCGCTGGAGTCGCTGGCCGACGCTGAGCTGGCGGATTTGGAAAAGAAGTACGCGCAGGCAGGCGCTTCAGATGCGCCACCGGTGCAGCCGACGAAGCCGCGACCCTAGGTGGCGCTGCGGTATTCAACCCGGCCTTCGGGCCAGATAGGAGACTGACATGGGAATCCTCGATCGCTTCACCTCCATCGTGAAGGCTAATATCAACGAGCTTCTGGATAAGGCCGAAGATCCCGAGAAGATGGTCGACCAGTACCTGCGCGAGATGACCGAGTCGCTCGCCGAGGTGCGCGAGGCCACCGCTGGCGTCATGGCCGAGGAGAAGCGCTGCAAGAAGCTCCTCGACGAGAATCGCGAGGAAACAGAGAAGTACGAGGAGCTGGCCCGCAAGGCGCTCGCCGCCGGCAACGAGGCCGACGCCCGCGTGTTCCTCGCGAAGAAGCAGGAGCTGGCGGGGCGCGCCGAGGGCCTTACGGTGGCCTACGAGGGCGCGAAGGCCAACGCCGACAAAATGCGCCAGATGCACGACAAGCTGGTGGCCGACATCGAGGAGTTGAACGCACGGAAGGCGACCATCAAGGCGAAGGCCGCCGTGGCGAAAACGCAGTCCAAGGTGAACGAGATGACCTCAGCCGGCGATCGCGCCGAGGGTGCCCGCAGCGCTTTCGACCGCATGGAGGCCAAGGCCGACGAGATGCTCGACCGCGCCAATGCCGTGGCCGAGCTGTCCGAGAAGCCGGCCGATCCCACCGAGGAGCTCGCGAAGAAGTACGCCGCCGCCGGCGCCGAAGCCGCCGTCGACGACGACCTGGCCCGCCTGAAGAAGGAGATGGGCCTGGAGTAGGGCTTGCCTTCGCTCCGCAAAGCGTCAGTTCCAAGCAAACATATCTTTCGCACCGACTGAGAGGCGATCCGTGGGTCGCCTCTTTTACATGCTCCATTCCAGAAGGCGGCTGAGGAAGCGGGTGAGTTCGGGGGTTTCGGGGTGGTCGAAGAGGCGGGCGGCGTCGCCGTATTCCAGAAGGCGGCCGTCGTAGAGGAAGGCGACGTGGTCGCAGGCGTGGCGGGCGAAGCCCATCTCGTGGGTGACGATGATGAAGCGCGTGCCGGCTTCGGCGAGGTTGCGCACGACGTCGAGCACTTCCGTGGTGAATTCCGGATCCAGGGCGCTTGTGGGCTCGTCCAGCAGAAGAAGGCGCGGGCGGGCGGCGAGCGCACGGGCGATGGCGACGCGCTGCTTTTGGCCGCCGGACAGCTGGGCTGGCCGCTTGGCCAGGGAGTCTTCCAAACCGAGGCGCGCGAGTAGCTCGCGGGCGCGATCGTCGGCCTCGTCGGAGCTGGCGCCATGAACCATCCGCAAGGGAAGCGCCACGTTTTCCAAAGCGGTCATGTGGTGGAACAGGCCACCGTCTTGAAAGACGAAGCCCAAGGTGGCGCGGTAGGCGCGCAAAGACGCCTCGTCGAAGGAGACGGGGCTGCCGTCTACGGCCATGGTGCCGGACGTGGGCGCCTCCAGGCCGCCGATGATGCGCAGCAGCGTGGATTTCCCGCCGCCGGAGGGGCCGATGATGGCGAGCGCCGATACCTCCTCATCGAAGGTGATGTCGCGCAGGACTTCCACGCCGTCGAAGGACTTGCACAAATGATCGAGGCTAATGAGCATGGCGTGCCTCCCGGGCTATAAGGGCCAAGGCGCCCGGCTGACGCAAATGTTTTGCTGCCCTAGTGCGCATAGTCGAGCCTCTTCCCGAAGTGGTGGCTTACCGCCATGATGGGCAGCGTGAGCACCAGATACAGCGCGCCGAGCAGCAGAAATCCGCCGAAGAAGTTGTAGTTCGTGGCGGTGATCTCGCGCATGGTCTGGGTGAGCTCGATGACGGCGATGACCGACAGCAGCGACGAGTCCTTGATGATGGAGGCCATCTGGCCCGTGAGCGCCGGCAGCGTGCGGGCCACGAGCTGCGGCGCCACTACGTAGCGTAAGGTTTGGGCACGGGTGAAGCCGACGGCCCGGGCTGCCTCCATTTGCCCCGCGTCCAACGACAGCAGGCTGCCGCGCACGATTTCGGCGATGTAGGCGCCCGAGAATAGCGACAGGATGATGATGCCGGCGAGCACCCGGTTGTCGATGCCCCAGGCCGTGCCGATGATGTAGTAGAAGAAGTACACCTGCACGATGAGCGGCGTGCCGCGGATGATTTTCACGTAGAAGTCGCACAGATAGCGCAGCGGCAGGAAGCGCACGCCCTGGCCCGCGGCCACCAAAACCCCGAGCACCAGGCTCAGTACGAGGGACGCCGCTGAAATGCCCACGGTCATGCAGAAGCCGTCCCAGATGCGCACGCGGTACTGGGCCACAAAATCGAAGTTCAGCGAGATACCCGCCGCGGCCAGCGATGCCCACACCACGGCGATGACCACTACGCACACGGCCAGGTAATTCAGGGCCGCCTTCGCCGGGGGCACGGGTACGCCCGCGGCAGCGGTGAAGGGACGCATCGTCCGATGTGGGCGACGGGGCGTCGGTGAAGTCGTGGAATGAGGCATCGGCCCCGGTCGCCTCCTTAAGCTTCGGAATCGGAAAGAGCTCCCATGGTAAGTGCTCAGGTTTTCTACGCGTGCGCTTTACAGGGTACTTGAAATTACTCGAAATCGAAGAACCACTTGAAGCCGTACTGGTCGAAGGCCTTCTTTTCGTCCGCGAGGTACTTCTCGGTGAGGCGATCGAACTCGCCGTCGGTTTTCGACTGCGCGATGAAGGCGTTCAGCTGGTCGAGCAGTTCCGTGTTGCCCTTCTTCACGGCGATGCCCCACTCCTCGGCGTCCTGGAAGGGGATGAACACGGCCTCGGTGGTATCGGGGTTCGCCTGATGGTTGCGGTAGATGGTTAGCTGGTCGTACAGGAAGCCGTCGGCCTTGCCCTGCACTACTTCGGTCACGCACGCGCTCTCGTCGGCCAGGCGCACGATCTCCGCATTGGTTAGGTTCTTCGTGGCGTACACGTCGCCGGTGGAGCCGGTCTTCACGGCCACTTTCTTGCCGGGCTGGTTCAAGTCGTCGATGGAGGCCACGCCAGAATCTGCGTTCGCCAGAATGGCCAGCTGGGCCATGGCGTAGGCATCGGAGAAGTCCACGGACTGCTTGCGCTCGTCGGTGATGGTCATGGAACTGATGACGAGATCGGCCTTATCCGATTGCAGCGAGGGAATAAGGCCGTCCCAGGCGGTGTTCTCAATCTGCACGTCGTAGCCGTAGGCGGCGCCGAAGTCGCGGATGAAGTCGACGGCGAGGCCCTCCGGGTTGCCGGCGTCGTCTTTCGTTTCGAAGGGTGGGTAGGCCAGTTCCATGGCCACGCGCAGAGTCTTGCCGTCGGTGCTGGCGGAGGTGTTGCCGGCATCGGCACTGCTGCTGTCGGTGCCGCCCGACGCGCAGCCGATCCAACTGCAGGCCAGGGCGAAGGCGCAGGTGATGACGGCGGCAGCAAGGGCCGCCTTCGCGATGGGGAAGCTGCGGGGGAGTGAAAGGTTCATTGGCGGTCTCCTCGGGTCTCGGGCGTAGGCTCAGAACCGGATGGGGGTTCCGATTCGTGTTCGGTCAGGATGCTTGCGCGCTCTTGCATGATCACAATGGTACGGCAGCTGGTCGTTGGATTGGCGGGGAAACATGATCTGTTAGCATCGCGATAAGCTCGGTGGATGCTTAGCTCGCGATCGGCTTATGAGTGGTCGTTTCAGGCGAAGAGCTCAAATTCCACGATTGTGCGAGACTAAGATTGGGTTACAATGAAGTTCGGCGCCCCGTCACGTCCGGGCGGCTTCCCAGAAAGGAGCTTCCCATGGACACACAAACTGTCATTGCCCTGTGCGATCTCATGCTTGTGTTTATCGGAATCATCGGGCTTTTCCTGGTGAGGAAGGAGTGACGGACGGTGTTGGCAAAGAAGAAGCCGGGCCCCATGCTAAAGTAGACCCGGCTTAGTCATTAACCAGTGCCGCCCGGCTGAGCGGGGCACCGATCGCTTGCATTATAGCATGGCTCGAGGTATTTGCGCGGAAATCGTTGCGGGAAGGGAGGCGTCCGTGGGCAGCAAGAAGCGGTCGGCGTGGCAGAAGCAGAAGGCGGAGTTCGCCGCATCCCTCGGCGGCATGGACGACCTGTTCGCCAGCGAGAGCGCGCGCAGTCAGCGCCACGAAGAAGAGCGCGCCGCCGCCCGGCGCCACAAGGCCTGCGAGCGCAAGAACCGCTATGCGAGTCGCTACGAGGCCGAGCTCACCGCTGCCGAATGCGCCGAGCACGGCGCCCCGCCCCTGCACGTCTACCGCTGCCCCTACTGCAACGGCTGGCACCTCACTTCGAAGGGGGAGTAGGGCTGCGGGCACCGCCGGGTCTTTCGCAGAGTTTCGCAACTTTCGCAAAGGGGAGAGGGGGGATGCTGCACCGTAATTCCCTTTTTCGGACAGCGTGGCGGGCTTAGCGTTTGGCGCGTCGGTTCATGATGAAGGCGATGGCACCCGCTGCCGCTGCTCCTAAAGCGATGCTCGCAATGATGGCGAGGGGCACGAGATCTCCTGTCTGGGCCAGCTTCTCGCCCTCTTTCAGGCCGGTCTCGTAGACGTTCTTCACGTAGTCGGCGTCGGATTTGCTCACCGGGTTCTCGATCATCTCTTCGGTGATCTCTGTCTTGTCTTGCGCGTCTCCCGATTCGATGAAATCTTTTACCACCTCGTCTTTCACGTCGTCGGGCAGCACGCCTTCGATTTCGTCTTTGTCGAAGGTGGTATCGTTCGGCAGGCTCGGCGTAGCGCTTCCGTCGGTGCTCGGCGTGTCGGCGGGCTTGTCGGCGCTGGAATCATCCGCCGGTTTGTCGGCTCCGGAGCCATCGGCGGGCTGGTCGGCGCTGTTGTCGCCGTTTCCGCTGTCGTCGGGCGGCGTCGTGTCGTCCGGCTGGGTCGCATCGCTTGGCGGCGTTGTGTCGGTGGGCACTTCAATATCGTCGGGCAGATTCGCGGAATCGGGCACGTAAAGCACGTTGATGACGTTGTCGTCGGGGTTGACGCCCACGCGTATCTCGGACGGGTAGGTGTCCACCACGTAGGTGCCGTCGATTTTGTACTCGTAGGCGTCGCCCTTGACGAGCTGGTCGAAGCGCTGGTTGGTGAAGGTCTCCGATCCCATCTTAACGAACTTCACGTCATCGGGCGCCAGTGCGTCCTTCCAGTTGTCGGCGGTCAGATCGGCGTTTTCCATGAGGTAATAGTTCACGGTGTACTCGTTGTTCCACAGCTTGAAGTAGAAGAGGTTGATGACGTTGTCGGAAGGGTTGTCGGTCAGCGTGAGATTTTGCGGCCAGCCGTCCCAGAAGAAATGCCCGGGGATGTCGACCACGTAATTCCACGCATTCAGCGTCTGCCCTACGTGCACGTCGGTGAGCTCGTAGCTGCCTAGCAGCACCCGGCCATTCTCGTCGGGCTCGGTGTCACCGTCGTCGTAGCTGACGTTCTCGTAGTACATGATTGTCGCGGTGGTGGGGATCTCGGCCGCTGTGGTGGGGGTCTCGGCTGCCGCGGTGGGGGCCTCAGCCGCTGTGGCGGGCGTCTCAGCGGCTGCGGTGGGCGTCTCGGTGGCATCCGCCTCTTCCGTGGCGCTCGTTGTTGCCTCGGTGCCCTCGTCGCCGTTCGTTGCGGCCAAGGTGCTGTAGGCGCAGGAGGTGAGAGACGCAGCCAGGCACAAGGCGAGAACGAAAGCCGCGAAGGAGCGAGTGGTTCGTTTTGCGGGAGTGGTCATGGTGGTCTCCTCGTCTCGATGGCAGCATTGTTTTCTGAGCAAAAGCATCGAGGTAAGTGTAGAGGGGCCAAGGAAGCCTTTTCTTTCCATCCGCAACCTGTCATTCGTCTTTCTTTGAGTTGTTGTCTATCGGAAAAATACCGAGAGCTGTTCAGGCTTGGCGCTTCTTATCTTCGCGATAACTGCGATTTCGGAAATAGATGGGAGTTTCGAGCGCGTCTGCGGAAATAGACGGGAGTTTCGAGCATGAAACGGGCTCTGGAGCGCTTAATTCGTTCCGAAAATGCTCGAAACTCCCATCTACTTACCCATTTCGTATGGCCAGCTGCTCGAAACTCCCATCTGTTTCCGAAAAAGGGTGCCGGCTTGGCAAAGGAGTTCGGCAAAGGCGTCATGTCATGGGAAATCGCGCGCGAAAGTTACTCAAGGTCATAGGAGGCGCGCTTTTGGGGGCGGTGACAATTCGCTTCGTCTTTGGCAAGGCCTCCAGTACATAAGGATATATGGGGGTAGGTTCGGCGCGTTCTTTAGGAAGTGGGGAAGGAATACACGTAGCTGCCACCGCGGTGTTATTGGCGAGGAAGGGGCCACGGATGGTGCTGGCAGAGAAGAAGCTGGGCCACCGTCCAAAGTAGTCCCGGCTTAGTCATGTAACCGATGCTGCCCGGTTCGGAGGCGCACCGATTTATAATAAGCGTGCAGCGGTTTCAGGATCGGGAATGAGGGGCGTGACGCCCTTCTCGTCCATCTTGCGGCTGAAGCGTTCTTGGCAGTCGGCCATAATTTCTTTCAGGAACCGACTGTCTCCCGTGGTTTGGGCGACTTCCAGCCAGCTTTTGTAGGGACGCTCCAGAGCCTCGTCCACCACGATGATGTCCACGTCGTTCTCGAGGCATTGCTTCATCATGAGGAAGCGGCCAATGCGGCCGTTGCCGTTTTGGAAGGGATGGATGTGCTCGAAGCGCACGTGGTAGTCGACGATGGCGTCGAAATCCTTGGCGGAGCGCTCCCATTGAGCGAATAGCTCAGGCATCGCACGCGGCAGATCCGAGGGAAGTGCCACTTGCATCGACGAGTTGCGTATGCGGTTCGGGATCACCTTGTAGTGCCCGGTGAACCCAGCCTTGGCGTCGGTGGTCTCGCGGAAGAGCATGTCGTTCAGTGTCCAGAGGAATTCATCGTCCACCGGTCGGCCCAAAGTATCCACCACGTAGTTGAACACATCAACGGAGTTCTTCGTCTCCAGCACATCGTCGATGTCGTGAGAGCCTTCCACGAGACCCTGCTCGACGAGTTTCACGAGCTCTTCTTCTGAGAACGTGGAGCCTTCCAATTTGTTCGAGTGAAAGAGAAACTCCGGCATGATGACTTCGTAGGCCGAGTTGGGAGCGGCTTTCATGAGCTGCATTTGATCGACGTTAATCTTCATCAGGACGTCCCTTCTGCAACTCGCCTGGGGGAACAAAAACGCCCTCCGGAGAGGGCGTTCGTTTCAAAATGGTGCGGGCGAGAGGACTTGAACCTCCATGGGGTTGCCCCCATACGGACCTGAACCGTACGCGTCTGCCAATTCCGCCACGCCCGCGTGCAGGAATTAGAATAACGGAGCGCCACCACGAACGCAAGAACTATTTTTGAAAAAGTTTGCGAGCATTTTCCCAAGCGGCTTGCGCGATTGTTTCGGCATCCTCACCAGTGCGATCGACACGGTCGTTAACCAGCGCGTTTGCCGTAATGGAGATCATTGCGGGCTCGCATTCAAGACCGCGGATGGGCTCCGGAGCCATATACGGGCAATCCGTCTCGAACAAAATTCGATCGAGTGGGGTTGCCGCAAATGCCTCGCGCACGTCGTCGTTGCGCTTAAAGGTGGCCGCACCACCATAGGCGATATAGCAGCCCAGCTCCACAAAGCGCTCCATCGTGGCGCGGTCCTCGCCAAAGCAGTGCAGCACACAACCGGCCTGGGGCACGCCCACCTCACGAAGCACGTTGTAGGCGTCCACGTGCGAGGTGCGCTCCTGGTCCGTGTCCTCGTGACGCAGATGTAGCTCCACCGGCACGTTACGGCACACGGCAAGCTCGAGCTGGCGCGCCATGCAGTCAATCTGCACGTTATGGGGTGCCGGCGCGATATCGTCGTCATAGTCCATGTGATAGTCCAGGCCGATTTCGCCAATACCGGCGCATAAGGGGTCATCGAGTGCGGCAACGACCTGTGCGTGAACGTCGTCGGTATAGTCCGGCGCGCCATACGGATGCACGCCGGCAAGATACTTGATCTGCGGGATATCCTGCATCGGCAGAATTTCGCGCACGAGCCAGTCGCTATAGTCCGTCACGCTGCGTTTGTCAGCGATGGGGTCGAGCATCGTCACCAACAGGTCGACACCCGCGGCTTTGGCGCGCACGAGCGTCTCGGGCACTTCTTTGCCCCAAAACGAAAGCAGATGCGCATGCGTGTCGGCAAGCGGTGCCAAGGGCACGGGACAAGCAACCGTCTTCTTTTTCTTGGTAAACGTCACGCGTGCGGCATTAGGCATCATGGATTAGCTCCTGGGCCAGGCGGACAAAGTCGGCAACATCAAGCGTCTCGGCGCGCGTAGTGGGCGCGATACCGCAAGCCTCAAAGGCGGCATCGAGCACGTCCTTGGCAAAGCCGTTGGCGCTCATGGAATTACGGATGGTCTTGCGACGCTGAGCAAATGCGGCGTCAATCACGCGAGCCACAAAGTCGCGGTCAAGCCCCTCGGGCAGCGCACCGTCAACACGGTCGATACGCACGACGGCCGAGTCCACGTGCGGCGCCGGCATAAAGCAACGCGGCGGCACCTCAAAGCGACCCGTCACCTGCGCATACAGGCCGAGCTTTGCCGTATAGCCGCCATAGGTCTTGTTGCCCGGCACTGCGGCAATGCGATCGGCAACCTCCTTTTGCACCATGACGACGGCACGCTTGAGCGCAGGCATCGTCTGGAAGAACTGCAGGATGATCGTCGCCGCCACGTTATAGGGCAGGTTCGCGACAAACACCGTCGGCTCACCGCCCGCAGCCTGCTCAATCTGCTCCGGGCCCACCCTGAGCGCGTCGCCCATGATAAAGCGGAAGTTGGCATAGTCGGCGGCATAGGCGTCGAGCACCGGCTCGAGCTCGGGGTCGGCCTCGATCGACGTGACGCACGCCGCCTCCTGCAGCAGCGCAAGCGTGAGCGTACCAACGCCCGGGCCAACCTCGAGCACGCGCTCATCGCCCGTGAGCTCGGAAAGCTCGCAGATGCGCTCAATCACATGGTTGTCGATCAGAAAGTTCTGGCCCAGGCGATGCTTGGTCGCAAGGCCAAACTCCTCCAGCAGCTCCCTTGTTGCCGTGGGGTTTGCCAAAGGCGAAGTTGTCATAGTTGCCTCCTTAGCATGATGGCGGCGTCTTGAAACAAAAGGGCATGGACCGTTGCGGCCATGCCCTTACATCTAAACAGCAAATTGCCGATATGGCGCGGCGTCTTAGCCCAGACGCGGGAACAGCGGCTCACCCTTCTCAACGGGCTGACCACCGGCAAGCAGGCCCCAAGCGCAAATGCCCTTGAGGTCGTCGCTCGCGGCCTCGTTCTCACAGGACAGGCGGCGCAGGGCCTCGACGGAAGTCTGAGGCATGAGCGGCATCAGCAGGTGAGCGGCAATGCGGATGGCCTCGAGCAGGTTGTAGATCACAAACGCCAGCTCGTCAGCCTTGGCCTCGTCCTTGGCAAGTGCCCAAGGCTCGGAGTCCTCGATGTAGTGGTTGGCGGCGTGGATGAGCTCCATGACCTCGTCCTTGGCTCCACCGTAATCGAGCACGTCCATCTTGGCCATGTAGCGCTCGACCAGACCATCGGCGATCTTTGCCAGCGGGTTGTCGAACGCATCGAACGATGCGGGCTTGGCGGGCGCGCAACCGTCAAAGTACTTGCCGCTCATGTTGAGCGAACGCGAGATAAGGTTGCCCCAGCTGTTGGCCAGGTCGGCGTTGTAGACCTGCTCCATGCGGTCGAAGCTGATGGCACCGTCGGTGCCGGGGACGACGTCGGTCATAAAGTAGTAGCGATAGCCCTCGACACCCAGCATGTCGATAACGTCCTGCGGAGCGATGGCGTTGCCGCGGCTCTTGGACATCTTCTCGGCCTTGCCGGTCTCGGCATTGCGCACGGTCAGGAAGCCATGGGCAAAGACGTGCTCGGGCAGGGCCTCGCCAATGGCCATGAGCATGGCCGGCCAAATGACGCAGTGGAAACGGATGATGTCCTTGCCCACGATGTGGAACTGCGCGGGCCAGCGATAGGCCAGCTCGGCACGGGCCTCGTCGGTATCGACACCGTAGCCGACAGCCGTCATATAGTTGAGCAGCGCGTCGAACCACACATAGGTCACGTGGCCCTCGTCAAACGGAACCTGGATGCCCCAGTCAAAGCTCGTGCGGCTCACGGAAAGGTCGTTGAGGCCGCCCTCGACAAAGCTGCGCACCTCGTTCATACGGAACGCGGGCTCGACAAAGTCGGGGTGCTCGTCATAGAGCTTGAGCAGCTTGTCCTGGAAGGCGGAAAGCTTAAAGAAGTAGGACTCCTCCTGCACGCGCTCGAGCGGACGGTGGCAGTCGGGGCACAGGTGCTGGCCGACGCTGCCGTACTCCTCGTCACCCTTCTGGACCTGCGTATCGGTGAAGTAGGTCTCATCAGGCACGCAATACCAGCCGTCGTAGCTGCCCTTATACAGGTAGCCGGACTCCTTCATGCGCTCCCACAGGTACTGCACGGCATGATGCTGGCGCGGCTCGGTGGTGCGGATGAAGTCGTCGTTGGAGATCTCGAGCTTGCTCCAAAGCTCCTTGAAGTGCGGAGCCTGGCTGTCGGTCCACTCCTGCGGCGTCATGTTGTGCTTGGCTGCGGCCTCGGCGACCTTCTCGCCGTGCTCGTCCATGCCGGTCAGGAACTTGACGTTATAGCCGGCGGAGCGGCGATAACGGGCCTGAACGTCGGCGATGATGGTGGAATAAGCCGTGCCCAGGTGCGGATCGGCGTTGACGTAGTAGATGGGCGTCGTGATAAAGAACGAAGGCTTGCTTTGATCCATGGGGTTTGTCCTCCAGAAAAACGTTGCATACAGGGGATGATTCTAGCGCAAGGGCTGGATATCCTCCATCTATTGCATATCGAGCACCATGGCATAGACATCGCGCTTGCGGCGCGAATACTTCTGAGACAGGCGCTTGGCCACCGCAGAGGCGGGCTCCCCCTCCTCGAGCGCGGCGCGGATATCCTCGCGCAGGGCCTCGTCGGGATCCGCTGCCGCGGCGCCAACCGGCACGATACCGGCCTCCTCATCCTCGCTCGGCGGCGCGATGACCAGCGCAATCTCGCCCTTTACCTCGCCGCGAGCACGCAGCTCCTCGGCAAGCTGAGCAGCGGGCCCGCGCAAGACCTCCTCGTGCAGCTTGGTGAGTTCGCGGCAGACGGCAACCTCACGCTGGGGAAAGACCTCCGCCACGGCCTCGAGCGTCGCCACGATGCGATGTGGAGACTCGTAGAAGATGAGCGCGCCGGGCACCACGGCAAGGCACTGCAAGCGGCGCACGCGGTCGCCGTGCTTGCGACCCAAAAAGCCTTCGAAGAAGAAATGCTCGCAGGGAATGCCGGACGAAACAAGCGCCGTGACGCAAGCAGAGGGCCCGGGAATAACTTCGACGGGCACATCGGCCTCACGCGCCGCCTCAACTAGCGCCTGGCCGGGATCGGACACGCTCGGCATGCCGGCGTCCGAGGCAAAGGCGAGGGTCTCCCCCGCCAGCAGACGGTCAACCAGGCCGGCGGCGCGGCTGGCGATCACATTCTCGTCACAACGGACAAGCGGCTTGGAAATGCCCAGGTGCATCAGCAGCTTTGACGTCACACGCGTGTCTTCGCAGCAAATGGCATCGGCGGCGGCAAAAGCCTCGCCAACGCGCGGGGACAGGTCGCCCAGGTTGCCGATGGGCGTGCCGACCACATAGAGTTTGCCCGTATGGGCGCTGTTTTGCGTCATATCAACCTATTCAATCATGCCGCGCTCGAGCGTACCGAGCGCCGCGCGGGCGTCCCATGCCGCAATTCGCTTCTCGGTCTTCCACGTTTGGAAGAACCAACCGGCAGCCGGCGCAAACGAAGCCAGCTGGTTGGCGATAAACACGCGCTCGTAGGCATTGCGGCCCTCGGGCGTAACCGACGAGTTGGCAAAGATCGCCGCGCCCGACCATTCGCCCACCAGCACGGGGAACCCAGTCGAAATCGCTTCTTTAAGCTCGCGCTTGTTGCGCGAAATCGCCGTCGTCAGCCCGCGGGGGCTCGTGATATCGAGCGCATACTCGTCGCGGTAATGGTACAGGTGAAGGTCCATGTAGACGTTCTTGTACTTGGCGCCGCGCATAAAATGCTTCCACTCGCTGGGATGCCCCGAAGACGAAAAGACGACGATCTTATCCTCGGGCATATACGAACGGACGAGCTCATAGGCATCGCGATAGAAGTTGCGCAGGTAGTGGGCCGGAATGCCATCCGTCATGGTGAAGAGGCTCTTGCGGACACTCATCTGCGGCGTATCCAGCAGCTCAATGCCCAGCAGGCTCTCGGCCTCGCCGTAGCGATCGGCCAGGCGCTCGAGCACGTCGAGTGCGACATGACGACCGTTGGTGGACGAATGCCACTCGGCAACAGCCTCCGGCGTGGCGGGCGAATCGTTGGAATCGCCCTGGCCACCGGGCACCGTCGCCAGATCGAGCAGCACGCGGATGTCGTACTTGGCAGCCCACTCAATCGCGCGGTCGATGTAATCGACAACCGAGATGTAGGAGGCATCGGACTCCTGTGAGCCAAAGGCATACCAAGGCACCGGCAGGCGCACGGCGTTGAGGCCGATCTGCGCCATGCGACGGAAATCATCCTCGCTCACAAACGTCTCGTAATGACGGCGCATGCGCTCGTTATAGGCGGCGGTGCCCATGGCCTCCTGCAGCTCGGCCGCATTGGATGCACCGGTCGCCGCGTATAGCGACGGGGTCACCCAAGGCTCGGGAATAAACCAGCCAGAGAGATTAACGCCGAGTATCCTCTCCATCACTGCCCCCTTCGGATCGTGCAGGCCGAGCCTGCATCGTATTGCATAGGAAAAGTATCGTTTTGAGTATACCCGCGCGTGCGGACAGACGACCGAACGGTCTGTAAAGTGGCGCAAAAGCGGGAGGAATATCTGGGCGGGCCCGAGATGGCGCGCCGAGATGTACATATGCGCCGGAAGTAGGCGGCCGGAAAGCGCATCCCGTTTTTCGCAAAAGACTGGGATGCATTTTCCGTTCGAGGCCTCGACCGGAAAATGCATCCCGTTCTGAGCGCGGGATCTGGGACGCAGTTTCCACCAAAGACCGCAAAAGGAAAGCACATCCCATTCTGACGCCGGATTCCGGGTCGCGCTTTCCCAAGCGGCCTCAAAGCGGAAAACGCATCCCACTCTGAAGCCAAATTCCGGGACGCAATTTCCGCAGAGCCCTCGATAAAAGAAAAGGACCCCTTTGCAGAGGTCCTAGTCAATTCAAGGTGGCGGGGAAGGGAATCGCGCCCGCGCTCCGCGCGTGCGGACCGCTGCGGCGCTTCGCGCCTTGCGAGCTGCGCTGGCAAACGCTCACGCGTTTACTCAGCTCCGCGCCCCGACGGGTTCGAACCCATGCCTTGGCAACAAAAAAGCGGCCGGCATCCGCCAGTCGCTTTTCTATTCTATGGTGGGCCGTCAGGGGTTCGAACCCTGGACCTTGGGATTAAAAGTCCCCTGCTCTGCCAGCTGAGCTAACGGCCCGCGGGTGGCATTGTACCACGGTCTGGGACTATTCCCAACTCCATTGGCCGTTCTGGAAAATCACAACTTCACGTCCATCAGGCGTAATGCCCGTAATATCGATGTCGTCCGTGCCGATCATAAAATCGACGTGCGTGCTCGAGACGTTAACGCCATGCTCCAGGAGCTCCTCCTTGGACATGTCATACCCACCCTCGATGCATTCGGGGAAACCGACACCTAGCGCGAGATGGCAGCTAGCGTTCTCGTCATAGAGCGTATCGTAGAACAGTACGCCACTTTCGCGGATCGGCGTGTTCTTGGAAATGAGCGCGACCTCTCCCAGGTGAGCAGCGCCCTCGTCAGTATCGATGATACTTGCGAGCGTTGCCTTGCCCACGCGGGCGTCGTAGTCCACCACGCGGCCGCTCTCGAACTTAATCCAAAAATCGTCGACTTTATTGCCGTGGTGGATGAGCGGCATGGCCGAGTACACGATACCGTCGGCGCGCATGCGATCGGGCGAGGTGAAGACTTCCTCGGTGGGAATGTTGGGGAAGAAGGGATGTCCATCGGGCGTCTTGCCCTTGCCGCCGGCCCACTCGTGACCCTTCGTCATGCCAATCATCAGATCGGTTCCATTTGCCGCGGTGTAATGCAGGTAGTCGAAACGATTGTCGTTCAGGAAACGCAGGTTCTTTTCGAATGCGGCGTCATGGAGTTCCCAGTCGCTCTCTGGGTCCTGGCCATCGGCGCGCGCGGTGTGCAGAATCGCATTCCACAGCTTATAGATTGCAACCTCATCGGCGTCTCCCGGGAACACCTCGTGCGCCCAAGCCACGACCGGAGCGCCGGCGATGCACCACGGATTGATGTTGTAATCCAGTCCACGGCGGAAAACTTTGCACTGCGTATTCCTCGCCTTTGATGCCGCGGCCGGCTTGGCTGGATCGATGCCCTTGAGGGCCGCAGGATCCGCACCTTCGATAAAGACAAAGCAGGCACCATCCTGGGCCAAGGAATCCAGCTGCATGCGCTTCCACTCGGGTGTCTGCTCAAAATAGCTTTTCTCGACATGCTCGTACGTGAGCCTCGTCACGGCATCATCGGCCCAAATGACCGTCACGTGGCCGGCGCCGGCGGCATAGGCCTCCGCGACCACCACGCGCGCAAACGGCGCGCACTCGACCGGAGACTGAACGACGACCTCCTGACCGGGCTTGACGTTTACGCCCTTGCGGACGACCAGGCGCGCGTAGTTTTTAATCTTGGGCTCCAGGGCCTTCATGCCCTCCAGAGCCTCTTCGACCGTCAGGGCAGCTCGAATCATGTGCCACTCCATCTATCTATAGAACAGTAAAAAGGCGCGCCGCAAAAACGACGCGCCTTATATCTTAGCGATAAGTATGTATGCAAACGCTACTTCTTCTTGGAGTCCTTCTTGTCCTCCTCGGCAGCCGCGCGCTCAATAAGAGCGTTGAGCTTGTTCTCGGACATACCCTCGGCCTGCGCGCGGTACATGTTGCGCAAGGGACGAATACGAGCGAAGTCGTAGATAAAGTCACCCAGAATGACGACGTAGGACAAAACAATACCGACCATCTGGACGGGGCTGGACACCATGCCAGCGGGAGCGAAGTACAGCGAGGCCCAAATTGCCACGACGAGCACCATGCCAATGGCGAGCACAATCCACCAGATGCGACGGCGCTTGGTGTAGTCCTCGTCCTGCTTGAGGAGGATATTCGACACCGTATAGATGCGGTCCTCCTTGGCGCGCTGCTTAGCCTTGCGGGCGCGCTTCTCCTCTTTAGAGAGGCCCTCGAGGTTCTCGCCCTTCTCGAGCTCTTTGCGGCGTGCCTTAGACGAAGCCGGCACGACGCGAACGGAGCTCGCTGCTTGACGGGCGGGCTTAGCAGATGCGGCAGACTTGCGCGCAACCCCGGTAACTTCGTGGGATTGCGTGCGCTTGTTCGTGGCGCTACGGGTACTCACTTATGCGTTCTCCTTCATGCTTGTGAACTGGGAGCCCGTGATGATCTGGAAGGCCTCGCGATAGCGCTCGGACGTGCCATCGATGACCTCGGCGGGCAGGTGCGGGGTCTCCCCCGTCATATCCCAGTTGGCCTTGAGCCAATTGCGGACGAATTGCTTGTCGTAGCTAGGCTGGATCTTGCCCTCCTCGTAGCTGGCAGCAGGCCAGAAACGGCTGGAGTCGGGCGTGAGGCACTCGTCGATCAGCGTGACCTTGCCATCAATGACACCAAACTCGAACTTGGTGTCGGCAATGATGATGCCACGGGTCGCGGCGTACTCGGCAGCGGCCTTGTAGATCTTGAGGGAAAGGTCACGAATCTGCGTGGCGATGTCCTCGCCCACGATCTCGCAGCAACGCTCGAACGAGATGTTCTCGTCGTGGTCACCGATCTCGGCCTTCGTGGACGGCGTGAACAGCGGCTCGGGAAGCTTGGAAGCCTCGGTCAGGCCCTCAGGCAGCTGGATGCCGCAGACGGTGCCGTTCTCGTCGTAGGTCTTCTTGCCCGAACCGGTCAGATAGCCGCGGACGATGCACTCGATAGGAATCGTCTGGGCCTTCTTAACCAGCATGGCGCGGCCAGCGAGGTAGTCACGATACTCAGCAAACTCCTCGGGGAAATCCGCCGGGTCGATGGAAACGAGATGGTTGGGGACGATGTCAGCAAACTTATCGAACCAGAATGCCGAGATGCGATTGAGTACCTCTCCCTTAAACGGAATCTCGTCGGGAAGAATGAAGTCAAACGCAGAAATGCGGTCGGTGGCGACCATCAGCAGGTTTTCACCGGCATCGTAAATATCACGAACCTTGCCACGGGAATCCGGACGACGCTCCATCGTTGTCACGTGAGTCACTCCTTACCTAAATACGACAGAAATGCGGGTTCTTTCCCGCATGTTTTCGCAAACTCGGAGCGGCAGGGACGCGGCCCCTCCTTCACCGAATAACGAAAAGCTAGTGCTCCATTGTAGTAGATGCCGCGTCTGCCGTGTGCTCGCGGGGCAGATGAATTGTAAAAGTCGTACCCTTTCCAAGCTCCGACTCCACGGATATGTAGCCATGGTGACGCTCGACGATCTGCTTGGTCACGGCGAGGCCAACGCCCAGGCCGCCAGCTTCGCGGGCGCGGCTGGCATCGGCGCGCCAAAACCGCCCGAAGATGCGCGACAAATCGTCCTTGGCAATACCGATGCCGGTATCAGAAACGGCAATGCTGACGTGCTTGCGGTCACTGAGCACCGACACCACGACCCAACCGCCCTCGGGGGTGTAGCGCATGGCGTTGCTCATGAGGTTGATAACACATTGCGTGATCATGTCGGGATCGGCCTCGACGACATCGTCGTGACCCTGGGTCTCGTCCGCAAAACGCAGGCGCAGATCGCGGTCGACAAACAGGCGCTCCTGGGCATTAACGATGGAACGCACGAAAGGAACCATGTCCACCGGCTCAAGGTTGAGCGGAGCCGTGCTGTTTTCCATGCGCGACAGGTCGAGCATCTGCTGCACCAGACGAGCCAGGCGACGCGTCTCGGAAGCAACGGTTTCCAAATGCTCATCGTCGGTGGGATACACGCCATCCTGCATGGCCTCGACCGTTGCGAGCATGGCCATAAGCGGCGTGCGAAGCTCGTGTGCAACGTCTGAGGTCAGGCGCTTCTCGTGTTTCATATCCTTCTCGAGCGAAGTGGCCATCTCATCGAAGGTCTCACCCAGCTGATCGATCTCGTCATCACCGCGCAGTCCCGTGCGAGCCGACAGGTCGCCGTCACGGATTTGCTTTGCGGTACTGGTGATGCGATGAATCGGCTTGGTGAGCATGCGCGACACGAGCGATCCGATAACGACCGAAATGCAGATTGCAACAACCGCGGCGAGGGCCATGGCGTTAAAGGTCTTCTCCCTAAACGCAGAGTCCGCCTTGGTGAGCAGAGCGTCGGAGCCGATGGCCCACAGCTTTACCTGTCCGACATGCTCGCCGGAAGACGTTACAATCTCGACGTTAGCAACGCTATCGGAGTCGGTTGGAGCAGACGAGACCGGGCTATGCGATGCCCTCTTGCCGCTCGTGTCGTCGGTCGTAGCCTGGTTTTCGCGTACATCGGCGGTGGCGCTTGCCGAGGGCCAGGAATCGTCATAAACGATCACGCCCTTTTTATTGACGACCTGCATGCCCAGATCGTCGGAAACCAAACTCGACGTTGCGACCGTGCGCAGTTCTCCCGCGGTCCAAGAGCCGTTTTCCTCATATGAGGTCGCCAACTTCTCGGCAGCGGAATTTGCGATTTCGACGATATTGGAGCGCGTGTAATCCGAAAAGACCGTGCCCCACACAACAGAGACAACGCCCACCAGCACCAATACTGTCATGAGCGATGTCAGAGCAAAAGCAAGTGCCATGCGCGAGGGATAGCTCATCGTTGGCCGTGAATCGGAACGAGGCGTGTTCCAACTAGCCTTGGAACCCGCCTCGCTCTCCTGCTTGTGCTTTTGTCCGATTTCAAAGCGCGCAGGTGTCATATGTGATTTCCCTATTTCTCGTCCGACTTATCGGTCTTGGCCGGAGCCTCGAAGCGATAGCCGACACCATGGACGGTGTAGAGCCACTTGGGCTTCTTGGGATCATCGCCCAGCTTGGCGCGAAGATTCTTCACGTGGCTATCGATGGTGCGCTCATAGCCCTCAAAGTCATACCCGAGCACTTTCTCGACCAGCTCCATGCGGTTATACACACGGCCGGGATGGCGGGCAAGCGTGGTGAGCAGCTTGAACTCGGAAGCCGTCAGATCGACTTCCTTGCCCTCGACCAAGATCTTGTGGCCCGAGATATCGATGACCAGATCGCCGAAGTCGAGTACCTCGACGGCGGGCTCGTCGGCCTGATGGGCACGGCGGAACAGAGCGCGAACGCGGGCGACGAGCTCGCGCGGCGAGAACGGCTTAATCAGATAGTCGTCGGCGCCGAGCTCAAGACCGATAATACGGTCCTCGATCTCGCCCTTAGCCGTCAGCATGATGATGGGGACATCCGAGGTATCGCGAATGGTGCGGCAAACGCGCTCGCCGGGGATCTTGGGGAGCATAAGGTCGAGCACGACCAGGTCGAACTGATGCTTCTCGAACTCCTCGATCGCGGACTGGCCGTCGCCGACGCCCACAACCCAGTAGCCTTCGCGCTCGAGATAGGCAGCGACGGCGTCACGGATTGCCTTCTCATCCTCGACCAGCAGAATCTTTTTTGCATCTGAAGCCATAACACGGCCCCCCTGTCTCAATTAGCTAAGAACAAGCCCATTTTAACGCACCTGAGCCCGCCAGATGCCGCTATGACGCGGCAGCTCGGCGGGCGGTACTCACAATTACAACGCGTTTATTCCCCTGTTGGCGCCTTTTTAACCCCTCTAAGCTTAAAGAGAGAATAGGCGTGCAGTGACTGTCTCTGGTATACCCTGGCTGTTGCGCACCGTGGCGTACGTAAGGAATGAGTCCGATTTTCCCGCCGTAGCTGGATAATCGCCATACTCCAAAGCGCGGTCGGGCGACAGCAGCGAGCCATAGGTCTTGGCAGAGGTGTCGATCAGGAAATGCGACGCCTGTACCTTAACAAGGTATTTATTCTTCTTGCCAGCCGCACATGCGAGCGGTTCGCGTGACAGGAAGAGGTACGGCCCTCCCTCATTACCGATATACGTGCCCATATTGCCCAGGCTGCCCACGCCACTATAGGCCGCCTCGATAGAAAACACGAAGGTATCGCCCATATATACGGCCTCGAAAGGCGAAACTGACGAAGGGAGGACCAACTGGGCACGCTTGGTGTTGTTGCCGTCGGTCAGATCGATTGCCGTTATGCCGTAGTAGACGCCCTCGTCGTTGCGGACACGCGGCGAGATGGTCAAAATGCCGTCGCTCGCGCGCGGGGCCGATGCAAAGCGGCCCGTCGATTTCCAAATTACCTCGGCCTTGGATTCATCAAGCGAGCGACGATAGCAAAACGAATCACTACTCGTTTTATTGCCGCCTGCCGAAGGCATTTTATACCAGATGACCGATGACCCGAACGCCGTAAACAAGGGCGGATCATAGTCCTTGCCACCTCGATCGAGCTCAACCACGTCGCCAGAGAGCGAAGCGCCCGACAGATTTTGAGCGTAGAGCTTCCACGATGAATTGGCAAAGTTCATCTCAACCCACGCGAATACGCCGTCGCCGGCACGGACATCGTAGAATGCATATCCCGTGCCCTCGATAGGATCCTCGATTAATGTGGTAAGCGAGCCATCACCCAGGTTGAGCACACCGAGTGTGTTGGCGTGCAGCGCCGATGCGGGCGCCATCATCGCCGCGGCGTAATCGCCGTCGCAGTAGTACAGCAGCGTACCCAGAGGCAGCGTCCACGACGCCGCCGGCTCAAGATCGATGTCGACTGCCTCGTACTCATCCGTAATCGAGATGATCTTGGAATCGTCCTTGATAACCTGCGGCTCGCCGGCGGCATCATCGCTGGTGCCCGTTTTTTTCGAGCATCCGGCAAGTACCGTGGCAGCGCCCGCGGCAGCCCCACCGAGTACGAAGCCGCGACGCGATATTCCGTTCTTGATGTGATCGGCGATACCCATTAGGCGATCTCGGCGCGAGCGGCCTCGATAGCGCGTGTAAGCTGGTCGGCGCAGGAGGTCTTTTTCATACCGCAGGTATTACCGGCGAGAACCTCGATTACGCGATCGGCAGGAGCGCCCTCGACCAGCTTGGAGATAGCCTTGAGATTGCCGTCGCAGCCGCCGGTAAATTCAACGCCCATCACCTTGTTGCCGTCATCGGAAAGGTCAAGGTGAATATTGCGAGCACACACGCCCTGAGGCTTGTAATCAAACGAAATCATGCGATCCCCTCTCAGAATGTTATTCGAGACGACTATTATCCCCGTCTTTCCCTAAATGCAACGAGGCGCTTTGCCGGCAACACACATTACCAGCAAAGCGACCTAAAAAGCTAACGTTATGCCCGAACCTACTCGAAGCTCAGCTGCTCCAGACGATCAAAGACCGTGTCGATACGGGTGAGGAAGTCCCACGGATCAAAGATCTCGTCGAGCTTCTCCTGGCTGACGGTGCAGCGCGGGTCGGCCTCGAGACGCTCCTTAAAGGTGGGGCCGGAGACACAATCCTGTACCTCGTGCCAGGTTGCCATAGCGTTCTCCTGCACAATGGCGTACGCGTCCTCGCGGGTGATGCCCGTGTCGACGAGGGCGAGCAGTACCTTGGAAGAGAAGATGAGGCCGCGGGTCTTATTGAGGTTGGCCATCATGCGGGCGGGATACAGCTGCAGGCCGTCGATAACGCGGATGAGGCACTGGAACATGTGGTCGAGGGCGATGAAGCTATCGGCCTGGGCGACGCGCTCGGCAGAGGAGTGCGAAATGTCACGCTCGTGCCACAGGGCGACGTTATCGAAGGCAACCTGGGCGTTGGACTTCACGACGCGCGACAGACCGCAGACTTTCTCCATGGTGATGGGATTGCGCTTGTGCGGCATGGCTGAGCTGCCCTTTTGGCCCTTACGGAACGGCTCCTCGGCCTCGAGCGTATCAGTCTTCTGCAGATTGCGGACCTCGGTAGCGATGCGCTCGCAGGTGGCTGCGGTGGTGGCGAGAACGCCGGCGAGATAGGCGTGATGGTCGCGGCTGATAACCTGCGTGGACAGCGGGTCGTGAACCAGGCCCAGGTGCTCGCAGACATACTCCTCGACGAACGGCTCGATGGAGCTGTACGTGCCGACAGCGCCCGAGATAGCACCGAAGGCAACATTCTTGCGGGCGTCCTCAAGACGATCCAGATCGCGCTTGAGCTCCCAGGCCCAAGAGCCAAACTTCATGCCGAAGGTCATCGGCTCGGCGTGGATGCCATGAGTGCGGCCGGCACAGAGCGTGTTGCGCTCCTCAAAGGCGCGACGCTTGCAAATCTCGCCGAGCTTCTTGACGTCCTCGATGATCAGGTCGCAGGCCTGGGTGAGCTGGTAGCACAGGGCCGTGTCGCCCAGATCCGAGCTGGTCATGCCATAGTGAACCCAGCGGCTGGGCTTGGGGTCGCCCTCGGGAACATCGGCATCGATGTATTCCTTCATGTTGGTCAGAAAGGCAATGACGTCGTGGCGCGTGACTTCCTCGATCTCATCGACCTTCGCCTTCTCAAAGTTGGCATGGTCGCGGATCCACTGGGCCTCGTCTTTGGAAATACCGATCTTGCCGAGCTCCGCCTGGGCCTCGCAGGCCAAGACCTCGATCTCCTGCCAAATGGCGTACTTGTTCTCGAGGGAGAAGATGTGTCCCATCTCCGGGCGGGTATAGCGATCGATCATAGCGGCTCCTTTTTGGTTATTGGCACGTTGGTCGTAACCCAACCATTGTACCGTGCGCAGGTGCAAGTATGGGCAGCAGGCATTAACCTAACATTTTGGAATTGGAGCGAGCAACGGGACGTCTGCGTTATTTGCTTCGCAAATCCGCACCGGCTGCGGTCGATCCCCTCGGATTCACGGTGACGATGGGGAAGACTTTGTTGAATTGGCCGTCCCGAGTTCTCCCGCGCTCGGTGGAGCGGGCAACGGGACGTCCGCGTATTTGCTTCGCAAATCCGCACCGGCTGCGGTCGCCTATCGGCGACCTTGCCTGCTCGCTATAAACGCTTCGCGTTTATTTAACGCTCGCACCCTGTCGGGTTCGAGTCCCGGCACTTTATTGAAAAAGGCACGGTAACGAAACGTTACCGTGCCTGAAATTCGAATGGAGCGGGCAACGGGACTCGAACCCGCGAGTGTCAGCTTGGGAAGCTGATGCCTTACCACTTGGCGATGCCCGCATATGTGGGGGATAGTATAACGCGGTTGTCTTGTTCGATACAAGGGTGTCGATGCTTGTTTTAGCTGTGGAGAATCGTTTGAAAACCGCGCCAATTGTGGAGATGAGGACCTTTGTCTTTCTTTTCTTACCATCTTCTACCTGCACTTTTATCTGATTGTTGTATTTGAGCTCGATTTGTCAGAAATCGGGCAAGCTTTTGGTCAGGCTCCGGTACTTACCCGCATGAACCTCGGGGGTAGCCTCATCCTACGCGTCGCAACCTCCCCATGCGGCGCACGAGGGATAAGGAGCAGCCATGTCCAACGCACCCATACACTCTGTCCACAGCGCAATCGCAACAGGTCCGCTGCTCCTGCTCCTCTTCCTGCTTTTCGGCTGCCTGGCACCGGGAGCCGCATTTGCCGTCGATGGCTACGACCAGCTCGGCTTCCGCACTATTAGCGATGATTGTGGGCCCTTCTTCATCGGCAAGTATGAAGCTCAAGACGCCTCGATTGCCTACTGCATGAACCAGGAGCGCCCCGGCCCCACCAAGCCGGGCGGCCCATGGCTCAACTTTGATCAAGGCTGGGTGTGGCTCGACGACGAGTTCGCGGCAATCGTTTGTCACGGATATCCTACCGCCACGTCGTTTGGCGGTTACCATCTTTCACCCGATCGCGCCCGCGCCGCAACCCAGCTTGCCGTATGGATGCTCAACGGCACTACCCATGTCGACGGTACCTATTCCTACACGACCGCTCAGGGCAAAACCAAGAGTGGGCACTTTACCGCCGACAATGAAGTCGTGGCGGCTGCGCGGTGGCTCCACGACAGCGCAAAATCAGGAAGCATCAAAGCCGCTCCGCACCGCGCGCGGCGCTATCTAGGAGCCGTATCGGGCGGCAGCAAACGTCAAGACATGCTCTATGTACTGCCGGCGGTCTCTGTTTCCTTCCAAAAGCAGTCTGCAAACGCTGCCATTACCAGCGGAAACAATACTTATCAGTTTGACGGGGCAACATTCGATGTTTTTGAGAGCACCAGCGGCGCGCGTGTCGACACCGTCCAGATGGACAGCAACGGTCGAGCGCAAGCAACACTTCTGCCCAACACGGCATACTACCTAGTTGAAACGAAGGCGCCGGCCGGCTATGTCCCCCGTCGTGATCGCATCGCCTTTACCACGGGGAATGACGGTGGACAGGTCGCCATTGATGAACAGCCCGGCACCATCAACCTGCGTATCGTAAAACTCGATGCCGCGACGAATGCCGGCCCCCAGGTGGGATCTTCACTCGCAGGAGCAGAGTTCACGTGTGTGTCGCAATCAACCCCTGGATGGGCGCAAATCCTCACGACCGACGAAAGCGGTCGGGCCACCCTCGCCGATGTCCCCTTAGGAACCTTTACCATCTACGAATCAAAAGCCCCCGAGGGCTACCTGCCATCCAACGACAGCTGGACCTATACCGTTGGAGCCGACCAGCTCGGCGATTCAGGCGTGGTCGAGATCGAATCTCGCATTTCCGATATCCCCATTGCGTTTAACCTTGAGATTTCCAAATTCAAGGATTACGGCAATAGCGATCAATCCGGCCTGGAGCAGCCGGCGGGTGGTGTTGTCTTTGAGGTTGTCAGCAACAGCTCTCAGCAGGTTGTTGGCACACTGACCACAAACGTCTATGGCTTTGCCTCCACCAAAGATCAGCCCGAAGCATGGTTCGGCACAGGCAAGCGACCCGCCGGTGTCCACGGAGCTGTCCCATACGACCGTGCCGGCTACACGATTCGCGAGGTTCCGGAAACCGTCCCCGAGGGTTTTAAACGTGCAGGGGAATGGACCGTCGGGGCCAATCAGATTTCCAACGGCGCCGAGCTTCAATATATCGTGGACAACCACGCGCTGTCGACGCATCTCCAGATTGTAAAACGCGATGCCCAAACAGGCGCTTCTGTTCCACTAGCCGGATTCACCTTCCAACTCCTAGACAGCAATCACGAACCTGTCTCACAAACTTGCTGGTATCCAGCACATAACGTAATGGACACCTTTACGACTGACGCGACCGGGACCGTCACACTGCCCGAATCGCTCGTGCCGGGCACCTATTATGTACGCGAAACCTCGGCCAAAGAGCCCTATCTTGTCGGCGAAGAGATCGAGGTAAACATACCCGCCGACATGAACTTAACGCCCGTTGCAATCGCCTCGTATTATGACCACGCCGCGACCGGAAACATCAGGATCGTTAAAACCGATGCCGTAGACGGCAGCAGCCTCGCGGGCGCCGTCTTTGAGATCCGTGCCTCGGGTGATATCGTGCGCCCCGACGGTAGCATTGCCGCGCTCGACGGTGAGACCGTCGCGACCGTCACGTCGGATGAAACTGGAGAAGCACGCGCGGACAACCTCCCGCTGGGATCTGGCACCGCACGCTACGAGGTCGTCGAGACTCAAGCGCCGACCGGCTTCTTACTCGACCGGACGCCCCATATCGTAGACCTCGCTTATGCCGACCAGAAAACACCCGTTGTAGAAGCACGGCTTAACGTATCCGACGATTACTCCAAGGTTGATATCTCCAAGGTCGATGCAAGCGGTGAGCAGGAAGTGGAAGGCGCACAGCTCACCTTATATGGTCCCGATAAAACCGAAATAGACTCCTGGACCTCATCCGACAAGCCGCACCGCGTCGAACATCTTGCACCTGGCACCTACTCGTTGCGCGAAATGATGTCTCCGCGGACCTATGACCTTGCCGAGGAGATAACGTTTGAAATAAAGGATACGGGAGAAGTCCAATCCGTCGCGATGCAGGATGCGCCCATCGAGATCAAGGGGCAGGTCGACAAGCGTCAGGAACTTGTCCAACCTATCGAAAAGGGCCTGTTGGCTAACGGCGATGGTAAAAACCGCGCCACGACGCAAACCAATAGTGATGGGCTTTTCTCCTATACCATCGATGCTCGAAACGATTCCGCTACTTGGGTTGATGAGTTTACGATTACCGATGATCTTGAGTGCGCCAAAGACGGCACGGCGAGATTCATCTCAATCGAAACCCCCGTCGCCATCGGCGACCTCAACGGTCTGTGCAACGTGTGGTATCGCACGACGCCGTTGGACTCGACAGACGTCGATGAACCGGCGAACGCGACACTTGACGATGGGCACGAAAATCCTTGGCTTGAGTCCGACGAAGTAAAAGAGAGCCTTGGTGAGGACTGTCGCCTCGTCGATTACGACGGCTGGCGCCTCTGGAAGGCGGATGTCTCGACCGCGGAATCCACCACACTCGAGGCGGAAGAGCTCGACCTTGCATCCAATACCGTCGTAACGGGCATTCGAATTGAATACGGTGCGGTAGCTGCCGACTTTACGACTCGAAGCGATGCGGATTCTTGGACCCGCGATGATCTCAAAGATGAGCACGACGACCTTGACGATGCCAAAGCAATCCTTGGCACAGACGCTCGGGGCGCAGTCGTGCACATGCAGGCAACGTCGGCTTATACGACCCAAACCGCACTCACCAACAGCGCGCGCGTCGATCTTTGCCGCAACGGCGGCGGCGATAAACTTGAGTCACATGACGAGGACCGTGTCATTCAACGCTGTACCCTACCGCAGGACCTACCGGCAACAGGATCAGTTCCCATCGCCGCTTGCATCACCGCGCTCCTGACCTCGGGTGCCGCAGCCCTATGGTTCGCTCGCCTTAGGTCGATCCCAAAGAACCGCTAGCACGATGAAAAAGCGGGGGAGCCAGTCCCCCGGCTCGCCCGCTTTCAATCATTTAAATCGCCGTATCTACTCTGCAGACGAAGATCCACCATCAACGATTGCCTGCTCAGACTCAGGAATCCCATCGGCACCCGTGCTCTGTTCTTGCTCCACCTCTTCGCTGATTGCGGAGGCGGGGGTCGAGCCCTTCGCACCCACGATGTAGGCAGCCCCAAATCCTAACGCAATGGCAATCAAGGTCAAAATCACGTAGACAGGCCAATGGCGCTTAATATACGAAAACACGTTGACTCCTTAGAGCTCCGTCTACGAACGGCGGATAACCTCGGTCACGACCTCGGATACCGTGGCAATGTTCGTCGGGTTGACATTGTGGGGCAGGTCGTCCTCGGTACGAGCGCAAGCCAGACGCGTGCCGTCCACTCCGGCGATGGTGAGGGCTCGGCGTCTCGCCTCGAGCGCGGCATAGGCATCGGTCTTGGCATAGGGCATCTCGAGCGCGCCACAATCGACATGGAACGACTTGCAGACCTTGCTGACCAGGTTCATGATGCGGCGATCGCCCTTGAGCAGTTGTTGTTCGCCCTCGACCGTCACAACCGAAAGCCTACCGGCGCCGACGGATTCAAGATTGATAAAGAATACGCCGCGGAGCTTATCGCGATGCGAAGCCAAGAAGGCCTTCATGCCGGCGCCATCACAATCCGAGGCGCCCGTTGCCACAAACCAGATATCGTGACCGAGCAGCTCATCATCGCCCATAGAGGCGACAGCCGAGAGCATATCTTCGGAAGAAGCGCCATCGGAAGACGTAGCGCCACCCTTCCAGCCATCGTTATCGTCCTCGAAGTTATCCCACGAACCGATACCGCGACCGGACTTCTTGGCATCGTAATCGTCTTCGACGCCCAGCCAGTCACTCATGCTGTCCTGCTCGTTTTTCTTTTTACGGCCGAACAGACCACCCAGGCCGCGCTTACGAGACTTGGGTGCCGCCGGGGCGGGAGCCGAAATGGTCTCGATCGGCTGCGCGCCCGACGCAACGGGCATAGGAGGCGCAACGGGTGCCGATGTGGGTTCGGGACCCTGGGCAGTAGCAAAGGGATCGTTGACCTGTGCGGAGGGGTCGGGAAGGTCGAACAGCGACGTGCGAGACGCAACGTTTGCCTGCTTCATAGACGGCAGCGACGGATCGGGGACCGAAGCCAGCGGAGACGAGGAAGGTGCAGGCGACGGTGCCGACGACGGATCGGGAACATTCATCTGCGGACGCGGCGATGCTTGGGAGGAAATCTGGGCCATAAGGGAATCGACCGTTTCGTCCTGGGTGGGAGCGACATTGGCAACCGTGGCACCGGAACCACTCGGGGTCGGCATGGTGAAAATCTGCGTGGAGTAAGGCCTCGACTCATCCGTTTCGAGAGTCTCGGAAACCGCAGGCACTTCCTCCTGCTCGGCCTCGGTCGAATCAGCTTGCTCGGCTGCCGCGTATTGCTCTTCGCCAGAGTTGGCCTCGACGGGCTCGTCCTCGGCAGCATCAATGGGCTCGTCATCGTCCACCGCGTCGCCCTGTTCATCGGAAACAGGAAGGGGCTCGGCAATCGCGGTGCCCTGCTTTTCAAACGTTATCGTGGAATCGAACTGCGCGGCATCAAACGACATGGTGCTATCGACGTGCTGCTGAGCCTCGAAAGACGTCGTCGCCTCAACAACATCCGCGGACGCCGGTTGCTGGGACTCAAAGGACGTTGTAGCTTCGGCGGCGTCGACGGGCGCGGACTGCATAGCCTCGTTCTGCTCGAACTCTTGCGCCGCGTGCTCACGTGCCGCCTCGGCTGCCTGCTGCTGAGCGATAGCCTCCTGCTCGGCAGCCTCACGTGCGGCAGCGCGCTTCTCCTCGAAATCGTCGACAAATTTCTTGCCCTTTGCAAGCGCACCCTTAAAGAAGTTGGAAGCGCTGGCGCCAATCGACGAGAACGCGGATGCAATGTCGGCATGGGGCGTTGCCGCGGGAATCTCGGCCGAGAAATCAGTATCGCTCTCGTAAGACACGCGCCTCGGCTGTTCAACGTAATCGTCGTCAGACTCGTCCGCAACGTCTTGCGCCGGCGCGGCGGGAGCCAAAATGTCCAGTCCTGCCGCGGGATCGATCGCGGACACCGCCTCGGGCTCGGCAACGGCAGCGGCAACCGCGGCAGACTCATCATCCACGGTGACAGCGGGCGCAGGCGCAGTCACGACGGGGGCAGGCTCGGGCTCAAACGTCGGCTCCTCGCCCTCCTCGTAATCGAGCGTGCAGGACTCGGGAAGCATTCCGAGCGCACGGATGGCATCCGAACCAAAGCGGATGTTGCCGGCGGCATTGCGATAGAGCTTGGGCTCGGGCTCGGCCGCGACAGGCTCCTCCGCCGACTCGGCAGCGGAAACCTCGTCATTGAACTCTTCAGCCTGGACAGCCTGATTCTGATCCTCGGGCACGATGGCGCCAATCAGCGTCTCGTCGGCAGACGCACCCTCAAAGCCCTCGATCTGCTCGTCGAAAGCCTCACCCTGTTCGGGCTCGGTCTGAGTGTCGGGAGCAATCGGCTGACCGAACTCGTCCTCGGCGTAGGTAGGCTCTTCGTACTCGATGGTGTTGCCGTAGTCGTTTTGCTGCTGGGCCGCGGCATACTCCGCCGCTGCACGCGCCATTTCCTCGGCACGACGCTTTTGCTCCCCAAAATAGGTATCGAACGGAACATCGTCGGGAAACTCGTTTTCGCCCTGGAAGGGAGCAACGTTGTCCATAACGCCGAGCATAGCGGCGACAGAAGACTTGTTGCACACCGCGCCGGACGTATAGGGAAGAATATGGCGGTTAGAGATGATGTTTGCCGCGTTGGCAAGTGCAACGAGGGAAGCGAGGATCGCGACAATCCACAGCAGAACCTTGAGCGCGCCGGGGAGCGGCAGGATACGCAGGATGGCAACGGCAGCGGGGGCAACCGTGGCAACGGGCAACAGCTTGGCGATGAGCGCACGATACGAAGCATAAGGCTCGCGGGCGAGCAGCTCAGCACGGGGAGAGTCGTAGTGTGCGACAACGAGCACCGGGCGGTTACGCGGGGACGCGAGCGGGCCCGAGGCCTTGTGGTAGGCGATGACATTTTGGCTCACGCCCGTCTTGCCCAGACGCGAAACCACGGGGTGGCCCGTGCGCTCGAGCACGTAAAGAACGGCGCCGACAATAGCCAGCAAGGTGCCGACCAAGCCGATACCGCCGCCGATGCCCATCAGCAGGGCGCCGGCAAACGCAAGAATACCGGTAACGGCAAATGCCAATCTACTGGGCGCCGGGGCATTGAACTCCTGAACCTCGGGATCAAAGCCGTGGTTGCGGAAGATCTGAGCGATATCCTCGGCAGCCAAGCGCTCTTCTTCGCTGCATGCCGGCGTAATGCCGGTGTTCTGCAGCAGGTGGTTAATATAGTTCTGGGTGTTCGCCATGTGCGCTCCACATCCATAATCCGACAAATAGGCCCAATGCATGCACATTAGAACCGTATATAGTCGAAAGTATACCCCGAGCGGGCGCAAACGACCGAATTCGGGCCATCTTAACGCCCCGAGCGGACAAGGATATAGCCTAATCTCCATATCGGACTAAAATCATGGCAGCAAACCACCTTCTCATGCGAGGACTCTATGACGGCAAGCGACGCGACCGCGACAATTAAAAAGGGGAATTCGGAGCCCAGTTTCGATAAAACGGCTCAGCGCATCCTCAATCTTTTCTTTGTGCTCAATAGCTCCCCCGAACCGCTGACGACCGAGCAGATCGTCTTGGATTCTGACCTGGGATATGGCTCGGGCAACATCGACTCGGATAAGCGCAAGTTTCGGCGCGATCGTGACAAACTGCTCGAGCGTGGCATCTTAATCAAGGAGGTTCGCCCCGCCGGCGCGCAGGAGACCGAGGAAAGCTCGTGGACAATTGACCGCGAGCACACCTTTGCAGCAGGCGGCCTCATCACCGCAGACGACGCCGATATCCTGCTCAACGCCATCGACCAGGCACTAGCGGCCGGCTCATCCACTTTTGCCGCACCGCTTGCCGATATTCGATCAAAGATTGCCTACCTCACCGGTAGGACGACGGCGGACGAAGCACCGATCCGCCGCTCTCCCACCGTCGATGCGGTATGGAGCGCCTTTGCCGAGCGATGCGCGCTGCGATTTTTATATCAGAACGGACGCGGCGAGCAGAAAGAACGTACCGTCTGCGTCTACGGCATGTTCGAGCGCGAGGGCGTGGCGTACTTCTGCGGCCTCGACAACGTCACCGACGACATCAGGACATTCCGCTGCGACCGCATCGTACGCGCTTGGCGTCCTTCGAAGGCCTACGTCATCCCCGCGAACTTCAATCTCAACGACTATCTGTTCTTTGAATTCGATTTTGCCGACCGACCGCCCGTTGCAGCCACGTTCTCGTTCGCCCCCCAGACGCAGATCGATATGATCAACGGCCTCACGCGCGGGCGAGGTGAGCTCGCACACACCGATGTGGGATGGACCTGGACCGTTGACGTGCGCGACCTTGAAGCCGCCGCCTCATTTTGCATGGCCCACGCCATGGACGGCATGAGGCCCATGGCCCCCAAATCGCTCAAGCAGGCGTGGAACCACCTCATCGAAAGGACGGTGCACGAGTATGCCCGTGCGTAAACTCACCAGCGAGCAGAGACTCTCGCGCGCCATCGACATCATGGAAGCCCTCTACGCCGCCGGCGAGAGCGGCATGACACGAACCGAGATTTGCAGTCGCTTTGACATCACGGGGGTATCGCTCGACGAGATTCTCGAGATCGTCTCGACGCTCGCGGACCGAGAATCGGGCGCGCGCATCATCTGCGAATGCCGCGGCGAGCGTGTGGTCCTCACCGGTGACGCCGGGCGTGTGCTACCGCTGCGCTTGAGTGCCGCCGAGGGCGCTGTGCTCAACCATGAACTTGAATCGTTGGGGATCGAGCCGCATACGGCAGCTCGGATTCGACATGCCCTTCTACCCGAAGAGCTCGGCTATAACCAGCGCGTCTTTGACACCGTCAACCACGGGTCGCACTGGCAGCAGCTGAGCTGCGCCATTCAGGACGGCGTTCGCTGCCGCATCTCGTATCGCTCGATGGACGATGCACGGCCACGCGAGCGTCTGGTCGACCCCTTGCGCATTACGACAAACGGCGACCAAACATACCTGATTGCCTGGGACATCGCAGTCGATAAGCAGCGCACCTATCGCATGGATAAAATCGAGGAACTCGCCTTGACGGAAGACTCCGTCGTGCCTCACGCACCGGACGTCGCATCCCTCCACGATTCCCTTGCCCGGACGCAGCGTAGTGCAAAGCTCTTGATGCCATTCGATATGGCGGAGCATCTGGACTGGGCCGGCATCACCCTAATCGAGCGCAGCGGAGCAGACATGGCAACGGTAACCGTGCATTACGGCTCCGAGCGTTGGCTACTGAGCCAGATAATTGCAGCGGGCGGAGCCATCCGCATCTTGGATGACCCCGCCCTGTCAAAGCGTCTGCGCGATATGGCAAAAACCCTCGTCTGTCCGCTTTAGCGCCGCCGCTCGTGGCGTGCGCGCCACAGTTGCAGATAGTGCCCGATCCGCGCCGATTCGATGCGCTGGTAGGAGCTCGTGGGCAGCGACGTTAAGAACTTCTTTCCGTAGCCCTTCGTCACCAGGCGCGGGTCGGCCAGAATCAGCACGCCGCAATCGGTCGACGAGCGGATAAGGCGGCCGGCCGCCTGCTTGACCTCGAGCACCGCCTCGGGCAGCGAATAGCGCGCCCAAGCGCGGTCTTCGCGCAGGTTGCGCTCGCACGAGAGCGGGTCCGTAGGGCTCGAGAACGGCAGCTTGGGAATGATGACGCAGCGCAGCGTCTCGCCGCTGGCGTCGAATCCCTCCCAAAAGGCCTTAAGAGCAAAAAGCGACGAGGTCGGCTCGTTGATAAACCGGTCGCGCAGGCGACGAGGAGATGAGTTGCGCTGCTGGCAGTTGAGCTCCAGACCCGCACGGGCCATCTTGGGCTCAACGCGGGCGTACAGGTCTTCCATGTCGCGCCGATTGGTGAACAGTGTGAGCACCGATCCGCCCATGGCAAGATGGGCGTCGACCAGCACGCGCTCGAGCGCCGTAAGATAGCTCTCACGATCGCGCGGATCGGGAATATCGCCCGCAACGACTACAGCCATGTTCGAATCGAAGTCGTAGCTCGAGTCCAAGTGCAACGATGAGGATGTTGAAGCACCGATGCGATCGAGGCCGACTGCGTGGTTAAAGTGTTCAAAGCTTTTGGACACCGTCATGGTCGCCGAGGCAAAGATAGCCGTGTGAACCTCGGGCAGCCACTCAGTTGCCAAGGCCTCGCCAATGTCGATGCGCTCTGCGGTCATTGATTCTCCGCCGGCACGCAACCTGCGATTGACCTGCAGCGAATACACGTAGTGTTCATCGGTGCCCTCAATGATGAGTTTGAGGTTCTCGGCCAGCTCGTGCAGGCGGCGCGAGATATCACCCAGGTCGACAACAACCTCGGGCTTGTCGGCGGCGACGGCTTGCACCAGCGCGTCGACGCTCTTGTCAGCCTGTTCCAATGCGTCGATGGCAGTGTAGGCCGACGGTAAGAAATCATGCCAGTCGTCAGATTCGCGCAACTCGGGGCCAATCCATAGATTGGCATTATCATAACCCCCACGGGCACGGCGGCCGAGCTCGCGAACGCCATCGAACACGTCGGCGATTGCCATGCTCGCGCGTGCAACTGTCGACGTCGCCTTGGCAGTAAGGCCCAGATAGAGCGTAGAGCCCTCGGAGGTTGCCAAATCACGGGAAACCTGGCTTAGCGCGCCGGTGCTCGAGCCACCCAGGCGCTCAAACAGAACGCGTGATTCGTCCGCCGACACCACGCGCGCCCACTGACGGCGCGCCTCGCGCTCGATGGAATGGGCCTCGTCGATTACCCAATGACGAATCGGAGGCAAAATCCTGCCCTCGGCCGCAACATTGCGGAACAGCAGGGAATGGTTGGTGACCACCACATCGGCGTGCGCCGCACGACGGCGAGCGCCGTGGACCAAACATTTATCAGGGAAAAACGGACAGAGGCGACGAGCACACTCGCGCGAGGCCGTCGTAAAGTCGGGGCGGTTGACGCTGCGCCACCGAATGCCAAGCGAGTCGAGGTCGCCATCGGCTGATTGGCAGACGTACGCCATAATGACCGCGACCGCCGTGAGCGTGTCCGCCGGATCGCGCTTGGTGGTAATCTCGACCTGGCCGCGGCTCATGCGCTCAAGCTTGCGCAGGCACGGATAGTGGTCATACCCCTTGAGAGCGCAAAATGACAGACCACCGTCCAGTTGCTCGGCAAGTTTTGGCAGCTCATGGTACATGAGCTGGTCGGCAAGATTGTTCGATTTGGTCGCAATACCAACCGTGATGTTGTTACGGCGCGCTGCCTCGGCAAAAGGCACCAGATAGGCCATCGATTTGCCGACGCCTGTGCCCGCCTCAATTACACGATGAGTGCCCGTGACCAGCGCATCGCGGACCTCGAGCGCCATCGCGATCTGCTCATCGCGCGGCTCGTACGTGGGGTACATACGATTAACCAGGCCGCCCGGGGCATAGTCCGCCTCGATTTCCTCGCGGCTCGGCATCCTAAGGACCGGTAGCTCGTCCGCATCAACGCGATCATCGGCCCGATCGGCCTTGAGTACGTCGGCGCGGGCGGCACTGAGAGAGAAGATGGAACCGGGGTTCTGCCCCGCCAAGAAGGAGAAGATGGGACGATAGGACCAGGGTACGTCGGGATGCATGTCGGCCAAGCGCGCCATTAAGCCCTGGGGCAAGTCGGTGAGCGCCACGAGCAACACGCGCCATACGCCACACAGGGCGTCGACATCGGCGTTGGCGCGGTGCGACACCGAGTCGCAGCCAAACAGGTCGGCCATGAAAGAGAGCTTATGCGAGGCCAGGCGCGGAAGCGCGATGCGCGACAGCGCCAGCGAATCGATCCAGATGTCGCTGACGTTGACACCGCCCTTGACCGACTCGATAAACGAACGGTCGAAGGTGGCGTTATGCGCAATCACCGGGCAGCCGCCGACAAAATCGGCGAGAGCGGCCACGGCCTCGACGGCCGACGGGGCATCTGCCACATCGGCGTTTGTAATGCTCGTGAGCTCGGTAATCTCGGCGGGAATCAGCTGTTTGGGATGCACGAAGGTATCGAAGCGGTCGACGACCTCGCGGCCCGAAAGACGGGCCGCCGAGATCTCGATCAGCTCATTGTCCTGCACCGAAAGACCTGTGGTCTCGGTATCGAGGACGATCACATCTTCCTCGATAAGGCCGAAGGACTGCGTTTTGGCGCGTTCGGCAAGCGTGGCATAGGAGTCGATGACAAACTGCGGCGTTCCTGACGAAACCGCGTCCTCGATTAGCATGCAATGCCCGCTCGACGAAGGCCCATACGGATCAGGCTGTCACAGACCTGCGGGAACGTCATGTCGTCGGTGTGGCGTATCTCGTCCGGATACAGCGACGTATCGGTCATGCCGGGAATGGTATTGGTCTCGAGGATAACGGGGCCGTCCTCACTCACGATAAAGTCGCTGCGCGAGATACCCAGGCAACCGAGGGCCTTGTGAGCAGCACAGGCAAGCTCCTGGGCACGAGCGTAATTCTCGGGTGAAATCTGCGCCGGAATGCGATGGATGTCCGTAGGGTCGACATACTTCACGTCCAGATCGTAGAACTCGCAGTCCTCGGGCTTACGAATCTCGACAATCGGCAGAGCGCGCACGTCATCTTCGCCGTATACGCCGACGGTGATCTCGGTACCCTCGATGCACTTCTCGACCAGCACTTTGTCGCCGTACTCAAACGCCTTGGCGATTGCCGCGGGCAGCTCGGAGGGCTCATGGACCAGGGAAATGCCATAGCTGGAACCGTTGACGGCCGGCTTCACAAAGCAGCGCTCGCCACAAACCTCGACGATATGATCGATATCGACTTCATCGCCCACCTCGAGCGCAAGGCCGGGGGCAATGGGAATGCCCGCCTTGGCGTACAGGAGCTTAGAGACCTCCTTGTCGGCACCGCAGGCGCTGGCAAGCACGCCCGAAGCCGTGTAGGGGATACCCAGGGTCTCCATGGCGCCTTGCATGGCGCCATCCTCGCCGCCGGCACCGTGCATGGCGATAAACGCCACGTCAAAGCCGCCGGTCGCCATGGTTACCATAAAATCATCGGCAGCCGTGTCGAGCAGCTCCACCGAAGTGTAGCCGGCCTCCTTCAAGGCAACCACGACGTTCTTTCCCGAATTGAGCGAGATCTCGCGCTCAGCGGAATGACCGCCCGCCAAGACCGCTACGTGCATGTTCTCTAGGCTTTTACCCGGCATGGGCAGACTCCTCCTCTATAATTTCTGCAGCTGATACCATATTGTAGCGATACCCTCTACGTTTCCCCAAAATCGAAAGGCTTCCATGAATCCCAGGACTAAATCTCAGGACATTCGCGACTTGAGCCAAAACGATATTCGCGAGCTCGTGGCCGAGCTTGGCCAGCCCGCCTTCCGCGCGAAGCAGCTCATCGAATGGGTCTTCGAGAAGAACGTTTGTTCGTTTGACGATATGACAAACCTTCCTAAGGCTTTCCGCGAGCAGCTTAAAGAGGCTTTTGCCTTTGACACGCCGACTGAACTAACCAAGCAGGTTTCCAAAGATGGCTCGCGCAAGTATCTGCTCGAGTACCACGACGGCGTTTCCGTCGAGACTGTCGGCATGCCCCGTCGTAACAAGCTTTCCGTCTGCGTTTCCACCCAAGCTGGCTGTGGCATGGGCTGCGCCTTTTGCGCTACCGGTCTCAACGGCCTCAAGCGCTCTCTGACCGCTCAAGAGATCGTCGACCAGGTACTTCATGTATCCAACGACTTTGGCGAGCGCGCCACGAGCGTCGTCTTCATGGGCCAGGGCGAACCATTTGCCAACTACGACGAGGTTCTCAAGGCGCTGCGAATCCTCAACGACCCCGATGGCATTGGTATCGGTGCTCGTCACCTCACCGTCTCTACCAGTGGCGTTATTCCCGGTATTCGCAAATTTGCCGACATCCGCGAGCAGTTCACGCTTGCTGTTTCACTGCATTCCGCCATCCAGTCGACGCGCAATAAGCTCATGCCCGGTGTTAAGAAGTACACGTTGCTTCGCCTTCACGAGGCGCTTCAGCTCTACACCGAGAAGACTGGCCGCCGCCCGACCTATGAGTATGCCATGATCGAAGGCGTCAACGATACGAATCCCGAAATGCAGGCGCTCTGCGACTTCTGCGAGGGAACGCTGTGCCACGTTAACCTCATTCAGCTTAACGACATCGAGGGTAGCCCGCTCAAGCCGTCGCCGATTCATAAGGTTGGGGATCTTCAGCGTCGTCTTGAGTCCCGTGGCATCGAGACCACGATTCGTAACTCCCGTGGTAACGATATTGACGCCGCTTGCGGACAGCTGAAGCAGCGCTTCAAAGTTCAGAAGAACGCATAGGGGAGTCGCATCCCAAAACGTTTCATGTGAAACATCGAACGACCCCGGTTACAGAATATGCAACCGGGGTCGTTTCATTTATTGACCTTAATTTTGAATCAGCTGCTACCTGTCCCATTTTTTACGGCCAAAATAAGGGGTCCTTGTCTCATGAATCAGACAAGGACCCCTCAAAATATGCTGAGTAATTGTTAGGTACCTAATAGCCTACATTTTCCCATTGGTTGCTGACCCAACCTTGATTAATCTTGGGATTCTTCGTTACCTGAGCAGTACGCATGGCAACATCTTCCGTCATAACATCCATTTTCTTTTTGGAAGTATCGACGATATCTTGCGCGCCACGAAGCAAACGACCTCGAAGTTCATCGTCTGTCGCAATCTTATAGCCAGCAAAGGCACCAGCCGCGACAGTCGTCACCAATGCAATCGCTGTTAAAATCTTATATCTCATCTTGGCCTCCTTGATCAAACTGAATCATTTCGCCAAGAATACGAGAGAGCTCTTCCTCGTCTTTAAACTCAATCTCAATCTTATTCTTTCCACGCGAGCTCTTCACACGCACGTTGGTATTAAATACCTGACGAAGCACACGGGCAGCCTTTTTAAAGGACTGAGGCGTTGCAGGCCTTGGCGTCTTAGGTGTCTCTCCGGCAGAAAACAACGGAGCAAGATTTTCTGTCGCTCTTACGGAAAGGCCCTCTGTAACAACTTTCTCTGCAAGTCGAATACGCGCGTCCTCATAGGGAACTGCAAGAATCGCACGTGCATGACCGGCAGTAAGTTTGCCCTCAAAAATCATCTGCTGAACTACTTCGGGAAGATCGAGAAGACGCAGCGAGTTTGTAATTGCAGAGCGTGACTTGCTTACTGCCTTCGACAATGCCTCCTGGGTCATCCCACTGGCATCAATGAGTTGGCGATAGCCCTTAGCCTCTTCGACGGGATTCAGATCAGAACGCTGAAGGTTTTCGATAAGAGCAAGAGCCAGCATCTCTTCATCATTTACCTCTTTAATGATGACTGGCAATTCTTCAAGGCCAGCAAGCTTTGACGCCTGGTAACGACGCTCACCAGCGATGATCTCATAGCCGTTTCCATGCTTGCGAACCAAAAGCGGCTGCAAAACGCCATGTTCTTGGATTGACTCGCTCAACTCGCGAAGTTCAGTTTCGTTAAAGTGAATTCGCGGCTGATTAGGGTTGGGAACGATATCCTCAATTGGTAGTTTTGTTTCAGATGTGGCATTTGAAGCCGATGCAGCCGAACCGCCGGTCTCATACTCGGCCTCTGAGACCAAAGCATTGAGTCCACGTCCCAATCCGCCACGTTTCTTTACACTAGGCACGCTTGATCACCTCTTTTGCAAGGTTCATATATGCTTTTGCACCCTTATTTTGAGGTGCATAGGTAATTACCGGTTCTCCAAAAGACGGAGCTTCGGAGATTTTAACCGTACGGGGGATTAGCGTCTTAAACGCCTTATCACCAAAGTACGATTGAACCTCCTCAACAACCTGATTCGATAGTGAAGTACGCGAATCATACATGGTCATAAGCACACCATAGGTGTCTAAGCCCTTGTTCAGCCGTGATTTGACCATCTTCATTGACTCAAGCAGCTTCGTAACGCCCTCGAGTGCGTAATATTCGCACTGGATCGGAATCAAAACGCTGTCTGCTGCGGTCAAAGCGTTGATAGTAAGCAGGCCGAGCGAAGGAGGACAGTCAATGAAAATAAAGTCAAACTCGTCCTGAATCGGCTCAAGCAAATCTTTGAGGCGGGTTTCACGAGCAATTGCGCTTACGAGCTCAATTTCCGCGCCTGCAAGTTGAATTGTAGCCGGAATAACGAATACCTTTTTACAATTTGTATCAAGAACAAGCGATTCTGCCGGCACATCATTCAACAATGCATCATAGATGCAGTGATTAAGGTCTTCTTTTTCAATTCCGAATCCACTGGTGCTGTTTCCCTGCGGATCAAAATCGACAATCAGTGTCTTACGACCCTGCTCACCCAGTGCTGCTGCAAGGTTTACAGCCGTCGTTGACTTACCGACGCCGCCTTTTTGATTGATGATTGCAATGATACGCGTGTCTTTTGCGTTCTTAGAACGCTTAACGTCGCGAAATCCCACGGTCCCTCCTGGTGTGTATTAAAGCTGTCAAACGGAGGATGTTTCACGTGAAACATTCCGAATCGATATCAACCGCCATGTTTCACGTGAAACACTGCAAGTTGTTAGTATCCATTATGTTTCACGTGAAACATCTAGGCAAGCGGATTCTTCTTTGCCACGCCATTTGCACGAGGCAATGAGACAGATGCTGGATGACTCTTCTTAAGAACAATGAACTCCCTGTGACCCAAGCCTTCAGGCAAATCAATTGCATCATTCAGAAGCAAAGTGAAGCCGCAAATCTTAGCTGCTGACATGCCGGAAGCAAGCTCCTCATCCGAAGGATTGCCCTTGGTTATAACAAATAGCCCTCCATCCTTCAGATACGGAGCCGCATACTCAACAAGAATCGGTAGAGGGGCCAGTGCGCGGGCGGTTACAACAGAGAACTGCTTCTTATGGCTTCGAGCATATTCTTCAAGACGATCATGAACCGCATGAGCATGTTTCAATCCAAGAGCATTGACAAAGAAATTAACCGCATCAACCTTCTTGCCAACAGAGTCAATATAAGTAGCTTTACGATGCGTGGTTATGGTTAATGGAATACCAGGGAAGCCCGCACCTGTTCCCATATCGAGCAAAGCTCCCTCAGGAGCCTTGTTGATATAGGGGAGCAAAACAAGTGAGTCGAGGATATGAAGTACTGCAGCATCTTCTACGTTAAGAATACGGGTGAGATTGGTTGTCTTATTTGTTTCTAGAACCAAATCCAAATGCTGAATACATTTCCTCAGCTCAACATCAGTTACGCTCAAGGAATACTCTTTGCAATAGGAAGTTAGACGACTCAACATCTCGTCAGCCTGCTGATCAGTAAGTACTAACAACGAAAGCTCCTTTCTGACAAAAATCAGTGTATCGAGAACTTTTGACAAAAAAAGGGGACGTGGAAACCACGTCCCCTTAGCATAAGCTCGAGAAGATTATCGAGCAACAATCACCACATGGCGATCAGGGTCAGAACCCTCAGAATGAGTATCGACGGCATCATTGCCACGAAGTGCAATGTGAACCAGTCGACGCTCGTAGGCATTCATGGGCGGAAGCGAAACACTCTTATGAGTGCGGATGGCACGCTCGGCAGCAGACTGAGCCATGGAAGCAACCTTGTCCTGACGGCGACTCTTGTATCCCTCTACGTCCACTACAACCGGATACCTAAAGCCAAGTTTGCGGCTCACCAGCAAAGAGAACATAACCTGAAGGGCATCAAGGGTGCGACCATGACGGCCAATGAGAACAGCAAGGTCGGGAGCCGTTACATCCAAAATCAGCTCACCCTCGTCGCCCTCATACTCATCGATAGGAGAGTTGGCGGCATCGAAGTGCGAAAGGATGGAACGCAGGATGGAAATCGCAACATCGGCAATGGTGTCGAGCTCCTCATCGGTCAGCTCTTCACCAGCCTTGTAGCGCTGTGCAATCTCGGGATAATCGCCCGCGACCTGCGGGGCAACCTCCTCAAGCATATCCTCGATGATCTCTTCAGACATAACGTACTCCAAAAGTTAGGTACCTAAATAAGATTGATATCCCACTACTTCTTCTTGTGCGGGCGCGGCTTCTTCTCTCGACGAGTGACCTCAACCTGCAGCGGAGCGTTCTTAAGACGCTCCTCCTCATCGGCCTTCGCCTTGTCGATGACCTTCTGCGTCACAAAAATCTGCTGGATAACCTGCCAAGCAGACGAGACGTCGTAGTACAGCAGAACACCAACGGGAAGGCTCCAGCCCATCCAAAGCATCATGACCGTCATGACAACGGCCATCATACGCATGCTCTGAGCCTGCTGGCCGGTCTGGTTGCGCGACATATAGAGCTGCGGAATCAGGGTCAGGACGGCGAACAGGATCAGGCAAACCAGCGCAGGCAGTGCAACCATAAAGCCATCGGCAAAGGAAGCGCTCGGCGTGGTGGTAAGGTCGGGCAGGATGTTGAAGAACGAGAACGTGCCGTCGTTAAAGTACTGCGGCAGGTTACGCAGCAGCGTAAACAGGGCGAACAGGATAGGCATCTGAATCAGAAGCGGCAGACAGCCGGCCAGCGGATTGAACTTGTTCTCGCTGTAGAACTTCTGCATCTCCTCGGCCTGACGCTGAGGATCGTCGGCATAGCGTTCCTGAATCTCGAGCATCTTGGGCTGCAGCACCTGCATACGAGCTGTCGACTTGGTCGACTTAAGCATAAGCGGCGTCAGCAGCAGACGGATGATGACCACCAGGATGATGATGGACAGGCCCCAGTCGACCGCAAAGGTCTGGATGAGCTTGAGCAGCTCGAAAAGGATGTTAACGATCCAATCCCACATGTAAGTTTTCCTCCGATAGCGAGTGCCCGCTAGGGCACAGGGTCATAACCGCCGACGTGCAGGGGATTGCAGCGAGCGATGCGCCTCACGGCAAGCCAGCAGCCTCTCAAAACACCGTGCTTCTCAATCGCCTGGACGGCGTATTGCGAGCACGTTGGGTAATAAATGCAGGCGTCAGGCAATAAGGGCGAAATAACCTGTTGATATATGCGAATAGGAGCGATGGCAACACGTCGCAAAACGTGATTGCTCATCGCTCCTCCCCGGCAACGCCGGCGCGTTTCATAAGCGAACGCAACGCCTTGTCCATCTCCTGCGGCGAGGAAACCCTCGTCTTGGGAGTTGCGAACAAGATGATGTCATAACCCGCAACGGGAAATCCACAGCTGCGGGCGGCCTCGCGCATCACACGCTTAGAACGGTTGCGCACGACAGCACAACCGAGCCGTTTAGCACCAACGAAGGCGACCCTTCCGGAGTCGCCTTCGCCAACCGATTCACATATGGTCATTCGAATCAGAGGGTGATTGAAACGACGCCCCTGACTGAACACATGCTCGAAATCTTGCCGAGACTTAATAGTCTTCATGCGAGATGTGTGTATCGCTGCTAGACAGTGAGACGCTTGCGGCCCTTGGCGCGACGACGGGCGAGCACGGCACGACCACCCTTAGTGGCCATACGGGCACGGAAGCCATGGGTCTTGGCACGCTTACGCTTATTAGGCTGATACGTACGCTTCATCTTAAGTTCCTCCTGCTGCATTTCGAGTGTCCGCGGGGGCGCGGACGCAGATATAGACACGTGAGCTTGAAGATTGTAGGGAAATCAATGTTCAAATGTCAAGAAATCAAAGGTAAAAGGTTGCGCAGTTCACACGGTTCCCCCATAAGCCAAGCTCGATTTAGCGGTGCATGGCAACTTTTCACGATATTTCATCGAGTTTTCAACAGGTCATGTTGGCAATGTTGAGAACTTTTCGTCCGTTTTCCAAAGTTTTCAACATGTTTTGAAAAGTTGTCGAAAGATGAGAAACATTGCACGGTGAGCTACTATTTGTTCGAAACCTTTTGAAAGATTGCGAGCGGCATGTCTGACGACTTTTACACCATGGTCGATTCCGGAGACCCGGCACCCGACAACGAGCACATCACCGGCGTGCGCGAAGAGCATGCGGAAGGCGAGCAGACGACCACGCAGGCGCCAAAAGCCATGTACGCCGCGCGCATCGCCGTCTATGACGACATGCTGTCGACACCGCGTGTGATCGTCATTGATCCGCAAGATGTCCGCACGTATTTGGAAGAGACGACCAACACCGTCTACCAGTGCATGAAAGAACAAGGCGGCCATATCTCGCTCATGGTCATCCGCGAGATTGTCGAAAACTTTATCCACGCACACTTTGCCGAGCCCATCATCTCGATTCTGGACGGCGGAGACACCATCCGCTTTGCTGACCAAGGACCAGGCATCGACGACAAGGAACGTGCTTTCGACTTTGGCGTTACCAGCGCAAACAGCAAGATGAAGCGTTATATCCGTGGAACCGGAGCAGGGTTTCCCATGGTGCAGGAGTATTTGGAAAACGCCGGCGGTGCCGTATCCATCGAGGACAACATGGGCAACGGCACCGTGGTTACGGTAAGCCTGAACCCTAAACGCGTGCAGGAAATCGAGCGTGCCGGCGGACGCGGCGCTGCCGTGCGGCCCGAGACGGAACAGCCCACATATCCCCTGCCGGGAGCTTTTGCGCAGCAGCCCATGGCAACGCAGCAGATGCAGCCCCCCGTGGGACAGATGCAGCAGCCCGGAATGCTTCCTACACAAGAACCCCAAGCGGCATCTATGTCGATGCCGCCAAACATGCCAGAGACCATGCCGCTGGCGGATCAGGATGCAGCAGCAATGCAGCAGGCGACGGGGGCACCGGGTGGCCAGCAAATGGGCTATCAACCGTACCAACAGGGATATCCATATCAGCAGATGCCGCCACTGGGGTATGGCCAGCAGTTCCCGCAGCAGCACCAGCAGGGATATCAGCAGCCGTACCAGCAGATGCCGCAGCAGCAGTACAACCCCTGGGCCCAGCAGATGCCTCCGCAGCCTTACCAACAGTGGCCTCAAAGTTTTCAACAGCAAATGCCGCCGATGCAGAGTTCTCAACAACCAGCAGCTCAAATGATGTATCCTAATGCAGCAAATCAGTATGCGCAGCCACAACCGGACGTGTTCGTAAGCGATCGCGGCAACGCCGCGCTGGGCTATCTGGCGCAAAATCAAGCGTGCGGTGCAACCGATCTGGCGAGGGCGTTTGGAAACTCGGCCCCCACTTGGTCACGCACGCTCAATGACTTGGCGCAGGCCGGCTTAGTCATCAAGCATGGCCAGAAATACCATCTGACCGAACTCGGCGCCGCTCGCGTGCGAGCTCAGAGCTAAAGAACGGGAGAGACAGTGGACGAGGAAGCAAGCATCATCCTGGGGGATGCCATCGCCTTTTGCCAGCGCGACGGCCAAGATGCACGCCTCATCAACATGCTGGGGCAATCGCGCGCCATAAGCCTGACCGAAGATACGCTCACGATCGAGGCCCCCTCGCGCTTTGCCATCGCGCAGCTCAAAAAGCATCAGCCGACCATTGAGGCCTATCTGGAAGAAATCGCCTTTGCACCGATTGCGCTCGACATCGTGGCACCGCAAGGCGCCGCGACGGAATCCGCTGCCGCGACGGCGCCCGCCACGGCTCCCGCTGCTTCCCCGGCGGCGCCGGCCTCCGCAGGCGACGTACCGACGATCGAGCACAAGCACAGCGATGTTTCCCGTGAAACCATGGCACCGTTGCCGACCGCGGCGGCGACGTCAACGAACGTACCCGTCACGCACATGCCCATCGCTCACGACGCAGCGGCGGGCGCGGATTCGGGCATTGCAATCAAAAACACGCTCTCGGCCGATGATTTTCGTCGCATGATGAACCAGATGAAGGGCGGAGCGCCGACTAAACCCACGCAAGCTGCGACCCCCACTTCACCCATGCCAGCACCGACCGTGCCGGCCGAGCAGAATACGGATGGAGCCCCGCTCGCCGCGAACTCAAAATTTACCTTTGAGAACTTTGTCTACGGCCCTGAGAACAGCCATGCCTATCGCTCGGCACTCAAGTTTGCCGCCCTCGCTGACGAGCGCGGCACGTGCACATCACTGTTCATCTACGGCAAATCGGGCCTGGGCAAGACGCACCTGCTACTTGCCATCAAAAACGAGCTCGCCGAGAAGTCGCCCGAGATCAAGGTCAAGTATGCCAACTCCCAGGCATATCTGGACGACCTGATGACCGAGTTCGACCGCCAAAAGAAGAGCAACGCCCCCATCATGCAGGCGTACCACGGCGTGGACGTGCTCATCATCGATGACATCCAAAACATCATCGGCAAGCGCGCGAGCGTGGACTACTTTTTCCAGCTCATGGACGAGTTCATCCGCAACAACAAGAAGGTCGTCATCGCGGCAGACCGCGCCCCCAAGGACCTGAGCATGGACGAGCGTCTGACCAGCCGCTTCAACGCCGGCATGCTCTGCCTGGTCGCAGAGCCCAGCTACGAGATGAAATACAAGATCTTGCAGCGCTATTACGAGAACACCATCGTCGCCGCTCCCGAGGCAGGCGACGACTCGCTGCTGGCGGCCTATGGGGGCGACGGCGGGCACCTGACCGACGAGCACTTTAAACACATGGCCGAGGTCTCGGGCACCAACATCCGCGAACTCGAGAGCTTTTGCGAGCGCTGCGCCGGCGAGGCGGGCGACCGCGAGCGCGAGGGCGGAGAGCTCACCTTTGACGATATCGACGCCATCGCCAGCCAGTACTTCGACACATCGGCCAAAAAGATCAACGTCCAGACGGTTCAGTCCGTCATCGAAGAGCAGTACGGCGTGACGCACGAGGAGCTCATCGGCCCGCGTCGCAACGCCAATATCGCCAAAGCACGCCATATCGCTATCTACCTGGCCATCGAGATGTGCGAGATGACGACCACGGCGGTGGGCGCCGAATTTGGCAACCGCAACCACTCGACCGTCAGCACGAGCTACAAAAAGGTCCAGAAGATGATCCAGGAAGACCGCACCGTCACCGAAGATCTCAAATCGTTGCGCGATAAAATTACACTGCGCTCGTAGGGAAATAGAGACACCTGTTGAAAACTTGTCGAAACCACGGGCATAAGGTGTCTAAAACCCAACCCGCGGTGATGAAAAGTTTTGCGCAGGTTTTGAACGTGGAAAACCACCCCTGTTGCACACAGGTTGCTGTCGATTCTCCTTCTGGGTCTGACCTGCGTCTTTGGGAGTAATCAACAGTTTCGTCAGTGCTATTACTATTATTAAGATATTTATATCTATAGAAAGGTATTAAAAGATGAAGTTCACCGTCAGCCAGAGCTCGCTTACACAAGCCATCGGCGTCGTTATGAAGGGTGTCGCTTCGGCATCCACCCTTCCCATCCTGTCGGGCGCGCTCGTCAAGGCGCAAGACGGCATCTTGGAATTCCAGACCTCTAACTACACCATCTCGATCCGTCATCGCATCGCGGCGCATGTCGAAGAAGAGGGCGAGATGGTTATCCCCTGTAAGATGCTCTCCAATATCACCAAGACTCTCCCCGATGCCCCGGTCACCTTTGAGCTGTCCGAGCGCCAGGTGCTGATCAGTTGCGAGAAGAGCTCGTTCCGCCTGAACACGCTCGATGCCAATGACTTCCCTGAGTTTCCGGCCTATGCCATCGAGAGTGCCGTGGAGCTGCCGACCGATATCTTGTCCGAGATGGTCGGCCGCGTGTGGCGCGTCACCTCGACCGACAAGGCTCGCCCCATCCTGGGCGGCGTGCACATGAAGGTCGAGAACAACACCGTGCGCCTGGTGGCGACCGACTCCTTCCGCTTGGCCGTGTGCGATACGCAGGTCGAGACCTCGACCCTCGAGGGCTCCTTTGAGCTCAACGTTCCGGCTGACGCCTTTAACGACGCACTGAACATCATGGCCAGCCAGGCGACCATCATGATCGGGGCTACCGACACCCAGGTCGTCTTTGAGGCCGGCAACACCACCTACGTGTCGCGCCGCATCGAGGGCGTGTACCCCAACTACAAGCAGCTCATCCCCGATTCGTGCGTGACGAGCGTCAAGATCGACGTCGCCGCCTTTAACGCCGCCCTCAAGCGCGTGGCCGTTATCGCGAGCGCCAACCCCGCCGTCAAGTTCGAGATCGATGTCGAGAACGGGCAGATGGGCCTGTCCTCCATTTCCAATGACCAGGACCTTGCGCAGGAGACGATCGATGTCGAGGCCGAGGGCGAGTCGGGTACCATCGCCTTCAACTACCACTACATCTTCGGCTGCCTCAATGCCCTGTCCAAGGAGAAGGAGATCACGCTGGAGCTCAAGAGCTACTCGCAGGCGGGCATCTTCAAGTCCTACGACAAGATCAACTACCTGTACCTGGTTATGCCGGTCCGCATCTAGCAACCGCCCTATGACCATGTTCGCCCGCGATCTTTCCGTCGCGCACTACCGCAGCTTCGATAGTTATCGCCTTGCCCTGGACGAGGGCGTGACGGTGCTCGCGGGACCCAACGCGGCGGGGAAGACCAACCTCATAGAGGCGCTGCAACTGCTGACGAGCGGCACCTCGTTTAGGCATCCGACCGCTGCCGAGCTCGTGCATGACGGCGTGGGCTCGTGCAAGGTCGAGCTGAGGCTCGAGGGCGACGGCCGCGTGCTTGATATGGGATTGAGCGTGGAGGACGGTAAGCGCTCGTTTAGCCGCAACGGCAAGAGGTGCTCTGCCGCCGGTGTGCGCGGGGCTCTGCCGAGCGTGCTGTTTTGCCCCGACCATCTGGACATGGTTAAGCGAGGCGCCAGTGTGCGCCGCGCCGCCCTCGATGACTTTGGCATGCAACTGAGCGCACGCTATGCCGATCTTGCGAGCACCTATGGCCGCTGCGTGACGCAGCGCAATGCCCTACTCAAGGAGAGCTGGTGCTGCCGCGAGATGCTCGGCGCCTGGAACGAATCGCTTGCCCGTGCGGGCTCGGCCCTGCTCGTACATCGTTTGGCCTTGGTCGACCGACTGGCGGGCCATGTGCGCGATGCTTACGGGCAAGTGGCGTCCGGCGAGCCCGCGGACGTGTCCTACGTGTCCACACTGGGAGATCTGCCCCAGACCGAGGACCGAGAAGAGCTGAAGGGCTGGGCGTACGAGCGCATGTTGGCAGCGCTCGACGAGCGCGCCGACGAGGAGATGCGCCGCGGCGTGACGCTCGTGGGGCCGCATCGCGACGAGATCGAGTTTACCGTGGCGGGTCGCTCCGCCCGTTCGTTTGCCAGCCAAGGACAGCAGCGAACGTTGGTGCTGTCCTGGAAGGTGGCGGAGGTGGCCGTGGCTCGCGATGTCCTGGGCACCGCCCCACTGCTGCTTTTGGATGACGTGATGAGCGAGCTCGACGCCGGGCGCCGAGACGCTTTTCTGCAGTTGATCGGCGATGATATCCAGACGGTCATAACCACCACCAATCTGGGGTACTTTACCGATGACCTGCTTGATCGAGCCAAGGTGGTGAGCATGGGTGAGGCGTGCTAATTATGAGCGCGAGAACGGCACGGTTGCTTTCGGCGGCTTTCTAGATGCCGAACGCCAGCGCATTTTGGCCGCGGCGACACCGGAGCGCCGTGCCCAAATGGAGGCCGCCGAGCAATCGCGCGCAATCTATCGCGCCTGGAACACGGTGTGCGCGGGAACGCGCGAAGGGCGCCATGTGACGGGTCTGCGCTATCTGCCCGAGTCCAACGAGCTGTTGGTGTATCTCGACTCGCCCTCGTGGACGCAGGAAATGACGCTGCTGCGCGAGATCATCCGCGCGCGCATGGAGCGCGCCGGTGCGCATGTGGACGGACTGGTGTTCAAAACCACCGCGCCCGGTCACACGCCGCCCGCCGCCAAGCAGCGCCTGCGCCCGGCGACGACCGAGCGCCCGTCGGCCCCGCACGCCGACCTAAGTGAGGCCGAGCGCACCGAGATCGAGCGCCAAGTGGCGCCCATCGAAGACCAAAAACTGCGCGAGGCCCTCGAGAATGCCATGAGAGCCAGCGCCGAGTGGGCCAAGGGCGTGCAAAGCAAAAAAGAGCCTTAAATCGCATCTGGTGGCCTTGTAGAGCCAAATACCCTCGTTCCCGAGGGTATTTTTTTACGATAAACTAGTAAGGCTGTACACATTTTCTTGACTGAAGGAGGACGTGTGGCAAACGAAAACGATTACGATGGCGGCGAGATTAAGATTCTCGAAGGTCTCGAGGCCGTTCGTAAGCGCCCGGGCATGTATATCGGCTCGACGAGCGCCAGCGGTCTGCATCACCTGGTGTGGGAGATCGTTGACAACTCCGTCGACGAGGCCATGGCCGGTTTCTGCACCGAGATCCAGGTGACGGTCCACGCCGACAACTCCATCACGGTCGTCGACAACGGGCGCGGCATCCCCGTCGACGAGCACCCTGTTAAAAAGATCCCGACGCTCGAGGTCGTCATGACGATCTTGCACGCCGGCGGTAAGTTCGATAACTCGGCCTATAAGGTCTCGGGCGGCCTGCACGGCGTGGGCATCTCCGTCGTCAACGCACTGTCCAAGCGCGTGGTCGTTCAGGTTCGTCGCGATGGCAACACCTACGAGATGGAGTTCTCGCGCGGCAAGACCGTCAAGAAGATGGAGGTCGTGGGCACCTCGGATTCGACGGGCACCACCGTCACCTTCTGGCCCGACGACGAGATCTTCGAGACCTGCATCTATGATTTCGATACGCTGCACAACCGTCTGCAGGAGACGGCGTTCCTCAATAAGAACCTCAAAATCGTGCTGACCGACGAGCGCGAGGCGACTCCCCATGTGGAGGAGTTTTGCTACGAGGGCGGCATCATCGACTTCGTCAAGTTCCTTAACGAGGGCAAGGACGTCCCCGAGGCCTTTAAGGAGCCTATCTACATCGAGGGCAAATCGGATCCGGACGCGCCTGTGACCAAGATGGGCGAGGTCGAGGTTTCCCTGCAGTGGAATAGCGGTTACGGCGAGAACGTCATGTCGTTTGCCAACGACATCTACACCCCCGAGGGCGGCATGCATCTTGAGGGCTTCCGCACCGCGCTCACCCGCGTGATCAACGATTACGCGCGCAAGCAGAACCTGCTCAAGGAAAAAGACGCCAACCTGACCGGCGACGATGTGCGCGAGGGCCTTTCGGCCGTTATCTCGGTCAAGCTGCCCGACCCGCAGTTTGAGGGCCAGACCAAGGCAAAGCTCGGCAGCTCCTATATGCGCGCGCTGACGCTCAAGATCGTGACCGACGGTCTCGCCGACTACCTCGAGGAGCATCCTAAGCCCGCCCGCGAGATCGTCAAGAAGGCCCAGCAAGCCTGCAAGGCCCGCAACGCCGCCCGCAAGGCGCGCGAGGCGACGCGTCGCAAGAGCCTGCTCGAGACGGCGTCCCTGCCCGGTAAGCTCGCCGACTGCTCGGTGCGCGATGCCGAGCTGACCGAGCTCTTCATCGTAGAGGGCGACTCGGCAGGCGGTTCGGCCAAGGACGGCCGTCGCCGAGACATCCAGGCGATTCTGCCCCTGCGCGGCAAGATTTTGAACGTCGAACGCGTTGGTGACCATCGCGCGTTCTCGAGTGACACCATCCAGTCGCTGATTACCGCGATCGGCTGTGGCGTCACGACGAGCGCCGGCGACGGCGGCGACTTCGATATCACCAAGGCGCGCTACCACAAGATCATCATCATGACCGATGCAGACGTCGACGGTGCGCATATCCGCATCCTGCTGCTGACATTCTTCTACAAGTACATGCGTCCGCTGATCGATGCCGGCTACGTCTATGTTGCCTGCCCGCCCATCTTTGGCATTAAGGTGCGCAACAAGATCCACTACGTGTATCCCAACGGCCGCCAGCCCGAAGACGAGATCCTGCGCGACACCATCCAGAGCCTGGGCCTGAACCCCGACGATAACGACGAGGACGGCAAGGCCAAGGACGGCAAGATCACCAAAAAGCGCAAGGGCTATACCGTCCAGCGCTACAAGGGCCTGGGCGAGATGGACCCCAAGCAGCTTGCCTCGACGACGATGGACCCCAAGACCCGCATCCTGCAGCGCGTGTCGATCGAGGACGCCGTGGTGGCGGACCGCGCCGTGCGAGAGCTCATGGGTTCCGAGGTCGGCTATCGCCGCGAGTACATTGAAAAACATGCGCATGACGCGCGTTTCCTTGACGCTTAAGAGGAGGTAACGTGGCAGACGATATCAACAATAACGAGGGTATGGACGAGGCCGGCGATGCCGGTATGCCCGATGATTTGAAGCGCCTGCTTGCCCGTGCTGAGCAGGGCGAGGACGGCGACCCGGACGCCTATAACCCCGATGCCGATGATGATGAGGAAGAAGACGACGACGCCGAGCTCGAGGAGAGCTTTGGCGAAGTCGATCGCGGCGCCTCGGCCGGCGAAGATATCAACGGCGGCCAGCTCCAGATTTCGGAGTTCGGTCGCGAGATGAAGCAGTCGTTCATCGAGTATTCGATGTCGGTCATCACGGCGCGCGCCCTGCCGGACGTGCGCGACGGCTTAAAGCCGGTGCACCGCCGCATCCTGTACGCGATGAACGAGAGCGGCATCTACCCCAACCGCCCACATAAGAAGTCGGCCTGGACGGTCGGCGAAGTTATCGGTAAGTACCATCCGCACGGTGACTCCGCGGTCTACGAGGCCATGGTTCGCCTGGCGCAGTGGTTCTCCATGCGCACGCCGCTCATCGATGGTCACGGCAACTTCGGTAACATCGACGGCGACGGCGCGGCGGCCATGCGTTACACCGAGAGCCGCCTGGCAAAGCCCGCCATGGAACTGCTGCGCGACCTGCAGAAGGATACCGTCGACTGGCAGCCCAACTACGACGAATCGCTCGCCGAGCCCGTGGCGCTGCCTGCGCGCTTCCCCAACCTGCTGGTTAACGGCAGCCAAGGCATCGCCGTCGGCATGGCCACCAACATCGCCCCGCATAACCTCACCGAGGCGATCGAGGCCACCTGCTACCTGATCGACAACCCCGACGCCACCGTCGACGAGCTCATGCAGATCATGCCCGGTCCGGACTTCCCCACCGGTGCCATCATCATGGGCAGCGCCGGCATTAAGCAGAGCTACGAGACCGGTCGCGGCTCCATTACCGTGCGTGCCAAGGCGCACGTGGAGTCCACCAAGCCCGGCCGCAGCCGCTTGGTCTTTACCGAGATTCCCTACATGGTCAACAAGGGCACCCTGCAGGAGAAGATCGCCCAGCTCGTCAACGACAAGCGCATCGAGGGCATCTCGGATATGCGCGATGAGTCCAACCAGAAGGGCATCCGTCTGGTCATCGAGCTCAAGAAGGGCGTCATTCCGCAGGTCGTGCTCAACAATCTGTATAAGTACACCTCGCTGCAGACGACCTTTGGCGCCAACAACTTGGCACTCGTCAACGGCGTTCCCAAATGCCTGAGCCTGCGTGAGATGCTGCAGCACTACATCGACCACCAGGTCGACGTCGTCACCCGCCGCACCCGCTTCGACCTTAAGAAGGCCCAGGCCCGCGCGCATATCCTCGAGGGCTACCTGATGGCCCTTGACCATATCGACGAGGTCATCAGCATCATCCGCTCCTCGCAGACCGACTCCGAGGCCAGCAGCCGACTGATCGAACGCTTTGGCTTTACGCCCGAGCAGACCACGGCCATCCTCGAGATGAAGCTGCGCCGCCTGACCGGCCTGGAGCGCGACAAGATCCAAGAAGAGTTGGACGGCCTGCGCCGCGCCATCGCCTACTACGAGGACCTGCTGGCGCACGAGGAGAAGATTCTGGGCGTCATCAAGGAAGAGATGCGCGAGATCTCCAAGAAGTTTGGCGACAAGCGCCGTACCGAAATCAGCCAGGTTGAGAAGGACCTGGATGTCGAGGACCTCATCGCCGACGAGGATATGGTCGTGACCATCACCCACACCGGCTACGTTAAGCGTATCCCAGTGGCTGCCTACCGTGCCCAGAAGCGCGGTGGCAAGGGCGTGTCGGGCGTCAACCTCAAAGAGGACGACGTTATCGATGAGATGTTCATCGCGTCCACGCACGAGTACGTGCTGTTCTTCTCGAGCAAGGGCAAGGTCTATCGCCTGAAGGTGCACGAGCTGCCGGTGGGTACGCGCCAGGCGCGCGGTACCGCGATCGTCAACCTGCTGCCCTTCGAGGAAGGCGAGAAGATCGCGAGCGTCATCAGCTGCCGCGAGTTCCCGGCCGACGAGTACCTGATGTTTGCCACCAAGAGCGGCATGGTCAAAAAGACCGTGATGAGCGCATATGACCGCAGCCGTCGCGACGGCCTGATCGCTATCAACCTGCGTGACGACGACGCGCTGCTGAACGTGCGCCGCGTGCGCGACGGCGACAAGATTATCCTGGCCACCACCGCGGGCAAGGCGATCATGTTCTCCGAGGAGCAGGTGCGCGCCACCGGCCGCGATACCAGCGGCGTTCGCGGTATCGGTCTGAAGGACGGCGTGAGCGTTCTGGGCATGGAAGTCACTAACGGCAACGGCGATCTATTCGTCATCACCGAGCGCGGCTACGGCAAGCGCACGCCGGTCGCGGACTACCCGGAGCAGAATCGCGGCGGCCAGGGCGTCTACACCATTCAAATGACCGAACGTAAGGGTAACCTCGCGGCCATGAAGACGGTGGGCCCGCAGCACGAGCTGTTCATCGTGACGGAGGGCGCGACGGTCATTCGCGTCAAGACCGACGAGATCAGCCAGACCGGCCGCGCCACCCAGGGCGTCAAGATGATGACCGTCGACGACAACGACCGCATCTGCGCCGTGGCCCGCATGACGGCCGCCAAAGAGAGGCCCGA
>URGG01000001.1 GCA_900547345.1 uncultured Collinsella sp. | reverse complement strand
GTTCACCGTCTGGTGGCCGAGGGCAACGAGGACGCCAAGCTGGCCCTCGACGTGTACGTGCACCGCATCGTCAGCTACATCGGCAACTACACCTACCAGATGGGCGGCTGCGACGTAATCACCTTCACCGCCGGCGTCGGCGAGAACGACGACATCGTGCGCAAGATGGTGTGCGACAAGCTCGCCCCGTTCGGCGTCAAGCTGGATGAGGAGAAGAACGCGAAGCGCTCCAAGGAGCCGCGCATCATCTCCACCCCGGACTCCTCCGTGATCATCGCCGTCATCCCGACGAACGAGGAGCTGGCCATCGCCCGCAAGTCCGCCGAAATCGCCGAGAACGGCGTGGACACTTACGGCAACACGTTCGCCAAGTGACGAACTGCCGTTAGCAGGCCGCAGTCCGTCTAAACGCAAACGGACGAACATAATTGAGGGGCTGATTCCGCTGGGAATCAGCCCCTCATCGTATATCCGTGATATTCGTCGCGGTCACCGATCCAACATGCCGGTCCACATGCCCACGAAATCGGGCAGTGTCTTGCGCGTGGTCTCCACGTTGACGATTCGGACGCCCGGCACGGCCAGCCCGATCATCGCGGCGAACGTCGCCATGCGGTGATCAGCGTAGGATTCCATCACCTCACCGTGCAGACGCTCAACCGGCACAGGAGTGATCTCGATGCCATCCTCCAGTTCGCGGGCCTCTCCCCCGATGCGCGTGATCTCCGTGACCAGCGCCTCCAGACGGTTTGTCTCATGACCACGCAGATGACCGATGCCGAGCATACGGGTCGGAGCATCGGCAAACGCCAGTATCGCCGCGAGCGACGGCGCGATCTCCCCTGCCGCGGTCAGGTCGAAATCACCAAGACCATGCACATGGCCGTCGCCACTCACCTCGCAATACCGCACGCCGTCCTCTTCGGGGAACGAGACGCGCGCGCCCATGCGTTCCAGATATCCCGGCAGCAGTCCACCGGGCTGGGTGGTCTCAGCAGGCCAGTGCGGCACGCGCACCGTGCCTCCGGCGATCAAAGCCGCGCCGAGGAACGGCGCCGCATTCGACAGGTCAGGTTCGACGACCACGCGTTCCGGCAGCTGCAACGCGGCATGGCCGACTCGCCAGACGCGAGACTCCTCATCAGCGGTCGCATTGCCGCTCGCGCCGTTCACATCAGCGACGGTCATGCGGATATGCGGCAGGCTCGGCGTCTTCTCCCCCGTATGCCGCAACTCCAGCCCACCGGGCAGGCGCGACCCGATCAGCAGCAGGCCGGAGATGAACTGTGAAGAGCCGGACGAGTCGATGCTCACCTTGGCGGCAGCGGAACCGTCATCGGCCCGTTCACCATCATGACGCGGTGGCGTGATGGTGAACGGTAACCGGCCGTGCTCGCCGTGGTATTCGACGCGGGCGCCGAGCTGTTCGAGCCCGTCGAGAACCGGCTGCATCGGCCTCGCGTATGCCTGATCGTCTCCATCGAACCGCACCGGGGCGTCCGCGAACAGCGCCAGTCCCGGCACGAAACGCATCACCGTGCCGGCGAGCCCGCAGTACACGCCCACATTGCCGCTGAATCGGCCGGATTCCGGCGGCGTCACCGTGACTGTGGTATCGTTTTCCGGGTCGATGTCGCAGCGCACACCAAGCGCCGACAGCGCTCCCATCATCAGTTCGGTGTCGCGCGAGCGCAACAGCCCGACAAGCGTGACGGGCTTCGCGCCAAGCACGGCGAGGATCAGGTACCGATTCGACAGGGATTTGCTGCCGGGGATGGTCACGGTCGCGTTCAGCGGGCCGTCAGCGGCCGGGGCCGGCCACAGGTTGTCATTGTTCGTTTCGCTCATGCGTCCAATCGTATCGTCTTCGTTCGAGTTATGGCATTTTCCGTCCGCATCGGCGGAATCGTTCGCGCCCATGTCGTCATTTCCGGCAACCGGGCCAGGCGAGTGCCAAACGCCACCGCGCGCATTCAACCTTTCATCTGTCAGCGCTCTCATGAACGCGGTCCTATACTGGGCGATACGAAAGGAGGCCAGGATGGCGACCATGATGCTCACATCGACGCTGCGCGGAGCCACAGGGATGATCCCGCATGCACTGCCCGGGCTGCACGGCGGTCGACTGGCGTACATCACGACCGCCGCGGCTGTAGAGCCATGGGGGTTCGCGCATACGATGCTGACCCGCCGCCAACTGCGTCAACTGGGATTCCGCGTCACCGAACTGGATGTTTCAACGGCCGCTGCCCCCGACGTGCGGAGCACCCTCTCGGACGCCGACTGCATATATGTCGGCGGCGGCAATTCGTTCTTTCTGCTGCAGGAACTGCGGCGGACCGGCGCGGATGCGCTGCTCGCCGAACGGATAGCCGACGGGATCCCGTATATCGGCGAATCAGCCGGTTCGGTCATCATGTCGCCGGACATCGGCTACTGCTCCATCATGGACCGCACGGATCGCGCCCCGGGTCTGCGCGACTACAAAGGACTCGGTCTGACGGATTTCCATGTGGTGCCGCATCTGGGCAATCCCACGATGGGTCAGGCGGCACGGCTCATCGTCGAACGGTATTCCACGGAGCTCGACCTACGCGCGCTCACTGACCGTCAATCACTGCTCGTCAGGGACGGCGGCACCACCATGTTGCAGTCATGACGGGGCATCACGGTTCGGGCACGACCCCTTTCCGGCGCGATTCGCCATCTTCTCTCCCCCGGTCATGGGCGAAAAGCCCGGAATCACATCGTCATTGAACCGTATCTACGTTTCGAGGGGTTGATTTCGGTCTCGCCGGATATCTATCTACGTTTCGAGGGGGTGCCAGCCAAGTATGAACGCTCCCAAAACCGCGTAATCCCAGTAGCAGAAAGCGCTTAATACTTCGGATATCGCGTTTGGACAACCCCCTGAAATGCAGATAGATGTTCCTGATCCATCAGATCAACCCCTCGAAATGTAGATACCACCAATTTCGCCCGCACTAATCCCGCTTTCACGCCTCAAACGGCGATTAGCGCAGCCCGGGACCGCGTTTCCATTCGGAATTATTCAGGCGGCGGCCCACTGGCGACGATAGGATGGTCAACAGCGGCCAGCACCGCAATCACCACCGGCGTCATTGAAGGAACCAGCATGGAATTCGTCCTCAAAGGCATCTTTGACTACGCCGTCTCGAACGGGTGGATCGGTGAGAATCCTGTGGACAGGGTCACCGTGCCGAAGATCGCCTCCGACGACGACATGGTGTTCCTCTCGGTCCGCGAGGTCGAGTTGCTCGCGGACGAGGCGGAGAAGATCGGGGCTGGTCAGATGGCAGGCCTATACGGGATGCCGCATAGGCGAATCGCTTGCCCTCAAGGTCGGTGACGTGGATGCGGCCAAGCGGCGCGCCAGAATAGGCCGCACATGGACTGACGACGGGCACGGCGGTAGCATGCTCGGCACCCCGAAGAACGGAAAGGCCCGCAACATCGCGATACCACGGTTCCTCATGCCGCAGATCAAGGCGCAGATGGATGGCATGGGTGATGACGACTGGCTGTTCCGTGCCACCCGTGGCGGGAACGTCTGGACGAACATGTGGCGGACAAGGATATGGAACAAGGCCGTCAAAGCGGCCGGCATAGAGGACGCGGGCGTGACCATACACAGTCTGCGCCACACATACGCGAACTTCGCAATCGCCCAGGGCGCGGACGTGAAGACCCTGCAGATGCAGCTCGGCCACTCCTCTCCCAGCATCACATTGAACACCTACACGGCGCTCTGGCCGGAACGATTGGACGACGTGGCCTACGCGATCGGAGCCCTCCGCGAGCGCGAACTCGTGTGAATCGGGCATGGAGATCCCGCGGCGTTTGTATGCATTTGTATGCGGATTGTTTTCAACGGAAAAAAAGCCCTTGAAAACCTCATGTTTCCAAGGGCTCCGGTCGGGCTGACAGGATTTGAACCTGCGACATCCTGCTCCCAAAGCAGGCGCGCTACCAAACTGCGCCACGTCCCGAAGGTGTTGAGCAGCTAAGGTCTAAACCTTGCGTGTCCCAAAGCGAAGGAAATTATAGGGGAGACTTCCCGCCTGTGCAAGCGACGATACCCTAGCTCCTCGAATGTGTGACAAACTGGCTATGAACCAGACCGATCACAAACGCCGCCACAGCAACCGGTGCCCACGCAGCACCGATATCTGCCAGCGGCAACGCATCGAACGGCAGCCACGCGCCCGCGAAAAACGCATCGCGAACCGAAGTGATTACGCTCTGCACCGCGACAACGCCGCCGACCCAGACCCACACCTGCGGATGAGCGTCGCAAAAACCGTGCACCAGGCCCATAAGCACCAGCACGATGGCAACGGGATACAAGGCGTTGAGCATAGGCACCGAGAACATAAGGATCACGTCGAGGCCCACGTTGGAGAGCACGCACGAAAACGCCGCGAACACAAAGGCGAGAACCGCAAAGGGGCGGCGCATGGCCTCCTCGGAAGCCTCCGCTCCCCCTTCGACCACATACGTCTCGCAGAAGTAACGCGAGCAGCAGCTGATAAGGCCAATACACACATTCATGCAGGCGAGGAAGAAAATCGCAAAGACGACAACCGTGCCAGCAAGACCAAAGTGCATAGAGGCCGAACGCGCAAGGATCGCGGCGCCGTTGGTGGCGTCGGGCATAACCGTGCCGAGCTGCATACCGGCAAGCGCCAGGCCGCAGTAGATGATGGCCATGAGCACGCCGGCGATCACACCCGAACGCGAGATCTCGAAGGCCACGCGCTTATCGTCGGTAACGCCGAGCTCATGGATGGTCTCGGCGATGATGATGCCAAAGGCGAGCGACGCAAGCAGGTCCATGGTCTGGTAGCCGGTCAGAAAGCCCTGCACGGCAGCACCGGCATTGTAGGGAGCCTGCGGCGCGGCAGCGGGACCCAACGGCGAGACCACGGCGACGCCCACGACCAATACGATTAGGGCGATGAGCGCGGGGCCCGTAATGCGGCCGAGCACGCGCGTGATGACGCCCGGGCGCAGCGTGAGCGCAAACGCGACGACAAAGAAGCCAATGGCAAACACCAGACGCGCCGTGCCGAGCGAGACGCCCTCGGGCAACAGCGGCACCAGCATCTCGAAGGCCGTGGAACTCGTACGCGGAATGGCCAGGCACGGGCCAATGGCCAGATACACCGCCGCGACAAAGAACTCGCCAAACTTGGGGTGCACGCGGCTGGCAAGCTCACGCGCCGTGCCGGCGAGCGCCACGGCGATAAAGCCCATGACGGGCAGGCCGATGGCGGCAATCAAAAAGCCAACCATGGCAAGCGGTGTGGCCGTGCCGGCCTGGAGCGCCAGCAACGGCGGAATGATGAGGTTGCCGGCGCCAAAGAGCATCGAAAACAGGGCGATGCCGACGGTAACGACATGGTCGGAGCGCAGACCGCGCGGTGCAGATGAGGGCATAGGCACACCTTTCGGGTCGAAACAAAAACGGGACGGGCAAAATACCCGTCCCGCAAGTATAAACGCTTGAGCAGGCCAGATGGTGCAAAGTATCAATCTGGTTGCCCCTTTAGAGCCGCTACGCGTCAGAGCGACGGCGACGCAGCAGCTCGAGTCCCAGCGCGACAAGCGCAACGGCGCCCGCAGCGACGGCGACGGCCAATGGCGCACGATCGCCCGTGTCGGCGAGCTGCTGAGCGCTCGACTTGGAAGACTCCTTCTTGCCGGAGTTTTCCGTGCCCGATGCCTTTGCCTTATCGACCGCAGAGTTATCCGAACTACCGGGTTTTGTCGGATCCTTTGAATCCGGCTGGTCGGAATCGGGCGTTCCGGGCTTTTCCGGCTCCGGCTTACTCGGGTTGTCGGGCTCAGGCTTATCCGGGTTATCCGGGTCCGGCTTGTCCGGCTGATCTGGCTCCGGTTTGTCGGGCTCGGGCTTGCCCGGATCAGGCTGGTCAGGCTCGGGCTTGTCCGGCTGGTCCGGGTCAGGCTGGTCCGGGTCCGGCTTGTCCGGATCGGGAACCACCGGGTCCGGGTCGACAGGCTCCCGCTTCTTCACCGTCAGCGTACCGGGCTCAACCGTGACATCGAAGTTCGGGTCGGTGACCGTCGCCTCGATCCGGTACTCGCCCGCCGGGGAACTCTCATCGGCGACGCAGGAGTACTCGACCTTCACGCCCGAGGTATCGGCCGAGCTCTTTAGGCTCGAGGTAAAGGCGGGATTCGCCTCTCCCTCGAAGCGTTCAACATCGTCGACCTTTACCCTAAGCTTCGCCGGCGCAATCTTGAACTTACGCGAGGCGGCGCCAATATACCCGTTGCTACGCAGCGTGGCAACGGCGCGATATGTGCCGGCATCGGTCGGGGCCTCACTCGACGAATAGTGCGTGCCACCCGTCCCGTAATACCTGACCCTCAGATCACCCTCGCAGGCCTTGGGAGCCCCCTTGACCTTGGGCGCTTGAGCATCACCGCTATAGACGAAGTTGCCACCCTCAAATGCAAGCTCGATCCGCTTCGCCTGAACGACCAGAACGAAGTGCGCGGTCACGGTCTTGCCCTGAGCGTCCTTGCACGTGATGTCAAAGGTAGACACTCCGGCCTTGGACGGGGTGCCCGAGAGCGTCAGACCACCCGCCGTGCGGTTGAGCTTAAACCCTTCGGGAAGCTTAGCATCGTCCCACGTGTACTCATACGGAGCTTCGCCACCCGCGGCGCCCGCAATTGTTGCGCGATACGTGCTATGCGCACGTGCGACCGGCAGCAGACCGCCGTTGAACACAAGGGCATCCCGGGGCACAACGGAAACGACAGCACGATCGCTTTCCACCTGTGTCTCGGTACCAAGGTAGCGCTGGGTGACGCGACAGAAATACTCGCCGGCGCAATCGTCATCGAGGCCCTCGATGAGGAGCGTCTCCCCCGTCTCGCCCTCGAGCGCCACGGCCTCGCCGCCCACCATGTGGAACCACTGATAGGAAAGTTCGACATCGGCGGCAGGACCCGTGGACGAGGACGTGTGGTCGAGGACGCCCTTGCCCGCCTCGGCAGCAACCGAGAGCACAACGGCATCGCACTCGTGGGCACTCGCGTCCTGTGGCTGCGCGATCACCTTCGGAGCGTCCGCTTTCGCGAACTCGAACGTAATCTCGTGCGACGCGGTGACGTCACTCACCGTGACCTCGTACGCTCCGCCCTCATAGTCGGAGATATCGAGATCGATGGCCTTGTCCGAGCCGGCTTCCGTGACCGTCACCCGCTCGAGGAAGCAGCCCTCGTCGGGCATCGCCGAGAGCGTCACGTCGCCGCCGGCATCAACGGTAACGGAAGCGTTGTCGACCGAACCGTTGACCGCCTTTGCCGTCACCTCAAAGCGCTCGGGCTTGTCCGGGTTATCGGGATCCGGTTTATCCGGGTCGGGGTTGTCGGGGTTGGGATCCGGCTGATCGGGATCAGGGTTGCCCGGGTCCGGATTGTCCGGATCGGGATTGGGACCAGGATCAGGCTGATCGGGATCCGGATTGTCCGGGTCTGGATCGACGGGATCCTGCTTCTTTTTCACCGTCAGCGTTCCGGGCACGACCTCGACATCGAAGTTCGAGTCGGTGACCGTCGCGCCGATCTGGTACTCGCCAACAGGAGAGCTCTCATCGGCATCGCAGGAGTACTCGACCTTCACACCCGAAGTATCAACCGCACTCTCCAGGCACGAGGTAAACGCTGGGTTCGCCTCTCCCTCGAAGCGCTCGGCGTCGTCAACCTTCACCTTGAGCTTTGCCGGAGCGATCTCGAACTCGCAGGCAGCGGCACCGATGTAGCCGTGGCTGCGCAGCATGACGACAGCGCGGTATGTGCCGGCATCGGTCGGGGCCTCCGTCGAGGAATATTGCGTGCTTCCGGTACCGAGGTACCAGACCCTAAGGTCGCCCTTGCAGACCTTGGGAGCACCGGAAACTTCGGGCGCCTGCGACGCGCCATTGAAGGTAAAGTCGCCATCCGTAAACGACAGCTTTATGTGCTTTGCCTGGACAACGAGCGCAAAGCGGGCGGTCATGGCCTCGCCACGGGCATCCGTGCACGTGACATCGAAAGCGGAAACGCCCGTCTTGGACGGAACGCCCGAGAGCGTCAGCCCGCCCGAAGTACGGGAAAGCTCGAGCCCGTCGGGGAGCTTCGTCTCATCCCATGCGCACTCGTACGGAGCCTTGCCGCCCGCGGCCCCGGCAATCGTTGCGAGGTACGTGCTGTGGGCACTCGCTACCGGCAGCAGACCGCCGTTGAACACAAGGGCATCCCGGGGCACAACGGAAACGACAGCGCGATCGCTTTCCACCTGCTTCTCAGTACCAAGGTAGCGTTGAGTGATACGGCAGAAATACTCGCCGGCCTGCTCGTCATCGAGATCCGCGAGCGAGAGCGTCTCCCCCGTCTCGCCCTCGAGCGCCACGGCCTTGCCATTCACCATGCGGAACCACTGGTACGAAAGCTCAATCTTGGCAGCGCAACCCGTGGACGAGGCCGCGTGGTCGGCGACGTTTTTGCCTGCCTCGGCCGCAACCGAGAGCACAGCCGAATCGCCCCCATGGACGCTCACGTCCTGCGGCTGCGCGACCACACGCGGAGCGTCCGCCTTCGCAAACTCGAACGTGACCTCCTGCGATGCGGTGACATCGCTCAGCGTGACCTCGTACGACCCGCCCTTGTAATCAGAAATGTCGAGGTCAACGGTCGCACCCGAGCCGGCCTGCGCGACCGTCACGCGCTCGAGATAGCAGCCCTCGTCGGGTGCCGCCGAGAGGATCGCGTCCCCGCCCTCAACAACCGAAACCAAAGCATTGTCGACCGAACCGTTGACTGCCTTCGCCGTCACCTTGTAGTGCTCGGGCTTCTTCTTGACCGTCAGCGTGCCAGGGTCGACCGCGACATCAAAGTTCGGATCGGCGACCGCCGCATCAATCTGGTACTCACCCGCCGGAGATTTCTTATTCGCCGAGCAGAAGTACGTAACCTTTACGTCCGAGGTGTCGCAACGGCTCACCAAGCTGGAAGTAAACTCGGGATTTTCCTGGCCCTCAAAGCGCTCGGCATCGTCGACCTTCACCAGCAACTGGGCAGGTGCAACGGAAACCGTCAACTCGACGTCCTCGGCGGCAAGGTAGTTTCGAGACGCCTTGGCATGGGCGACAACACGTGCCGTACCGGCAGCCTTCACCGTCGCGCAGCGTCCCTTAATCGAAACCGGGCTCGCATCGCCATCGGAATCAACCAGCTCAAAGCTCACGGGAGTCTGGGCAACGTTGTTAAACACAATGGGGTCTCCACCGTAAACACCCGAATAGCTCGTCGTTCCCGTAATGGCCTGGCTTGCCTTTGCAATCGAGAACTCGGCGGACTTTTTACCCTGATAGTTGGGGTCAGTCACCTTAACCGTAACGCGATAGTTGCCACTGTCGCACGGCTCCAGCGCCGTCGAACCATAGGACGTTCCATCTATACCGCAATAGGTAACGGAATAGGCAGACGCATCAAGGCCGGCAACCGCAACCGCCGCACCGTGTCGTGCGCCATCGTATGTCACATCAGACGTCTCGATCGAAATATCGACCGGGGCCTTCTCGATCGTGAAGTCACAGGATGCATTACCGACATATCCCTTGGCATCGAGCGTCGCCACCACACGATACGTGCCGGCATCCACCGGCGCCTGATCCGACGAGTAATGCGTGTCGCCCGTGCCAACATAGGTCAGTTCGACATCGTCCTCGCAACCCTCGGGCACGCCCGAAAGCTCCGGGGCCTGCGCCGTCGCGTTGTAGGTAAAGGTCTGGCCCTCAAATGCAAGCGAGGCTTCCTTCGCCTTCACGAGCAGCGCGAAGTGTGCATCGCACTTGTCGCCCAGATCATCGGTGCACGAAATCTTAAAGCGACAAACACCCGTAGCCGCAGGCACGCCCGAGAGCACCAAGGCGCCCGATCCGTCATCTGCCAACGTCAGCTGCATGCCCTCAGGAACCTCAACATCATCCAAGTTGTACGCATACGGTGCCTTGCCGCCCGTAGCGCCGGCAATCTCTGCACGGTACTCATCGTGAGCGGTCGCCACCGGCAGCACACGCCCATTAAACACAAGTGCTTCTCGGGGCACGATGGATACCTTCGCATGTTCGGTATCCGTCTTTGTCACCGTGCCCAGGTAGTTCTGCGTAATGCGGCAGAAGTACTCGCCCTCGCCGTCGCTGTCGAGCTGAACGATCGAAAGAGTCTCCCCCGTCTCGCCCTTCAGCGCCACCGCCTTGCCACCATCGTCAGACACGCGATACCACTGGTAGCTCAGCTTGACGTCTGCAGCGGATCCAGAAGATACGGCCGCATGGACGCGAACATTGCGCCCCGCCTCGGCGGCGAACGAAAGCTCAACCGGATCGCCCTCGTAAGCACTCGCATCCTGCGGCTGAGCGAGCACCTCCGGAGCCGCAGCCTTCGCGAATTCAAATGTGACCTGCTGCGGAGCACTCACGCCACTCAGTGTGACTTCGTACGCCCCACCCTTATAGTCAGAAATATCAAGGCCATAGGCATTGCCGGCCGAACCGTCATCACCTGCCTCTTCGGCAACAGTCACGCGCGTCAGATAGCAGCCCTCATCGGGCGTCGCCGAAAGCGTCACCTTGCCATCCGTAGCGACCAAAGCAGACTCCGGATCAACCGATCCGTTGACCGCTCGGGCCGTCACCTTGTACTTAGGCGCCTCCGCAAAGCGCGCCTCGACGGTCATGTTGTCCTCGGGGACAAACGTCCAGGTAGCATCCGTGCTCAGCGGCTCATCGCCCAACGACCCGTCGTCATTGCGCGCATACCACCCATCAAACACATAGCCCGCATCGGGAACGGCAGTCAGGGTCGTGGACTCACCGTTCTCGACTTCGTTGGTCACGGCATAGCCCAGAGATTCGTCCTCGGAGGAACCCTCGACGTGTCCGCCCTGACGCGAATCCACAGCCGTAACCGTCATCGACGCCCGCTCATAAACGGCCGTAAAAGTACGGTTGCCAAATACTACGCGGTTGATCACCGGTGTGGCGCCCACAGGCATGCCGTTCTCGTCGACCCAGTATTTAAACTTCCAACCCTCGTGCGGCACGGTAAACATAATCGCCGCGGAGTGGTAGGAGCCGCCGGTACCAAGCGCAACCATGCTAAAGCCCGCGCCCTTGGGATACGTAGCGACCTGAACATCGCAGCCCGTCTCATAGAACACGGCCGTAAGCTGCTTATTCTCCTTTGCAGTACCGATATAGAACGCGCTGTAGCTCACCGTGACACCCGCATCGTCGACCCAATGCGAAAAGTGGTACTTCTTCCACGGGATCGCGATCGCCATAAACATGTCGCCCCTGTCGTACGACCTGCTACCGGCAGGAATGCCGTCGACCAGAAGGGCCGTACCGCGGAAAATGGACGACCCCGTGACGGTAATGGTCACTTGTCCATCGGATTCGAACTGCGCGTAGTACGTTATGTCCTGCGTGGCGGTCACATCGAGGGTCGTCGCGGTCTCGACAATCGAGGTGCCCTCCTTATCGGTGCTCCAGCCCACAAAGCGATAGCCCATACCGGCAACAGCGGTCAGTTCCACCTGATCGCCCACGGCAAAGCTACCGCTGCCCGTAACACGGCAGCCCCTGTTCGAAGCCTTGTCCTTCACCACGACCTCGCCCGTAACGGTCACCTCGTACGGATCGGCAAACACGGCCCGGAGCTCCAACATATCGTCCTCGAGCCCCTCGACCATATCCTTGTCGAGCTTAACCCAACAATGGGCGTCGCAGCTCAGCAGCGACTTGTTGCCCTCGGCATCCAGGACATACCAGCCGACAAAACGTTTGGTTCCCACAGGCGTAGCGTTGAGTTCGACCGTATCACCGAATTGATAGGAACCCTCGCCGCTCAGGGTGCCAACGCTATCTTCACTCGCACTCAAAAAGACCTGATAGGACTTAGGCGTAAAGGTCGCCGTATAGGTGGCGTCACCTGTGACCTTAACGGTATAGTCGGCGTTCTCGCTGACTGAGTCGCCCTTGTCGTCCGTCCAACCCGCAAACGAATACCCGGTGTTTGCAGTCGCGCGAAGCGTTGCGCGGTCGCCGGCCTCATAGCCACCAAAGCCGCTCACGGCTCCACCCTCGGCAGGCGAAGCAACGGTATGCACGACATACGAACCCGACGCAAAGACGGCATAGAGCGACGTGTCCTCACGCACGGTGAATCGATAGGTTTTCTTGGAGCTCACGCACGTGCCATTCTGGAACCAGCCCACAAAAGCCGTATCCTCGGCGGCGACCGCACGCACGGTTGCAACCTGACCGGCGGCATACGTCCCCGCTCCCTCGACCGAGCCCATGCTCTCTTCGCACGAGACGTCCACCGTATATTGTTTTGCCGAGAACACGGCCTGGAGCGTCGTGTCGGACGACGGCACCACGTGATAGGTGCTGTCACGGCTTACCACGGCGCCCGAAGCATCGGCCCAATACTCAAACGCATAGCCCGAAAGCGCATGCGCGGTCAGCGTGGCGGCATGCCCCGCCTCAACGGTACCCGTGCCCTCGACCCAGCCGGCGGCACTCGATTCGACCAGCGAACCGGTACCGGAATCGACTACCGTCGTGGCGTCGACTTCATAGCTTTTTGCCATAAAGCGAGCAACGTGCACATGGCTGCGCTCCTGGTGGCAGGTGAACTCCGCATCGGCAGACTCAAACGTGCCGTCGGCCGTATACCAACCAGTAAAGACATAACCGGGATTGGGCGTTGCCTTAAGGGCAACCTCCGCGCCGCGGTCGGCAAGGATTCGGCTCGCCTTGACGGTGCCGCCCTCCGCAGGATCGGCGAGGGGCACGCAGACGGTATCGATAGGCACAAAGCCCGCGGTAATGACGCAGTGCCCGGTTTTGCCGCGAGCTTTGGCAACCAACGTGGTCTCGTGCTTAAGGCTCTTCAGGCGCCCGTTGACGTACCAACCCCAGAACAAATAGCCAGGACGAGCCTTGGCCGTCAGATGAAGGGTCTCCCCCAATTTGAACTTATCGGTCGCAGGCTTCACCACGGTCCCATTGCACGTCACGGTACCGCCGAGCCACGAATCGGCCGTGACCATGACCTCGGGCTTTGAGTCGGTAAAGATCGCGGTATAGGTATCGCTCTTGGTGACCTTAACGACTAGCTCGGCAGATTCGTACTCCTTACCGGAGCCGTCCTTCCAATGGTCAAAACGATAGCCGTCGTTGGCCTTTGCCTTGAGCATCACCGTATCGCCGTATCCGCAGGTAACAGAAGACGCCCCCGGGTGCCCCTCGATCTCAACCGTACCGCGCTCCACGAAGGTCTTCTTGGCTTTTGCCGTTACGGTATAGGTATTTTCCTCGAACACCGCGCGCACGGTGCACTCCACGTCCTCGGGATAGAACTCAAGGTAGCTGGGGTCGGTGCCCAAAAGCAGGTCCGTCTTGGCGTCGTACCAGCCCTTAAAGGCAAATTGTTTGCTCGCCTCGGCCGTGAGCTCAATGCTCAGCGTGGCAGGCTCGCCCTTCATGCAGTAGCCCTCGCCGTGCACTAAATATTTGCCCGCCATGGCCGCGGCCGGCTCAACGACAACGTCCACCTTGCAGGCACGCGTAAACTTCGCCTGGACCACGCAGTCGGTAATGGGCTCAAAGGTATAGGAGCGATCGCTCGAAACCAGCGTCGACGTGGCATCCGAGCCGCCGTTGCTCAGATACCAGCCGTCAAAGATATAGCCCTCGGATGGGGTGGCCTCCGCGGTCACGCGCTCGTCTTCGGGAACCTCGAGCACCATGCCAGCAGTCTCGCCGCGCTTCAGCGTAACGGTACCGCCCTCGAGCGGGTCGGCCTCGGCACGCACGGTATGCGTATCCCTACCGTCCATTACAGCCTCGATTCGGGCATTGCCGTTAACGCGGTATTCGCAAACTTCCTGCTTGTTGGCAATTGTGATGCCCTGCGCATCGGTTTCGCGCCACTCCACAAACCGATACGTCTTCTCCGGATTGTCGGGGCGCACCTTGGGCCGCATCGTAAACGTGAGAATGTCCCCATCCTTCGCGCGAACCTTGCCATCCACAACCGGCACGCCATCGCACAGCACCTCGGCGCTGTCGAAGGGATCGGTATTCACCAGGATGGTCTTATCCGCCTTGCGGAAGCGTGCAACCAAATGGCGGTCGACCTCGGCCTTGAAGATATACGTACGCTCGGGCGAAACCTCGATGCCGTCCTCGAACCATCCCACAAAGGCATAGTCGGGACCCTCGCTCGCGGTGACCATAGCCTGATCGCCACGCGTAATACTCTGCTTTACAGGGCTTGCGGTGCAGCCTGTCGAAAAATCGGCCTGAATGCCATCGGCTTCGGCAACCGCCGTAATCTCGACTTTTTTCTCGAAAACGGCCGTCATTTTTACGACCTCGGGCGTCAGGTCCGTAATCGTCATCGTCTTGAGAGGAGATGTCGAGACCTCGACACCGTTCTCTTTCCAGCATACGAAGTGATAGCCGGGATTGGCGACAGCCTCGAGCGTGGCGACCGTCCCCTCATAGTGGATACCGCCTCCGGTAACGACGCCGCCCACCTCGGGCTGCGCGGTGGCAATTATTTCGATCTTATGGTCGCCATGAGGCTTGGGCTTCTTGTGGTCGTCGATGATGTCCTTAATCTCCTTGAGCACCTTGGTGCCCACAGCGGCAACATCCTCGATATTGTCGGCCATACCGATCTCGATTACCGCATCGGCCGCGATGGGATCGACGATCTCGCCCAAGCCATACATGGTAGCGAGAACGGCCGCAGCCGTAATCGCGGCGATGAGCGCGGCCTTCAGCGCCGCAAGTGACTCATCGGGGTCAGTCGCCTCCCGGAAATGCGCGGTGTACTGCACATCTCCCTCGAGCACAAACGTGTAGGACGGACCATCGTCGCCGGAATAGACAACGTTACCGAGGGCATCGGTCGCATAGTCAAACACATAACCGGGCGACGGGACGGCCACGACCGTGACGCGCGACCCGATACCGTAAAGACCGGTGGAAAGGAACTGCCCGAGCGGCTGCCCGTTCTCATCGACCCCATCCACACTCAGCACAACGCTCGCCTGCGGAGCGCAGTATCGCGGAGTGATCTCGATCCTAGCGTCAGTCTTGTCCTCGGACACAATCGCGTCCGCCTTGTCCACCGTATAGGTAAAGTCGAGCTGATCGCTCGCGGCGTACGCATCATCGCCCTCGCCCAGATACCAGCCCAGGAACAGGGCGTTATCCGTGACGGCGGAAACCTCAACCGTCTCGCCGGCATTGCGATAGCAGTTTTGGGCGGTAACACTCAGGTGCGCATAGTCCTGCGACGAATCGGTCGCCTGCGCATCGTTGACATGCACCGCATAGTCCTTGAGCTTAAAGCAAGCCTCCAGGGACAGATCCTTATCCGGCGTAAACGTGTAAACCGGCTCCTTGGAGATGTACTTGCCGGACTCGGTGTCATACCAGCCCTTAAACGTGATGTTGTCGTTGAGCATCCCCAAAGCACCGGCATCGAACGTGACCTCGGCACCTGCATCGATCGTCATCGTGCCGGAAACATCGGGAAGCTCAACGCCGTCCATCAGCTTGCGTTCGCCCTTATCAATCGTTTGGGCATAGGAGATCTGGAACGATGTCGGCGTGGGTTTCTTAAGCTGTAGCATGCCCTTGGTCTGGGTCTCAAAATGCGAATAGCCGTCGTCATACACGAGCTTTACGGGCTGTCCGTCCATCGACTCATCGAAGACGTCGCCGTCGCAGGGAGTTGCCGTTAGGTACTCACCCAGCTCTTCCTTTATGAGAGCCTCGTAGTTCCAAATCGATACCGAATGCGGATAATCGAGCTCGACGCTCATACCCTCGAGCGAAATGGTCTCCCCCGTCTCATAGGTCATGTTGTTGGGGTCGCATGAGATCTCAACGTTCTCGAGCACCTTGCCCACCGGGACGGGCAGGCAGCCGTTGCACCTCTCCCAAACAGCTTTGGGATGCCCGTTAGCATACTTCGGAATCATCTTGGCGGGGACCATGACGGTCATGTTGTATTTGGGGAACGTGTCGGTGTTAATGAGCACCGCATGGTTGCACCCAAAGAACACGGTCTCGAGATTGGTACTGCCAAACGCCTTTTCCGGCAACTCCTCGATCTTGGAGTTATATGGCAGCGTCAGCCCGCCGCTCAAGTCGGTGCCGTAGAAGCAGGTGTGGCCAAGCGTTTCGACCTTTGTATTGCTCTCGAGCCCTGTGGTAGCAAGGTTCGAGCAGAACCTGAACGCGCAAACGCCAATCGATGTAATGGAGGTATTCTTGTCCAGGCCGGTATCGGTCAGAGCCTTGCAGCCTTCGTAGGCTCTGTCGGGAATCGATGTGAGGCCGACAACCTTGTCGAGCCCCGTGGCCACCAGCCCACTGTCGGCAAACGCGGCATAGCCCATCGAGCTAATGGTAGTAGTCTCGCTGATGTTCAGGCTCGTAAGCGACTTGCAGCCATAGAATGCCTCTTTTCCGATGGTACCGATGGTCATGCCGGAAAGGCTGATATCGGTGAGATTCGGGCAGTTATAGAAGGCGTGCAGTCCAATTTTAGAAATGGAGCTATTCTCAAAGCGCACTGAGCGCAGATTGGTAGAGTCGGCACAGAGCTGTGCATCGACTTCATCAACCCCGTAATCGACAATCAAATTCGTTACCATTCGACCATCGACAGAGTTCTCGCGCGGGTTGTTTTCATCGATTTCTACCGTAAGATTTCCGTTTGCGTCGCACGGATACAGATAGTAGTTGGGCATGAGCTTGGCATACTCGTAGGCCGCCTGCTGCAGGTTGCCCTTGCTGTACGCGACAAGGCGCGTGTAGCCATCGTCGTACACCAGCTGTATGGGTTCTCCGTCCATCGACTCGTCGAAGACATCACCATCGCAGGGGGTCGCCGTAAGGTATTCTCCCATCTCGCGTGTCAAGAGCGACTCATAGTCGCTAATGGTCAACGAATGGGAGTACTGAAAGTTGACACTCATGCCCTCGAGCGAGATCTTTTCCCCCGGCTGATAGGCCATCTTGTCGGGATCACGCGAGATCTCAATCCCCTGAAGAACCTTGCCCACGGGGACGGGTAGGCAGCCGTTGCAACTCTCCCAGACCTGCTTGGGCTCTCCCTTGCTGTACTTTGGAATCATCTTGGCGGGGACCATGACGGTCATGTTGCGCTTGGGAAACGTGGTGGAATTAATGAGCACCGCATGGTTGCACCCAAGGTACACGGTTTCGAGCTTAGAGTCAGAGAACGCACAACTCGGCAGTACCTCAATCTTGGAATATAGGGGCAGCATCAGCCCACCGCTCATATTGGTCCCAGAGAAGCAACCTTCGCGGAGCGTCTCGATCGTCGTATTGCTCTCGAGTCCCGTCGTCGCAAGGCACGAGCAGTTTCTGAACGCATCGACTCCGATTGATGTGATGGAGGTATTCTTATCCAGGCCAGTATAGGTTAGAGCCTTGCAGCCGTCGTAGGCCATGAGAGGAATCGACGTGAGGCCAACAACCTTATCGAGTCCCGTGGACACCAGTCCACTCTCGGCAAACGCGGCGTCGCCCATAGAGCCAATGGTGGCAACCTCATTGATGTTCAGACTCGTAAGCGACTTGCAGCCATAGAATGCCTCTTTTCCGATGTGACCGATAGTCATACCGGAAAGGCTGATATCGATGAGGTTCGGGCAGTTATAGAAGGCGTGTGTTCCGATTTTAGAAATTGAGCTGTTCTCAAAGCGCACTGAGCGCAGATTGGTCGAGTCGGCGCAGAGCTGTACGTCGACTAAATCCGTCCTGTAATCGATAATCAAATTCGTTACCATCCGACCGTCGACGGAGTTCTCGCGCGGGTTGCTCTCATCAATCTCTACTGTTACATTTCCGTCTGCATCGCACGGATACAGGTAGTAGTTCGGCATGAACTTGGCATACTCGTAGACCGTTGGCTCGTACGTGAGAACATCGACTTCACTGTCGTCGGACGGGGGTTCCGACGTTGCAGGCGAGGTCTTTGCTACATCGGAATCGGTCGCGGAGCTCGAAAGATCTTGGGCCAGGCTCGACGTGGAAGTGCTGGTATCCGAGCTCGACGATTCGTCCAGGGCGTTATTCGTTTGGTCGGAAGTTGTGGATGAGCCGCCCTCGCCCAAAGACGACGCGTTATCGACCGCATCGACATCAGCGTCAGAGCCCGAGTCGGTCTCTTGGGCCTCGCTCTCGACAGCGACCGCCCCGGCATCATCAGCATAGACTGTGCTGGGCGCAAGGGGTATCGAGGTCACGACCATCGCGACCGAAAGATAGACGACCAAAAACCTATAGAGGGCAGCAGAGATCCTGTTCATAGGAACCTTCCCGCAATTCGCAAAGATACCGAGGGCCCAGTGCGGGCCATCATTTCACAATATCCTGTATAAGCGACAATGCGGGAAGGTAGCGCAAACGGTTTATCTAAGGGCGCAGAAGGTTGGTCTAATCGCAGCTCAAATCGCGCAAAGCGTCAATCGCGGTGTCGACTTCCTCGTCCGTGTTGAAATACCCAAACGAGAAGCGGACGACGCCCTGACGCTCGGTTCCCAGCGCGCGGTGCATGAGCGGAGCGCAATGAGCGCCGGGACGCGTCGCAATCCCCCACCCTTGCATAAGCGCGTCCGAGATCTCGGCAGAGTCGATATCACCCACGTTGAGTGACACGATCGCCGAGCGCACGGGCTGGTCAAACGCACCGTAGAGCGCAATGCCGGGGATTTCGCGAACACCGGCGAGGAAGCGCTCTGCAAGCGAGCGCTCATGTGCCGCAATCGCCTCGGCCCCGCCTTGTGCCTCGATAAAGTCGAGACCGGCAGAAAGTCCCGCGATGCCGTGACCGTTGAGCGTGCCCGCCTCAAGGCGCGTGGGCCACCCAAGCGGCTGCAGCGCATCGAAGCTGTGCACGCCCGTGCCGCCCATGGCCCAGGGCGCCACATCGACGCCCTCCGCCACGGCCAGGCCGCCGGTCCCCTGCGGACCCATGAGCCCCTTGTGGCCGGTAAAGCACACAACATCGATCCCCATGGCGTGCATATCGATATGCGCCGTGCCGGCAGACTGCGAGGCATCGACGATCGCCAGCGCACCGGCCGCATGGGCCATGGCCGCCACGCGCGCAATGTCGACCGCGTTGCCGGTCACATTGGAGGCGTGCGTCACAACCACGGCACGCGTACCGGGCGTGACTAGCCGCTCGAGCTCGTCGTAGTCGAGCACGCCATTGGTATCACAGCCCGCATGCTCAACGGTCACGCCCTGCTCTGCCGCCAAGCGGTTGAGCGGACGCAGCACGGAGTTGTGCTCGAGCGCCGTCGTGACCACGCGGTCGCCGGGGCGCACCACGCCATTGATGACGGTGTTGAGCGCCGCGGTGGAGTTGGGCGTAAAACAAACATGGTCAGCACGCGGGCAGCCCAGCAAGCGCGCAAGCTTGGCGCGACAGCCGTGGATGGTACGCGCCGCGTCGAGGGCACCCGACGTGGCACCGCGCCCGGCATTGCCGAGCGAGCACATCGCCTGCGTCACGGCATCGATGACCGTCTGCGGCTTGTGCATGGTCGTCGCCGCGTTATCCAGATAGATCATCGCACGACCTCCCACATATCAATCACGGTATAGCCCTCGGTGGGAACGCCCGCCGCGGTAAGCTCGCTGCGCAGCAGCTCCTCATCGGCAGGCAACGCCTTCCACGCCAGACCGCAGCCGGCAGCGACCTCCCCGGGCACGGGAATCGTTCGCCCGGGAAGGCCGCGCTCGATGCACAGGGACTCACAGCCCATGGCGGCCGCCGTGGTGGGAAACGTGATGACAAGCGCCGGGCGCTTCTCCCTCATGGCAACTCCAACCAATACGCTACGGGCGCACGACGCGCACGGCCTGCTCCATCTTCTCCACGATCACGTACATATTCGTGACCTCGCCCACCGCGAGCTGGTCCTTAATGCCATAGTGATCGAGGCAGGTGCCGCAGGTAAGGATCTCGACGCCCTGCTCGGCCAGACCCTTCAGGTCGTCGAGTACCGGTGAGCCCTCGACGGTGAGCTTGGCGCCACCGTTGTAGAACAGCATGGTCGCGGGCAACTCCTCCTGCTGCGTCACGGCAAAGATAAACGCCTTCATGAGCTTGTGGCCCAGCTCGTCGTCGCCACGGCCCATGCAGTCGGTGTAGACGGAAATGACGAGCTTGCCCTTGCCGGCGCTGGCATCACAGAAGGCAGCGCCATCCTGCTCAGGATCGGCCACGGCAACGGCGCCAGAGGTCGCCACGGTCACGTGCCACTCGGCGTCAGAAACCTTCTCGACCGAGGCCGTGCAGCCCTTCTCCTGCGCCATCTTGGAGATGTTCTTGACGGCGGTCTCGTTATCGACCGAGGTCACCACGGCACCCTCGCCATCAAGCTGTTTGAGTGCCTTAAGCGTCTTGACGACGGGCAGCGGGCAGGCATCGCCCATGGCATTGACTTCAATTTTGGTAGACATAGTTTTTCCTTTCGAAAGAGCCGCTCTAGAGAACGGCAAACAGTTACATAAACGTGCGGGCTAGCGAACAACGCGGACGGCAAGACCGCCCGGCTCCGCCTCGCACACGCGCCCGACAACGGCCGCGATGCGCCCCTCGGCATGCAGGCGACGCGCAAGCTCATCCACATCCCTCGCGGGCGCCGCGATAAGCAGACCACCAGACGTCTGCGGATCGTACAGCGCATCCAGCATGCCCGGCTCCAGGTCCTCGTCGGCAGCCACGCGCGGGCCAAAGAAGTCCTGGTTGCGGTAGGAGCCCGCGGGGATAATGCCCAGGCGCGCCATGTCGAGCACCTGGTCAAAGAGCGGCACCGCCCCCGACGCAAGCTCAATCTGCACGCCCGAGCCCTCGGCCATCTCGCACGCGTGCCCGATCAGACCAAAGCCCGTAATGTCGGTGCAGCCGTGAAGTTCAAGTCCCTCGGCCAGGCGAATCGGGGCCTCGTTGAGGGTGCGCATCGAGTCGAACATCGGACCAGCCTCGTCCTGCTCGATGAGCTCGCCCTTAATGGCCGTGGTGATGATGCCCGAGCCGATCGCCTTGGTCAGCAGCAACGCATCGCCCACGCGCGCGCCGCTGTTGGCGAGCATACGGTCAAGCGCGACAAACCCGCTCACGGACAGGCCGTACTTGGGCTCGTCGTCGTTGATGGTGTGGCCGCCCGCGATGGAGCAGCCGGCCTCGACGCACTTGTCGGCGCCGCCCGCTAGAATTTCGCCGGCAACCTCAACGCCCAGGCAACTGGGAATGCACAGCAGGTTCATGGCATGGCTCGGCCGCCCGCCCATGGCGTAGATGTCCGACAGTGAGTTTGCCGCGGCAATCTGGCCAAACAGAAACGGGTCGTCGACCATCGGTGGGAAGAAGTCGATGGACTGCACGAGGCCAAGGTTCTCCCCTACGCGGAAGACGCTCGCATCGTCGGAGGTATCGAACCCCACGAGCAAGTTGTCGTTATGCACATTGGGTAAATCGCCCAGGACCTGGGCGAGGGCTCCGGGGGCCAACTTAGCGGCTCAACCGCTCGCGGCCGTCATGGATGTGAGCCTCATGGTGTCCTTAGCCATACGAACCCCCTTCCAACAAATCAACGACTTTAAGTATACGCCCCAGGCACGCTTCCCAAGAGACCGCCGACGGCTCGAACGTCGAAGGCGGCTCCGCAAGCGCCTGCGCGATAGCATCTGCCAGTGCGCGCTCAAACAACGGAAGGTCGGCCGCCACGGGCGTGTCGACATCCGTCATACGCGGCGACGCCACCCACGTCACGGGAGCACCGGGAAGCATCGCCTCCATCCAGGGACGAACGCCGGGCAAATCGGTCGCCACAACTTTGCAGCCGCACGCGAGAGCCTCGATCGTCACGAGCGGCAGACCCTCGTAAAACGAAGGCAGCACAAAGACGTCGGAACTGCGGTAGGCACGCACGAGCCCATCGCTATCCAGGCGCCCCGCCAGCGCCACCGGCACATTCGAGGCCGCAGCCAAGCGCTCGATACGCGCGTACTCGGCATCGTCCCCGCGGCCGCCCACAAGTACCAAGCCAGATGGGCGGACGTCATCGTCAATCGGCAATGACACGGCTCGGACCAGCGACTCGACGCCCTTTTTAAAGCAAATCTTGCCCACGTACACAAGCGATCCCGGCTGCCTCGCCACGCTTGCGTCGCGGCAGAAGACGCGATGGTCGTAGCCCGTCCCAATCACGTGGATGCGATCGGTATCGACGCCGCACACCAGGCCAATCTGCTCAGCCTGCTCAGCATGGAGCGCAAAGACGGCATCGAGCCGACGAACCGCACTTACGATGCGATCGCGCTCGAGCGCATGCGAACGCAGCTGGCGCAGGTCGGTCGAATGGCACACGGCAACAACCGGCACGCCCCGGACGCACTCGCGCGCCAATGCGGTCACCAGATACAGGTGATGGCAGAGCACCAGATCGGGCTGAAACTCAGCCACCGCCCGATCGATTGCAGCAGCAAATGCCCGCTCAAATGCCTTGAGCATCGAAGGCGTCAGGTCACGATAGCGCGTGGAGGGATAGGGCATGACATCGGACATACCGCAGATGGGAAACGGCAGCTCGGGCGACTCGAACGGCACGGTAAACACGGCAGCACGCCGGTCCAGCTCGGCCTGGGTATCACCCGGTGCCGCGCCGCAAAGCACGGCGGCGCGATGCCCCGTCTCGATCTGCTCGCGCACGAGCGCGGCAAGGTAGGTGCCGCTGCCGGTGCTATCTGGTTTTTGTGCCGAGATATTGAGGATGCGCATGTAGCGGTACACCCCTAGGCCAAGGCGGCGGCGCGGACAGCCGCGCCGATCGCTCCGGCAAAGCGAGCCTGGGGCGAGGTGGTCACCGGCGACCCCAGTAGCTCGCCTAACCGCTCCACCACGAAGGCGTTCTCGCACAGGCCGCCGGTCAGATAGTACGGGGCGCCCGCGGCCTGCCCGGCCATGGTCGCCACGCGCGAGACCACGCTGTCGATCACGCCACGCGCAATGTTCTCGCGCGGCTCGCCACGACCGATCAGGCTGATGACCTCGCTTTCGGCAAACACCGTGCACATGCTGCTGATCTTGGTGGGCTCGCCGGAACGCGCCAGATCGGCCATCTGCTGCTGGGAAATACCCAGACGGTCGGCCATGATCTCCAAAAAGCGCCCCGTGCCGGCGGCGCACTTGTCGTTCATGGCAAACTTGGCCACGCGGCCACCCTTAAGTTGGATGACCTTGGTGTCCTGACCGCCCACGTCGATCACGGTACCGTGATCGCCAAACAGACGCACGGCACCGGTGCCGTGGCAGGTGATCTCGGTCACGACCTTGTGCGCATAGGGCACGGCGACACGACCGTAGCCGGTCGCGATCACGCGCACGTCGTCGGCAGCCACGTCATAGCCAGCCGCAGCAAGCTCGCCACGCAGACGCTCGGCCGCATCGACCGAGGAGAACCCGGTTGGCTGCACGCACGTCCACGCCACCGAACCCTCCCCGTCGACCACAGCAGCCTTAGCCGCCGTAGACCCGATATCGATTCCGATCCCTATCATGGCTCTCTCCCAATCTAAACATCAAAGGTAGCGGCGCGTTCAGGCGCCTTAGCTCTAGGTTTCTCAGGTGCCGGAGATTGCCCCGAAAGAGGAGCGCAGCGTACTTTGGATACGCAAGCGACGGTTTGAGGGGCAAGATCCGGCGCCTGAGGAAGCTAGAGGGTTTCGATGAAGGCAGCGATGCGCGTCTCGATCTGGCCCATGTCACCGTTGCTGTAATCGGTCTCGATCTTCATATACGGAATACCCGCACCCTCGACGGCCTCCTGCATGCGCGTGCTCTCAACGTTGAAGGTGTGGCAGGCCTGTAGTACGCTCTCTACCACGCCATCGACATGATACTTCTCGCACATGGCCAGCGTGTTCTCCATACGGCCGTCGTTGGGCGTCATGACCGAGCAGTTGATATCCAGGTAGCGGTCGGCGATGGCGCGCAGAATGTCGGGAGCCTCCGGGTCGATCATCATAGCCGCCGTGCGCTCGCCCGAGCAGTCGTCCATGCACACGACTACACCGCCGTTGGACTCGATGGTGCGACCGATCTTGTTGATTACGCCGCCCACCGGGCAGCCGGTGATCAGAATGCGCTTGGCATCCGCCGCGACCGGGCGCTCGCCCGCGCCGTAGGCCTCGCGCAGCTTGGCGACCTTTTGCTCCAGCTGCTGCGTATAGGCCTCGATATCGAAGCTGAACGTACCGGCAAACATGGTGCTCATCAGATCGACGCCGCTCATGGCCGCCGGCTGGTTGGCCTGCAGCGCAAACATCTCGAGCTGGGCCGCACGCAAGCGGTTGCGACGACGGGCGGCAGCGCGCAGGTCATCGTCGGTAATCGTGATGCCGTAGAAGCCCTCGAGCTCCTCCTTGAGCAGGCGGCACTCCTCGTACCAGCCCTCGCGCTCGTAGGCGCGGTCGCGGCCCTGCGGCAAGTGCAGAATGTGCGTGCGCTTGAGCTCGTTGAGTAGCTCGTACATCTTCTTTTTGCCGTCGCAGGTGGTCTCGCCGATGATCATGTCGCTAAAGTACGTAAACGGGCACTTTTGCGAGTAGGCAAAACCGTAGGTCGACTTGATGAGCGGGCACAGGTTTGCCGGCAGCACCTTCTCGGCCTCGGGAATCACCTCATCGGACGTACCGCACAGAGCCACGCTCGCAGCCCCCGCGGCATCGATAATCTCGAGCGGCGTATAGCTACACAAAAAGCCGACCAGGCGATTGCCGGCCTGTTTGTAATCCTTGACGCGAATAAACGCCGCCTTGCGCTGCTCGTTGAACTCCTCAAACGTGCGCGGCAACGGCTGTTCCTCGATATCGGCCATAGTAGTTCCCCTCTCTTGCACCGATATACCAACAATTAAACAACAAACCCACGCCATACCCAAAAGGAAGCATCCTCTAGGGAATGGCGTCGATAAGCTCCTGCGTATACGGATCGCTCGGGTGTGCGATCACGTCCTCGGCCGCGCCCTCCTCGACAAGACGACCGTGGTAGAGTACGCCAATCCGGTCGGACATATGCCGAACCACACGCATATCATGCGTGATAAACAGCAGCGCCACGCCCGTCGTGCGTTGCAGGTCGCGAAGCAAGTTGAGCACTTGGGCCTGAACGGACACGTCAAGCGCCGAGACCGGCTCGTCGCATACCACAAGGCGCGGCTCGCAAATAAGCGCCCGTGCCAGATTGAGTCGCTGGCGCTGTCCCCCCGAAAGGTCATGCGGATAGCGGTCATAATGCTCTGCCAGAAGACCGACCGAGGCCAGGGCCGAGACCGCGCGCCCATGACGCTCATCCGCATCGCGCACGCCGGCGATAATCAGCGGCTCCTCCAAAATGCGGCCGACACGGTTGCGCGGGTCAAAAGCCGTAGAGCTATCCTGGAATACCAGCTGGATCTCGCGGCGAAACGGCTTGCGTTCGCGCTCCGACATCGTGGCGAGGTCGTGCCCGCGATAGACAATCGAGCCGGAATCCGCACGCTCGAGACCACAGATGAGGCGTCCAGTCGTCGACTTGCCCGATCCGGATTCGCCAACTAGGCCATAGACCTCGCCCGGCGCGATCTCAAACGACAGATTGTCCACGGCGGTAAAGACCTGACGCTTAAAACCTGAGCCCGGCATGGGATGCGTTTTAGTCAGATGTGAGACCCTAAGCAGGGCTTCGCTATCAACAGCCATGGCACTCCCCTTTCTCGACAAGCCAGCATTTAGACCGGTCGCACGCATTCACGGCAACCAGCGGAGGCTCCTGCGCGCGGCAACGCTCGTCCGCCCGGGCGCAACGAGGCGCAAAGCGGCATCCACAGGGTATTGCCGTAAGCGGCGGCACTGTGCCCGGAATATCCGCCAGCGTGTCAACTCGCTCGCCTTCGAGCGGCGGAATGCTCGCGATGAGCCCCTGGGCATACGGGTGGCTCGGGCGCTCCATAAGGCCGCAGGCGTCGATCTCTTCTACGATTTGGCCCAGATACATGACGTGCACGCGCGAGCAGATGCTCGTGACGACACCCAAATCATGGCTGATAAAAAGCACCGCCATGTTCTCGGTGCGGTTGAGGTCGCGCAGAAGGTCCAAAATCTGTTTTTGAGTCGTCGTGTCGAGTGCCGTGGTGGGCTCATCGGCGATAAGCAGGCGCGGGTGTCCGGCGAGCGCCATGGCGATCATCACGCGCTGGCGCATGCCGCCGCTAAAATCGCTCGGATACATGTCGAAGCGGGCCGCGGCATCTCGAATTCCCACACGCTCCAACAGCAATAGAGCCTCGTTGCGGGCTTCGCGTCGGCTCACCTTACGGTGGGCCCGCACGGCCTCGACGACCTGGGCCCCGACCGTCATGACGGGGTTAAGCGAGCTCAAAGGGTCCTGAAAAATCATGGCGATGTCGCAGCCGCGCACCTTGCGCATCGTCTTGAGCGGACGCGCCAGCAGATCATCGCCATCAAACACAATCTGGCCCTCATAGGCCATCTTCTGTTCATGCTCCAAGAGGCGCATGACACTCTGGGCAAACACCGACTTACCGCAGCCGGACTCGCCGACAACACCAACGATCTCGCCGGCATCGATATGTAGGTTGAGTTTGTTGACGGCTTCCAGCGCGTTGCCATCGCGGCCCACAAACGAGATGCAGAGGTCACGCACGTCCAAAAGATGCTGAGCCATGGGCTAGTCCTCCTTGGTCTTGGGGTCGAGGGCGTCGCGCAGGCCGTCGCCGGCAAGGTTCAGCGAAAGCACGCTCGCGATGATGGCCGCTGCCGGGAAGAAGATCATCCACCAGGCTTTGCGCATCACGTTCTTGCCCGCCTGCAGGATGTTTCCCCAGCTGGCGTCGGGCGCCTTGATACCCAGGCCCAGAAACGAGAGGGCGGCCTCCGAGAGCACGGCCTCGGCAAAGACGAAGGTCGCCTGCACCAGGAAGGGTGCCATAACGTTGGGCACGATATGCAGCCACACGATACGCGCGGTCGAGGCGCCCTGCACGCGCAGGGCTTCCACAAAGGGCTCCTCCTTGACCACCATCGCGCGCGAGCGCACGATGCGCGCCATGCTGGGCGTATAGACGATGGAGAGCGCAATGATGACGTTCCAGACCGAGGCGCCCATCATGGCCATGAGTGCGATGGCCAGCAGCACGCCCGGAATGGACATAAGGCCGTCGCAGATGCGCATGAGAATGTGATCGAGCCTCTCGTTGTAGCACGCATAGGCGCCGATCACCAAGCCGAGCGCACTCGTCGCGAGCGTGACGGCAATGCCGACGCCAAGCGACACGCGCGCGCCCGCGATGACGCGGGCAAGCAGGTCGCGGCCAAAATCATCGCAGCCAAAGGGATGCGCGGGCGAAGGTGCCGAAAGTCGCAACGCCATCTCCTGCGCATTGGGATTAACCGTCCACACCAGAGGACCGACGAGCGCAATCAGCGCAATCGCCAGGAATATGCAGCCGCCGACCACAAACCCCTTGTTGGCAAGAGCCTTCTTAACGTTTGCCATCATGCGTCGCCCCATTTGCGAGCGCGCGGGTCAAAAGCGCCGTAGGCAAGGTCGACGGCCAGATTGATCACCGAATTCAACAAGGCGATGACCAGCAGCACGCCCTGAATCACCGGATAGTCGCGGCGCTCGATAGAGCTCGTGACCAGCTGGCCCAAACCGGGGATGTTAAAAATGGCCTCAGTCACCACGGCGCCCGTAATCAGGGCGCCAAAAGAATAGCCGACCGAGGTGAGAATCGGCAGCGCTGCGTTGCGCAGGGCATGGGCCAGCACCACGCGAACCTCGGAGACGCCCTTGGCACGCGCCGTCTTGACGCAGTCGAGCTGCATGGCCTCGATAACGCTCGAACGGGTCATGCGCATGAGCAGGGCCGCCTGCACGCATCCAAGCGATATGGCCGGCAACGCAAGATAGCGTAAATGGCTGAACCAGCCCTTCGATAGCGGCGCATAGCCGGCCACCGGGAACACACGCAACGTGACGGCAAACAGCCACATAAGCATGAGCGCCATCAAAAAGCCGGGTATCGCCACGCCCAAAAGAGCAACGACACGCAAGACCGCGTCGGTGCGCGACCCATGTTTGAGGGCAGCAACGACGCCGCAGGGCAGTGCAATCAACAGCGCGATGAGCTGCGCCAGAAGCGCGAGCGATAGCGTGGGGCCAAAGTGCTCGGCAATCGCCTGCGTGACGGGCTGGCGCATAAAATACGAATCGCCCAGGTCGCCGGTAAGCACGCCGCCCATCCACTCAACGTAGCGCTGCGGCAGCGGCTCGTTGAGTCCCAGGCTATCGTTGACGCGCTCGATCTGGTCGGCCGAAGCCTCCATGCCGAGCATCGAAGAGGCCGGGTCACCCGGTGTGAGATAGATAATCAAAAACACGACGACCGAGATGATGAGCATCACCGGAACCATCGCGCCTATACGTTTGAGCGTGTACTTCAACATGCGAGGCGTCTATTTCCCCTCTGAACGTGGACGGGGCGTGGCGGCCACAGGGGACCAGACCCCTCCAGCCGCCACGCCATCTATTGCATTACTCCGGACGCTTGGCGTTCCAAACGATGGCACCGTCGAGCACCTCGACGTCCTCGACGTCTGCCTGGGTGCCCGTGATGGAAGCGTAGTGGCAAAGCGGCTCGATGACGGCGATCTCATAGAGGCGCTCCTGAGCCTCGGCCCACTTCTTGGCCGCGGCGTCGGTGTCCTTGGCGGTGCGGGTCTCGGCCACGAGCTTGAGCGCCTTCTCGTCGGACAGGCCATAGAAGGCCTTGGAGACCGAGAGGGACTGGGCCGGGATGGGCTTGTAGTTGGTGGAGGCCACAAAGAGGTCCCACTGCTCGGGCTTGCCGGAGCGGATGTCCATGAAGGTCGCGAACTCGTAGCTGTCGACCTCGGCGGTGAAGCCGGCCTTCTCGAGCTGCTCCTGCAGCGCGACGGTGGCGTTGTACATATCCTTGTAGTCGGGGGTGGTCAGCAGCTTGACCGTCTCACCGGCATAGGAGGTCTTGGCCAGAGCCTTCTTGGCGGCCTTGGCGTCGGCCTGGTTAAAGTACTTCTTACCCGCGTCGGTCGCCCACTGAGCGTTCTCGGGGTTGCCAAGGTTGGGGTCGATGTTGAAGAGCTCCTTCTCGCCATAGGCGGCAAGAGCGGCCGCCTCGCAGTCGATAGCCATGAGGGCGCACTTGCGGATCTCCTCGTCGGCGAAGATGCCCTCGTTCATGTTGAGGAAGGCGGTCAGAACGCCGGCGTTATGGGTGTAGAGCTTGACGTCGTCGTTGCCGTCGAAGTCGTGGTAGTTCTCGGTGGGGATCTCGCCAGCGATATCGTACTCGCCGGTCTCAAACCCGCTCACGCGCGTGGAGGCCTCGGTCACGAACTGATAGTAGATGTCCTTGGTGGGCGCGGAGACCTTGCCGGTGTAGCCCGAAGCCTTGCCGTGGGCGGCGACATAGTCCTCGTAGCGGGTGAGATGGACGTACTGGTCCTGCTTCCACTCCGCAAACTTGTAGGCACCGGTACCCACGTACTCGGTCACGCCGGTATCGCCCGCGGCCTCGATGACCTCGGAGGGGAAGATGCCCGGATACTGGGAGTGATTGCCCAGGATGATCAGAAAGTCGACGGCGGGCTCGGTCAGCGTGCAGATGACCTCGTGGTCGCCCGAGGCGGCGAAGGTGGCGCCGGGCAGCAGGCTCGCGGCGCGGTCGTTGACGGTGAGCCAGCGGTTCATCGAGGCCACGACGTCCTCGGAGCCAAACTCCTTGCCGTTGTGGAAGGTGACGCCCTCGCGCAGCTTGATGGTGTAGGTCAGGCCGTCGTCGGAGACCTCATAGCCCTTGGCCAGCACGGGCTGGGGCTCATAGTCGCTATCGAGGCCAAAGAGCGGCTCGACGACATTGCAGAGGATGTCCATGGTCACAAGCGACGACGTGGTGTGCGGATCGAGACCGTCCGGGCTCGCCGGCAACGCGATCTGCAGCTCGTCGCGATACTCCACATCCTGGCCGGAGGCAGCGGCGCTACCGCTCTCGGCGCCCGAACCGCCGCAGCCGGTGAGGCCGAGGCCCGCCATGACGCACAGGGCAGCGGAGCCGGTCAGAAAACCGCGACGGGAAACGCCCGCCTTGAAAAGGTCGTTGTTCATTGAGTTCCTTTCGTGTCTGAACAAACAGATAGAATCTGCCGGGACGGCGGAAATCCCCGCCCCGGCAGCTATGCGAAGCCGATCGGCGCCCTGCGGTGCATCCGGACACCGACCGGCATGGCAGCAGAGAAATCCCTATCGCGTGGATAGGAACACCCGGCGGCACAGCTTAGCGCAGGTGCAGCTAAATCGTCTCTAAGAACGCCTCAATGCGCGTCTGCAGTTGGCCTGCATCCTCGCCGGCGTAGTCGGTCGTGATGTGCATAAACGGAATGCCGGCCTCCTCGGCGGCCTTCTCCACGGCAAACGACTCCATCTCGTAGAGCGTGCAGAACTGCAGGGCCACGTCGACGATACCGTCGGCATGCAGGTCCTTGGCCATCTGAACGATGTCCTTCATACGCTGGTCGTTGGGCGTAAAGACAGCGCAGTTGATCTTAAAGTAGCGCTCGGCGATGGCGTCGAGCATCTCGTCGACCGTCTCGCCGGACTCGTCGACCAGGTCCTTGTAGTAGCGCGAGCCCGTGCAGGACTCCTCGCCCACCACAACGCCGCCGGCCTTCTCGATGAGGTTGAACAGCTTCCAGTTGGGCACGGCCATGGGCGTACCGGTGTACAGGATGCGCTTGGTCCCCTTGGGCGCCACGCCTTCGCCGGCCTCGACACGCTGCTCGCACTCAGCCGCCATATCGTTAATGGCTCCGGTCAGACGCGGCGTGTCGTCCATAAAGGCGGCCTGAACGGTCAGCAGGCTATCGAGACCGCTGATAGGCGCCGGGTCGGCAGCGCGCGTGGCAGCCAGGCGCTGCAGGGCACGGCGCTTCTCATTGACGGCATGGATGGCAGCCTTCAGGCGCTCGGGCGTAATCTTGACGCCGCACTCTTCCTCGATCTTAGCGGCGAGCTTCTTGACCTCGGCCTTCCAGGTCACGAGCGTCGACTCGTCGTGCACGTTGGGAATATCCATGACGTACATGTTCTTTTGCGTGGCAAAAAACTCGTAGGCCTTCTTCTTGCCATCGCAGGTGTTCTCGCCCACCACCAGGTCGCTCGACTCGATGTAAGGGCAGACCTCGCCCAGCTTAAAGCCGGCAAAGCTCTTAATGAGCGGGCAGGTGTTGCGCGGCAAGTGCTCCTCGACCTTGTCCGTTGCCCAATCGGCACCCGAGCACAGGCCCACGGGAATGCCGTCACAGGCAAGTACGATCTCCTCGGGCACGTAGACGCAGAAGCTGCCCACGATCTTGGTGGCCTCGCCGGCCTCCTTCTTGTCGAGCATCTCCTTAATACGGCCGCTGTGGATGTTGGTGGCGACAAAATCCAGGTAGGACGTGGACTTGGGGCGATTGTTCTGCGTCAGGAACATATCGCCGTACATCTGGCCCACGGCGCCCAGCAGCATGTCGTGGTCGGCAAGATTCATGCCGAGGCTCTCCCACATCGGATGGAAATCGAATTCTTCAGCCATGACGGTTCCCCTCTCGAACCAAAAATGAATAGCTACGGTATTGCTGCACGGTGGGTGGCGAAAACCCAGCCGCGCCTAAACCCGGGATTTTGGGGAACCTGCTTTGCAGCTGATTATTTAGTTGTGCGTCGTCTCTCCCGGAGCCGTGAACATACCTGCTCATATGCGGCTCCGAGCCATGTATAGGGCGCGCGCGGCAACGCGGCGAATGTATGTCGTCTGCGGCATATGCGCACCCTCCTTTACAAGTTAAGGTCAACTATATCAACGGTCGTCGACCATGCGAACACCGTTGACATTCGTACGACAGCGTCGTGTGCCGTCGTTTAATAAATAATTATCTATGTTGATAAGAGTTTTTCATCCATCATTCGGCGAACGGCAAGACAAAGCCGCCGAGGCTTATATCCCCGACGGCATTACCCGGCGCTATCGACAAACCAGGTGGATCCTGTTGGCATCAAAATGCATGCGAAGGGTCTCGCCTTCTTGCGGCAGCTCGTCGACAGGCACGCCCACCTTGTTGACCTTCCACTGCAGACGCGTGGGCGCATCGGCCCGCGGCGCATCCAACAGCACCAGGCGCTCAAAACGCGAATCGCTCACTCGGGCCACATGCAGGTCGTAGCTGTTGCGACCCCGCTCGGCACGGTTGTCAACATGGAAGTAGCTTGCGCGAATGCCCAGGTACGCCACATTATCGGGAACCTCGCGACCCACGTTAAAGGTCATGCCCCAGTCGAGGGCCTCAACTTCTTCGTCGCCGATCTTGCGCGCCCGGCTTGTGTTCTTGCAGCCCGTTAGGCGCAGCGCCGCCAGCGTCTGTGGACGGCGGACCACGTCTTCGATGGAACCGATCTCCTCCACATGCCCGTCGTGCATCACACAGATGCGCTGGCACAGGCGGCACGCTTCGTCGATGTCGTGGCTCACGTAGAGCACGGTGCGGTTGCACACATCGAACAGGTCAAGCATGTTCTGCTCAAGCGCGCTCTTGAGGTACGCATCGAGCGCACTCATGGGCTCGTCGAACATAAAGATGCCCGGATGCGCCGCCACCATGCGGGCAAGCGCCACACGCTGCTGCTGGCCGCCCGAGAGACGCGCGGGATAGCGGTCGGCAAAGTCGGCCAGGCCAAAAATGCCCAGGTAGCGCTCGGCAAGTTTTTTACGCGCCGCGGCGTCGCCCGCATCCTTTACGCCGGCGCACACGTTATCGGCCACCGTCATGTTGGGAAACAGCTGATAGTTTTGGAACAGCAGGGCGCATTTACGCTCCTGAGGTGACAGGTTGATGCCCGCCTCCGAGTCAAAAAAAGTAACGCCGTTGACAACGATCTTGCCCTCGTCGGGCGTCTCCACGCCGGCAATGCAGCGCAGTGTGCAACTCTTGCCGCAACCCGAGGCACCCAACAGCGCCACGCGCTCCTCGCCAGCCTCAAGCTGCATGTCGAGCACAAACCCGGGATAGCGCTTTTTGATATCCAGAACGAGTGACATGACCTATCGACCTCCCTGCGGCGCAGCATCATCGCGCATGAGCTCAGCCAGCGCCTCGCGATCGATACGCAAGGCATCGCCGCCCGCCGGGTCGAGCGAATCTCCCTGTCCGGCAAACTCTTTGGCCTGCTTGCGCTCCGCACGGGAAAGGCCCCGCTCGCGATACTTTTGCGAATGCGCGGTGTACATGTTGATGAACAGGATGACTAAGAAACTAAACACGATCACAACGACGACCCAAAAGAGGGCCACCGAGGTGTTACCGCCCATCCACTCAAAGTAAATCGCAATGGGAATGGTCTGCGTAATGCCGGCGTAGTTGCCCGCAAAGAACAGGGTGCAGCCAAACTCGCCCATCGCGCGGGCAAAGGCGAGCACCGTGCCGGCGGCAATCGAGGGCCAGCCAAGCGGCATCATAAGCTTGGTGAAGATGCGACGCTCGGACCAGCCCAGGGTTCGCGCGGCATCGAGCATCTGCGTGTCGAGGCTCTCAAAGGCGCCGAGCGCCGTACGGTAGACGAGCGGGAACGACACCGCTACGGCAGAGATCACCGCCGCCGGCCACGTAAAGACAATCGAGATGCCGTGAGCGATCAGCCACTGGCCCACCCCGGTCGAGCGGCCAAATAGCATAAGCAGCAAAAAGCCACACACCGTAGGCGGCAGCACCATAGGAATCGTAAAGACCGAATCGAGCAAACCCTTCACGCGGCTCGTGGTACCCATGGTCTTCCACGCGGCGAACAGGCCCAGCGCAAAGGAGATCAGCAGGGCAAGGCCGCTCGTTTTTATGGACACCCAAAACGGGCGATAGTCGATGTCGCCCAAAAAGGAGGCCAGAGAGGTCAAGGGCCCCCGCTCATCCCGCAACACGACAGACGACGCTTCTACCATTTGAGCGCTATCAAGCCAACGCGCGCCGCCCTTGGCATCACCCGAGGCTGATGCAATCACCACATAGCGGTCCCCATCCGCACCGCGCTCGTCAAAGCCATAGGTATACCCGCCGGATTCAAACGTTGTTTCCGCCGTAACATACCAAGGAAGATCCACGTCCTCTAGCTGAGCACCTCCCATGCAGTTTGCGCTGTCGAGCTCACAGGCGAGGGCCTTGAGACCCGATACGCACTCGTTGTCCTGCGGATCCAATCCATACTTCTCGACCGCCTTGGGCGATATCCACACCACAACGCGATCAGCAGCAGGCGCCACTACAAGGTCCACGTCCTCGTCAACGGGAAACCGGTAGCCCTCAGGCTGGCCCTCCATGGCACGAGCGGTCCCCTTGGCCAACCGCTCAAAACCCTCGATCCCATAGGAAAGCCCATGAACGGTCGCAGCAGCCTGGGCCCCGTCCTCAGCGTCCCCAGCAAACGCAAATCCCGGCACCCAGCAAAGCGCGAAGGTCAAAGCACAGGCGACAAGCATGCGGAATCTATTTAGCACGAAGAGCTCCAAGCGAATACAAGGACGGAGTGAAACACAAAACGATGGAATTATCGCGCCAAGCCGCGCTACTCGGAAAGCTCAAAGCCGTACTTAGCCCAAATCTTCTGAGCCTTCTTGTTGGTCAGACAGAAGTCGATGAACGCCTTGGCCTCGTCGGCGTGCTCGGAGCTCTCGGCAACGGCGCCCGGATACACGATGGGCTTGTGCGAATCCTCGGGGCACACGAAGGCCTCCTCGATGCCGTCGTAGCGGAAGATATCGGAGCTGTAGACAAAGCCAGCCACGCAGTCGCCCGTGGACACATAGGCGGCGGCGGTACCAACTTTGTCGGCCAGGGCCACCTTGTCGGCGATCTCGGGCGCATACTCGCCGTCGTCGCCCTCGGTGCCGGTATAAAGGCCCACAGAAGCCAGCGCCTGGTTGGCGTACTTGCCGGCCGGAACGGTCTTGGCATCGCCGATGGCGATCTTGCCGTCCAGGTTCGCGACGTCGGCGATGGCCTCGACCTTGGTGTCGGAGCCCTCGGCGCGAATAATCACGAGGTCGTTGGCGAACATATCCTCACGCGTGTCGGCGTCGACGAGCCCGGCGGTCTCAGCGTCATCCATGGTGCCCTTGGAAGCGGTGATGAGCACGTCGACCGTGGCGCCGGCACGCATCTGCTCGACAAGGTCGCCGGACGCTTTGAACTGCGTGTCGGCGAAGGTGGTGCCGGTCTGGTCGGTGTAAAGCTCCTGAACCTCGGGCAGGGCCTTCTCGAGCGAGTTGGCGGCAAAGACCTGCAGCTCGACAGCTTTCTTGGAAGATGCCTTAGCAGAACCGGCATCGGATCCGGCCGGCTCGGACGTCTTGTTGCCCGAGCAGCCGGCAAGGCCAAGGCCGGCGGCAGCGGCAGCAGAAAGCGAGACAAACCCGCGGCGAGAAACCATATCGAACATGTTCAACCCTTTCGAACGCTATGCCCGGGCACCCCGCCGCGGGCTTTATTCTGTTACTAGATTATACTTCCGCGCGAATAATGTTTGTGATAATTATTTCTCGTCTAATAAGTTTCTTTTACCGATAACCCCGAGATGACCGCACTGCCGCTGCATAAAAAAGGCGGAGCAGCCCGTAAGGTCGCTCCGCCGCAGGTAGTGCGCTTATTTGGCGTGCCCGCCGCCCGCCGTCATTTGGGCCGCATGCTCCAGCTGATCGCTCACGGCCTCCCAGCTTTCGCGGGCCGCTTTCGTAGATCCCGGAAAGTTGATGACAAGTGTATACCCACGCTGCATGCACACGGCGCGCGAGAGCATAGCGCGGCGCGTCTTAGTCATGGAGTACGCACGAATTGCCTCTGCAATACCCGGCACATCGCGGTCGCAGACGGCACGCGTCGCCTCGGGCGTCACATCGCGCATCGAAAGCCCCGTGCCGCCGCAGGTGAGCACGACATTGGCGTGGCACTCATCGGCGGCTTCCACAATGGCATCACCGATCTCGCTGGCGTCGTCGCGCACGACCACATGTGAGGCAACCGTCCAGCCCTGCGCCATGATGAGTTCCTCGAGTGCGGCTCCAGCCTCGTCCTGGGCAAGATCGCGCGTATCCGAGCACGTCACAATCGAAATCTTCAGCTCCATAGCATTCCTCCTACAACACGGCGCCCTCGGGCAGGTCAACACGCACGACATCCACGACGTCGCCCGCCTTGAGCTCACACGGTCCTTCGTCAACACGCAACAGGCAGTTCGCACGCTGCATCGTGCCGAGCAGCGCCGAATTCTGCGTCTTGGCCTCGGTCACCAACAGCTCACCGGTCTCGGGGTCGCGCAAAACCGTGGCGCGATCGAAGAAGCGACGATGCTGTCGCTTTTTCACGCCGTGTGTGAGCGTCGCCTGCTGCACGGGACGCGCACCTTCGGCAAAGCCGCGCATCTTACGAATCGCCGGGCGGGCGAGCATCTCAAAGCCCACATACGCCGCGGCCGGATTGCCTGAAAGCCCCAGGTAGGGCTTACCTGCGAGCAAGCCAAACGTGATAGCCTTGCCCGGACGCATCGAGATGCGATCGAATAACACCTCACCCTCGCGCTTAACCAGCGCCGTCACGTAGTCATAGTCGCCCGCCGAGGCGCCACCGCTCGTAATGACAAAATCGCACTCCTGCACGGCACGATGCACCAACTCGGTAATCGCCTGCTCATCATCGGGCGCGATGCCGTAGAACACGGGCTCGGCGCCAGCATCGAGTGCTTCGGCCATCAGCGCCGAGGAGTTGGAATCGCGAATCTGACCGCGCGCCGGTACCTTACTCGGTGCGACCAGTTCCGTGCCCAACGAGATGATGCCCACACGTGGGGCAGCGTACACCTTCACGCTCGCGTATCCGGCGCTTGCCAGCAAGCCGGCGCCCGCCGGAGCCACGACCTCGCCGGCATGCATCACAACATCGCCGGCATGGGCCTCCTCGGCGGCAGAGCGAACGTTCTCCCCTACCTTGGCAGGCGCCGAGAAGCGAACGTGCGAGCCCTCGTTGCCGTCGCCATCGAGTACGTCGACGATCTCGTACTTCACCACGGCATCGGCACCTTCGGGTACCGGCGCGCCCGTCATGATGCGGACTGTCTCGCCCGCGCCGATTGTGCCCTCAAAGACATGGCCCGCGGCCTCGTGTCCGATAACGTCGAGCGTCACCGGCACCTCGCCAGATGCCTGCGCCAAGTCCGCCGAGCGCACGGCATACCCGTCCATGGCGCTGTTGGCAAACGGCGAGATGTCGATATCGGCCACCGCGTCCTCGGCCAAGGGAAAACCAGCCGCCTGCCACACGGGAATCTCGACGAGATCGGTCGGAGCAACGTGCGACAAAACAATCGACTGCGCGTCCTCCAGCGGAATGAGTTTCTCTGCCATATGCACCTCTTAATGCCACGGCGCACAACAGGGGCGCCGATTCTTTATGCTTGTCTCAGTATAATCCCCCGACGCACGACCGCGACTCGGCCTGTACCCGCAAATACACCTGTCGGTTGCAGGCCGCGAAACAGAATGGAAACCAACCCACCGGCTCGTCGCGTTAGCCGCGTTTTATAATGCTTGCGTTGCAACCTAAAAGAGGAACGTATGGCTCATAACGACAAACCCGAAAGCGCAAACGAAGCGCAGGATCATTCCCAGCCGCTCGACGAAGGCGGTTTTTTCTCCCTGAACGACGTCATCACGGCAGGCAGGCATCAGCTCACCCGCTCTGAGCATCTCTTGGCTGCCGACACGCGCCGCAACGCCCGCAACCTACTCGCGAGCGCCAAGTTGCTCGCACTCGTCGTCATCGTCTCGCTCGCCATGGGCGTTGCCGCTTGGGCGTTTTTGGCCTCGCTGAATATCGCGACCGACTATCGCGAGCACCATGCGTGGATTTACGCGCTGCTTCCCGTTGTGGGCATGGCCACCGCATGGGTCTACAAGAACCACGGTCTCGCCGCAAAGCGTGGCAACAACCTGGTCATCGACTCCGCTCTGGGCACACGCCTCATCCATATGCGCATGGCCGTCCTCACGTTTGTGTGCTCCACGCTCACGCACCTAACGGGCGGATCGGCCGGTCGCGAGGGGGCCGCGGTGCAGATCGGCGGCACCATCGCCAGCAACATCTCGAGCCTCGCCCACCTCAAAAAGCATGACCACCACGACCTCATGCTCGCCGGCATCTCGTCGGCCTTTGGTGCCGTATTCGGTTCGCCCCTTGCCGGGGCTTTCTTTGGCATGGAGATGTGCTTTATCGGCAAGATCGACTACACCGCGGGCATCTACTGCCTGGTCGCCTCGTTTACCGGCTACTTTACGTCGCTTGCCTTGGGAACCGAGTACGAGGCGAATGTCATCGCCAGCGTTCCCAACATGACACCCAAAACGGTTGTCATCGTTGTTATCAGCGCCATTATCTTCGGTCTGACGGCACGCCTCTTTGCCTGGTCGGTTCGAACCGTCAAGAGCCTGTACGGTCGCTTTATCACCAATTACCTTGTTCGCGCACTTATAGGCGCACTCGTGGTTTTGGCCGCCTATGCCCTCCTCGATGCCTGGGACTACGCCGGCCTTTCCACGTGGCTTTCCGGCGCCGGATTTGCAGGCAACACCACCCTGACGGACGCAGCCATCAAGTTGGTCGTCACAGCGCTTACCCTGGGCGCAGGCTTCCAAGGCGGCGAGGTCACGCCCCTGTTTGGCATCGGCGCGGCACTCGGTGGCTGGATCGGTTGCCTTACCGGGCTCGACCCCAGTTTTCTGGCGGCTCTCGGCATGCTCGGCGTGTTCTGCGCCGGCCTCAACGTGCCCATCACCACCTGCATGATGGCCATCGACCTGTTCCACGGCACGGCAGCCGGCTTCTTTGTCATCGTGGCCTTTATCAGCTATCTCGTCGGCGGGCACCGCGGCGTGTACCCCGCCCAACGCATCATCTCACCCAAGCGCCGTTCGCTTATTGTGGATGAGGGCGGTACGGTAGCGGATGCTATCGAGCGCCACAACGACCTGATAGAGTAGACGTAAGTATTCGCCGTGCAGCCACAATCGGGGGCAATTCGACCTGAGCGCGACCGCACCGTCACGCCATACGCCGGGAGTCGCCCCATGCACGCAACTGATTTTGGACGTACGCTCATCATCGCCAACCCCGCCGCCCAGTCGGGTGCGGCGCGCGAAGTTGCCGAGCGTCTGCAGCGCTTTTTGGACATGACCGCACGCGCATCCCAGTTTGACCTGGTGCTAACCGAGCGAATGGGACACGCCAAGGAGCTGGCCGCCCAGGCAACGGGCTATCGCACCGTTATCGCACTCGGCGGCGACGGCGTGATCCACGAGGTCGTCAATGGCTTGATGGCGCAAAAGGAGAAAGCCCGCCCCGCTCTTGCCATCTTACCCGTGGGCTCCGGCAATGATTTTGCCCAGACACTCGGAATCGACGATTTCTCCGGCAAAGATTTTGGCGCGCTGCTCACCTGCGAGCTGCAGCGTCAGGACATCGGGCGCATTCGCTCGTGGAGCCCTGCGAGCGGCAACGGCGAGGCTGCCGTTGAGTACTACGACCAGACGCTTTCGGTCGGCATCGATGCCGCCATCGGCCTGAGCACCACCGAGCTACGCAAAAAGACGGGCCTCGCCGGCGCTCCGCTCTACACTCTTTCGGGACTTGAGCAGTTTGGCCTACGCTATCGCAACTACCCCATGACAGCCAGCTTTGACGGCGCGCCCGCCGAGCGCGTAAGGGCGATCATCATGGCGATTCAGCTGGGCCCCACGTATGGCTCGGGCTATCGCATCTGCCCCGATGCCGACCCCTGCGACGGCATGCTCGACGTCTGCTACGCCTGCGGCCCCGTCCCTCGCGCGGTAGCCCTGCCTATGTTCCTTTCGGCCAAGGACGGCCATCATACCAAGCTGCCGCCGGTTCGCATGCGCCGCTGCCGCCATGCCGAGCTCACTTTTGAGGAGCCCGACTACCCCATCCAGGCCGACGGCGAGCCCGTTGTCGCCTCGCGCATTGAGGTCGACATCCTCAGCGGCGCCCTCCACGTCTGGCACCCCACCCGCTAACCCCACCTAAGTTGCGGTGAAATAGGGACTGTTTATGCATCTAAAGCCGCAAAACAGTCCCTATTTCACCGCAACTTATGAGAAGGCTATTCTTCGCTGCCCGGCTTGCGACGGTTGGCCTTTTTAATGGCGTTGAAGTGCTTGTCATTGAGCCTGCGCTGGCGAGAGCGCTGAGGCACCTTGGTCTTTACGCGTCGGCGCGGCGGACGGCCACGACGCTCAAGCTCTGCCCTCAGCTTACGCAGACAGCAGCTACGGTTCTGGAACTGGCTGCGGCTCTCGCGCGCCGTCACGGTAATTCCCGAAGGGATATGTTTCATGCGCACCGCCGAGTCCGTCGTGTTGACGCCTTGTCCGCCCGGACCCGTCGCGCGAAACACCTGCGCCTCGCAATCGCGCGCCAACTCCTCGGCCGACATCTCGGCATAGCGCGCATACTCGCGCCATCCCATCTTGTTCTCGTCCATATCAACACCTCCCCTCATACAAAAAATGTGACAAAGGGAAAGTCCCTTTGTCACATCGCATACCAATCGCTTGTGTTGCGCGCTTAGGCGAAAGTGATCTCGCCGGTCTCGCAGTCCATATCGGCGATACGGGCCAGGCTCTCGACGCGGAAGCCGCGCTCGCGGAGCTTATCGCCGCCGCCCTGGAAGCCCTTCTCCACTGCAATGCCAATACCGGACACCTCGGCACCCGCAGCCTCGCAAATCTTGATAAGGCCCTCGAGCGCGCAGCCGTTGGCCAGGAAGTCGTCGATAATCAGGACCTTGTCGCCCTCGGACAGAAAACGCTTGCCAACGATAACCGGGTACTCCTTCTGCTTGGTAAAGGAGTAGATGGTCGTGGCATACTGCTCGCCGTCGAGGTTGATGGACTGTGCCTTCTTGGCAAAGACCACCGGCACGCCGCCAAAATGCTGGGCCGCAATGCAAGCCATGCCAATGCCCGAAGCCTCGATCGTCAGGATCTTGTTGATCTCGACACCCTCGAACAGACGGGCCCACTCGGCGCCCATATGGTCGAACAGCTCAACGTCGCACTGGTGGTTGAGGAAGGCATCAACCTTAAGGACGTTACCGGCCTTTACGATGCCGTCATGGCGAATACGATCCTCAAGCTCCTGCATGGCGCAACCCCTTCTCGCGGCAACGATACCGCGCGATTAATAAACGTTGTTCGATAGTCTACCACGGACCGACCCCCGCCCGCCCCACAAGCCGCATCGCACCACAAACCAGTCTTTTTGGAACGGCGCGAGTCGTGGCAGGCAGCCTCCCAACACGCTAATGCCGGGTGCGCGTCCTCACCAAACGTACCAATGTGAGCGCAAAGCCCACGGTAGCAACGGCCATCAGCACGTAGAATACCAAACGGAAGCCAAAGAGGAACACGTCCGGACGACCCGCCACATAGCTCGTGACCGTCTTGCCCATCGCCGCGCTCGTCTGTCCATACAGGATGCGCGACGCCGCCGTAATACCCAGCGCTATGCCCGCATAGCGCGCCAAGCTGCTCAAGCTGCCCGCAAAGCCAAGCGCCTCACGCGGAGCCGAACCCATATACAGCGAATTATTGGGACTCTGGAAGATCGACGTGCCGCACGACATAAACGCGACGCAGCACACAATCATCAAGATGGAAGAGTGCTCGTCAAGCGTGCTCACCGCAAAGAGACCGCACACGTACACGCCCAGGCCAACGGCCGTGGGCGCTTCACAACCAACACGGTCGGACACCGAGCCCGAAAGCGGGCCCACAAAGGCATTCACGACCGGCATCGCCAAAAACAACAGGCCGGAGATATCGGAGCTAAAGCCGTGGGCATCCTGAAAGTAGAACGGCAGCACAAACTCGGAGGCACCGATACCCACGAACACGATAAGCATGCAAGCCAGGTTAATCGTGAAAGCCGAGCTCGCAAAGCAGCGACGCGCCGCCTCTGTCAACGGCATAGGGCGTTCGCCAGCCTCCGGCTTCACATGCGGCAGCGTATAGAGTCCCACGATAAACGAGATTACGCCAATGGGCAGATTGATAAGGAAGATGCTCTCCCAGGGAAAGCTCGCCACCAGCACGCCGCCGAGCACGGGGCCGCACATCATGCCAAGAGCCACAAAGGTCGCCAGAATGCCCATGGCACGGCCGCGCTCACGCGCCGGAAACGACTCGGTGATGATGCCCATATTGTTGGCCATCGCGGCGGCACAGCCAATGCCCTGCACGAAACGCGCCAAGATAAGCACCTGGAGCGAAGCCGAAAGCCCGCAAAGCAACGAGCCACCCGTAAAGACGATTACACCAAGCTGGAACACATTCACCTTGCCGCGCACATCGCCCAAGCGGCCAAACGGCAGCATGGCGACGCACGTCGCGAGCAGATACACCGAGCTCACGAGCTGAATGCGGTCGAGACCCACCCCCAGCTCCTTTTGCATCACTGGGAGCGCCACCGTCACGATGCTCGCATCCAGACACGCCATAAAGGTCATGACGAGCACGGTGAACAGAATCGCCCATTTATTCTTACCGTGGGTGTCGCCCTCTAGGGCAATGTGTTCGCGGCGCAGCTGCTCGGCAGTTTTCTCCATGTATATCCTTTCTATCGTGCAACGCAAAAACGGGACCCCAATCGCCTACAAACGGACACGATCGGGGTCCCGCCTACGGAATCGGAACTATGAGGACGTCGTCAGCCGAAAAGCCGTCCCACGCCTCGCACGCACGCTAGCCTAGCACTGCTCGAGTGCCTGCTCAAGGTCGGCAATCAGATCGGCCGTGTCCTCGAGGCCGCACGACAAGCGCACCATGTCGGCGGAAATGCCACAGGCAATGAGTTCCTCATCGTTCATCTGGCGATGCGTGGCATTAGCGGGATGCAGGCAGCAAGTGCGGGCGTCGGCCACGTGCGTGGCGATCTGGGCGAGCTTGAGGCTCTTCATAAAGGTCTCGGCCGCCGCACGGCCACCGTTAAAGCCAAAGCTCACAACGCCGCAGGTACCGTTGGGCATGTACTTCTGAGCCAGGTCATAGTACTTGTCGCCCTCCAGGCCCGGATAGCTCACGAAGCGTACCTTGGGATGACTCTGCAGGAACTTGGCAACGGCCAGGCCGTTCTCACAATGACGCGGCATGCGCACATGCAGGCTCTCGAGCGAGCTGTTCAAGAAAAACGCCGCATGCGGGTTCTGCATGGGACCAAGATCGCGCATAAGCTGAGCGGTTGCCTTGGTAATGAAGGCACCCTCGCGACCGAACTTCTCGGCATAGGTCACGCCGTGGTAGCTCTCATCGGGCGTGGTAAGACCCGGGAACTTGTCCGCATGGGCCATCCAGTCAAACTGGCCGTGGTCGACGATCACGCCGCCCAGGTAGGCAGCATGTCCATCCATGTACTTGGTGGTGGAGTGCGTAACGATGTCGGCGCCCCACTCAAAGGGACGGCACATCACGGGCGTCGGGAAGGTGTTGTCGACCATCAACGGCACGCCGTGGTCATGTGCGGCCTTGGCAAAGCGCTCAATATCGAGCACGGCAAGGGCGGGGTTGGCAATCGTCTCGCCAAAGACAAGCTTGGTATTGGGCTCAAAGGCTGCCTCGAGCTCCTCATCGGTGCAGTCAGGGGCAACGAACGTGCAGGTCAAGCCCATGCGCTCCATGGTATGAGCAAGTAGGTTGTAGGTACCGCCGTAAATGGCAGAGCTTGCGACCACGTGATCGCCAGCACCGGCCACGTTAAAGATAGCGAGGAAGTTCGCAGCCATGCCCGAGCTCGTGAGCATCGCAGCGGCGCCGCCCTCCATCTCACAGATCTTGGCGGCAACCAAATCGCACGTGGGGTTCTGCAGACGGCTGTAGAAGTAGCCAGACTCCTCCAGGTCAAACAGCTTGCCCATGTGCTCGGACGTGTCGTACTTCCACGTGGTGGACTGGTAAATGGGCACCTGGCGCGGCTCCGCATCTCCCGGGTGATAGCCGCCCTGAACACATGTGGTACCGATAGTCTGCTCGCTCATATCTAGCTCCCTTGCCTGGGTTTTAGTTTTATTCGGTTCACGATACCGCTACCCTGCACCCCTCTCAACCCATCCCAAAGGTAGGTTGTTGGACAAATTGATCAGGGGTATTTATCTCAAGCCTTGGGCATTTACTCGATAGATAAAAATAAGGCATCCATGAAGCTCTCGATGATTACATGCACCGTCACGGGTACCATAGGCGGGTACACCGTAACCAAGGAGACAACGATGAAGCAAATCGATACGGCCCAGCTCGACATCACCGCCTGCCAGGCTCAGGCTGCCGAATACCACGCCCGTGGCTTTAACTGCGCTCAGGCCGTCGCCTGCACGCTCGCTCCCGCCGTCGGGCTCGACCCCCAGGTCGCCTTTACCCTCACCGAGGGCTTTGGCGCTGGCATGGGCGGTATGACCGAAACCTGCGGCGCTATCTCGGGCGCCGTGGCCATCATGGGCTTTGTAATGAGCGACGGCATGGAAAACCCCAAGACCAAGGGCCAGACCTACAAGCTGTCGCGCGGAATCGCCAAGCGTTTTGGCGAGAAGAATACGACGACCGTCTGCGGCACGCTCAAGGGCATCGGATCGGATAAGGGTCCGCTCCGCAGCTGCCGCGGTTGCATCGACGATGCCGTCGAGATCGCCTGCGATGTGCTAAAGCAGCTCGCCGAGTAAACGGCAGCAACAGAAAAACGACGACCGGCGCGCTTGGGATCCATCCAAAAGCACGCCGGCCGTCGCCGTTAGAACTCGGCAAATTCGGGAGCGCCGACCTCAATCTCCTCGCGCCCCGCCATAAGCTCGCGCATCTTAGCGCAAAACGGCTCCTGCTCCCCCGCCTTAAACACCAAATGAAGTGTCACGGCATCCGCGTAATCGGTATCCGAAACCTTGGCACCCGAATCCTGCGCCAAACGAAGCACCTGCTCATACTGCGGATAGGCCACATGCACGTCAACCGGCACTACACTCGTCATCTCGACGATCTGCCCGGCCTCCTGAGCCGCGGCCACCGCCGCCTGCGTCGCCGCAGTATAGGCACGTACCAAGCCACCAGGTCCCAGCAGCGTGCCACCAAAATAGCGCGTCACCACGCAGCAAACATTTTTGAGCCCTGCACCACGCAACACCTCAAGCGTCGGCATGCCGCTCGTGCGGCTCGGCTCGCCGTCATCGCTCTGGCGCTCACGTCCATCGACTAAAATCCACGCGGGGACATTGTGTCGAGCGTCATAATGACGCTTGCGAACCATCTCGATAAAGGCATTCGCCTCATCCTCGGACTCAATATGGACCAGCTGGGCAATAAACCGGCTCTTGCGGTCCAAAAACTCGCCCGAAGCCTCAATATTCGATTGCAGAGTAAAATAGCTGTCCAACAAAGCCCCTCAACAAAATAAAGCGCAGCAACAAACAGCCTAAATAATACGGCAAAGAACGTACCGTTAATCCCGGTAAATAGAACGGCAACACCGATGATTCCGTAAACGAAAGCGAGAACCCGTCAGCGCGAGCAAGGTGCCTTGAAAGACGAGGGCATTGACCTTATGGTCATGCCCGAAGGCTTGAAAGGCAGATTGCCGCGCTGACGGGTTCGCAGCGTCAACAAAGTGCCGAGTGGGCTTGTAAGCCGGGTTCTGTCGTGAACGGTCATTTATCTTGTCTGCACGTTACCGTGCAACTCCACGCACGCTACCCGAACGCGGACCGGGCCGGCCCATAGCGTTCCTATTCGCGCTTGCTCCGGATGGGGCTTGCCAAGCCGCCGTGTTACCACGACGCTGGTGGTCTCTTACACCACCGTTTCAGCTTTTCCCTTTACGCCTTGCGGCGCAGGTGGGAGTCTTCTTTTCTGCGGCGCTTTCCGTCGGATCACTCCGCCCGGCCGTTAGCCGGCATCCCGCCCTCTGGAGCCCGGACTTTCCTCACGCGTACTGCAAGCAGCACATCGCGCGACCGTCTGGCCCACTCAGCAGTGAAAAAGTGTAACACACCGTTGCCGCAGGCAATGGCACAACGCAAATGCTCGACACGATAAACCAAGAACCGCCATGCGCTACAATGGTCCTGTCGATGGGCAACGTCGTCAGTCGAGACGCGACCGCGCTCCGCACCCCTCCGTCTACTCGGTGTGTTCCCGCCTCCTCCCCGAGGCGGGATGTCGGCATTTTTCATGCACCGACAATCCAATAGCCTGTGGACAGCCCGGGCAGCATTGCGCACCTTGGCAGCAAATGCAAAAAGGGACCCGTCCATTGCGAACGGGTCCCTTAAAACAAGTGATCGTCAAACCGATTTACTCGGCGTCGGTCTCCTCGTCCTTCTTCTCGGAAGGCAGCGGAGTAACCTCGATCTCGACGCCCAGAGTCTCAGCAGCGGACTTCATGGACAGGGAGATACGACGACGGTCGAGGTCGATCTCCATGACCTTGACCTGAACCTTGTCGCCCACGTGGGTGACCTGAGAAGGCTGATCGACGTGCTTGTTGGCCATCTCGGAGATGTGAACCAGGCCCTCGATGCCCTCGCCCAGATCGACGAAAGCGCCGAACGGGACAAGCTTGGTCACAGTGCCCTCGACGATAGCGCCGACGGGGTACTTCTTGACCAGTGCGCGCCACGGATCCTCGGTGGTCTGCTTGAGACCCAGGGAGATGCGCTCGCGGTTGAGATCGACGTCGAGAACCTCGACCTCGACCTCCTGGCCGACCTTGACAACCTCGGAAGGATGGTTGACGTGGTTCCAGGAAAGCTCGGAGATGTGGATGAGGCCGTCGATACCGCCGAGGTCGACGAAGGCGCCGAAGTCGACGATGGAGGAAACGGTGCCCTGGAGACGCATGCCAGACTTGAGCTTGGACAGGATCTCGGAGCGCTCGGCCTTACGGGACTCCTCGAGCACGACGCGACGGGAGAGGACGACGTTGTTGCGGTTGCGGTCCATCTCGATGACGCGAGCCTCGATGCGGGTGCCCATGTAGGAGGTGAGGTCCTTGACACGACGGAGGTCGACGAGGGAAGCGGGCAGGAAGCCACGCAGGCCGATGTCGAGGATCAGGCCGCCCTTGACAACCTCGATAACCTCGCCCTCGACGTTCTCGCCGGAGTTGAACTTCTCCTCGATGCGGTTCCAAGCACGCTCGTACTCGGCACGCTTCTTGGACAGGACCAGACGACCGTCCTTGTCCTCCTTCTGGAGAACCAGAGCCTCGATGGGATCACCGAGTGCAACGATGTCTGCAGGGTTAGCGTCCTTGCGGATGGACAGCTCGCGGACCGGGATAACGCCCTCGGACTTGAATCCGATGTCAACGAGCACCTCGTCATGCTCGATCTTAACGACAGTGCCGTTAACGAGATCGCCCTCATCAAAGTCGGTAATCGTACCGTCGATGAGGTTGTTCATCTCCTCCTCATTGACATCGTCAAGAGAGAAAATGGACGAGTTCTGAATCTCACTCAAAGGTGGACCCCTTTCGAACTACGGGGCCCCGATTGCTAGGACCTACAGAAGGGTGCGACAAGCACACAACGTTTAGGAACACTCGGGAGCCGACAGATACTAATGTGACGCTTATGCAATCACGTTCGTATAGGTTACGGGGAAATGAGTTCGATTTCAAGCGTGAACTGCGATTTTTTACTCGTGTGGAGACTTTTTCGTAATCTTATGAACACACGTCTCCACAACTTGACGATAACCAGCCAGGCATTTGGCTTTGGGGTAAAGTATCCGGAGCCAACGACTCTAGATCAAATTTACGAGAAAGGTGCCCGCGTGCTCAAAGCAGTCGTTTTCGATATGGACGAGACGCTTCTTAGCATCAACCTCAATGCGTTCATCCTTCGCTATTTTAAGGATGTCTCATCGATGCTCGCGGATATCGGGCGCCGCAGCCGCGGTGGCACGATGGCACGCCTCGGCACCATCCTGGTCGACCTCAACGCCAATCGCCGCAGCGGCACGGACAATCGCACCAATCTTGAGTTTTACCGCACCGAGGTCGAGCGCCGATGCGGCATCCGCCTCTCCGATCCCATCATCTACGAGGCGTTTACCTACTACGAGCGCGAAGTTCTTCCGTACAAGAACGACGATATCATTAACGCCCACGCCATGCCGGGCGCACACGCCGCGCTCCAGGCCGTACAGGACGCAGGGCTGCGTTGCGCGCTCTTTACCAACCCCAGCTTTCCCCAGGGGGCCATCGAGTGCCGTATGGGTTGGGGCGACCTGGCTGACGCTCCCTTTGAACTCGTCACGCACATGGGAAACGCCACCCGCTGCAAGCCCGATGCCACCTACTATCTAGAGCAGCTTCAGGTGATGGGGCTCGAGCCGCACGAGGTCCTTATGGTGGGCAACGATCCAAAACGCGACTTCCCCAGCCCTGCCTGCGGCATCCAAACCGCCTTTGTGGGCCAGGGCAAGCCCAGCCGAGCCACCTGGCGCGGAACCATGGAAGACTTCGCCCGCGACTTTAACGCCGTAGTAGAAGCCTTCTACGAACACCAAGTAGCCGACGAACTGTCATAGGACCCCTCGCTCCAAACAAAATAGCGCCGCAGGTTGAGCATGAGTCAGCGAAAATGCCCCTAAGCGAGCAATGTGCCTTGAAAGAAGAGGGCATAGGCCTTCTGGCCATGCCCGACGATTGAAAGGCAGATTGCCGCTTAGGGGCGTTTGCAGCGTCGACTGGTTACGCGGTTTGGTAAAACCGCGTAACTAGCACACTCGAGTCTTGCCGATCATGATGTTGAGGATCTCGACGTCGGTGTCCTTCATGCCCACGCGGCCCACGTAGCCCATGCTGGCGATTGTCTGCTCAACGGTATCCTGGATCAGGCCCTCGCCGGCGCGGAAGCCGCGACCTTGCATAGCCATATCGTGGCCCAGAATCGCCGCATCGACGGCAGCCGAGATCTTGGCGGCACAGCTCGCCTTGGCGCCGTCGCACACGATGCCGCCCACGTTACCGAGCGTATTCGAGACCGTCGCGCCAATCTGCTCGCGCGTGCCACCGCACAGCCAGGTAATCGCAGCGCCGGCGCCGCACGCGGCGCAAATAGCACCGCAAAACGCCGAGAGCGCACCAATATAGCTCTTGATATGCACGGCGATAAGATCGGACAGCATCACGGCGCGCACCAGGCGCTCGTGGTCGCAACGCAGGTACTCGGCATACTCCATGACGGGCAATGCGCAGGTAATGCCCTGATTGCCCGAGCCGCACACAATGGCGACCGGCAGCGCGCAGCCGTTCATGCGGGCGTCGGACCCGGCGGCCGCACGGGCACGGGCACGGCAGGCGACGTCATCGGCACGAGCACCCAGCAGCGTACGACCCACCTCGGCGCCCCAAGCGTGCGCAAGGCCCTCGGCACTGATTGCACCATTCAGCTCAATCTGACGCTCAACGGCAGCGCGGGCGTCCTCAATGTCACCGTCCTCGATAAAGTCGATGATGGACTCAATCGACATGGGCGTGTCGGCCTTATCCGCCGCACGCTCGGCCACCACGCGCTCGGCGCAGGCGGCACACTCCCCCGCCGACTTGCCGCATACCGGAATACCGTCGAGCGTATGGCACGTGACATTAGTGTGGTGGTCGGTAATCTCGACGACCGCGGTATGGCCCCCAGCCGTGGCAGTCACCTTGATGTAGAGGTTGGGCACACCCTCGACAAGCGACACATCGCAGTAGTCGGCGTCGGCGAGGAGCTCGGCCACGCGAGCACGGTCTTCGTCGTCAACGCTCTCGAGCACCTCGAGAGCGCTCTTAGCGTCGCCGCCCACGGCACCCAGCACGGCCGCGGCTTCAATACCGTGCATACCGCCCGAGTTGGGCACGGTCACGCTCTTAACGTTCTTGATGATGTTGCCCGAGCATGCAACATCCATATGATCGGGTTCGCAACCGAGCGTCTGACTCGCCAGCGCCGCTGCATAGGCAACGGCAATGGGCTCGGTGCAGCCGAGTGCACAGACAAGTTCGCGGTTCAAAACATCGCAAAACGCGGCATCACGGATGGAATCGGTAGGCATAGGTATCTCCTGCTTGCATAACGGGCTAGGCTCTCAAAAAATGTTAGCTCCTTTATTTGATAACAATGCATCAAAAACCGCAACCATGGTTCCGGCGGACGGCGCTCAAGCGCAAACTGACGACATTCATTCACGAGAAGCCAGTCTTGTTGCCTGCTAAAGCGTTTGACCAAAAAACGCCCGAGCGTTTATGCAAAAGTCGCGCTATCATGCAGTCGAACGCGGTAAACACCTTTAGCATTTGCGCCGCACAGACCAGAGAGGAACCATCCATGAAGATCGGTATCGGTAACGACCACGCCGCCGTCGAGCTCAAGAACATCATCTCCGAGCACCTGAAGGAGCGCGGCTGCGAGGTCGTGAACTTTGGCACCGACACCTCCGAGAGCTTTGACTACCCCATCGCCGGCTACAAGGTGGGTAAGGCCGTTGCCAACGGTGACGTCGACCTGGGCATCCTCATCTGTGGCACCGGTGTCGGGATTAGCCTGGCTGCCAACAAGGTCGAGGGCGTACGCGCCGTCGTGTGCTCCGAGCCCTTCAGCGCCAAGCTCTCCCGCATGCACAACAATACCAACGTGCTCGCCTTTGGCGCCCGCGTCGTGGGCTCCGAGCTCGCCAAGATGATTGTCGACGAGTGGCTCGACGCCGAGTTTGAGGGCGGTCGTCACGAGCGTCGCGTTACCCGCCTCAACGAGATCGACCACACGCGCGGCCTCAAGGTCGTCGACGAGGCCTAAACAACTCAGTGCCACAAGCTAACAGCAGGGGCCCGCTCGGAACTCATGACCGAACGGGCCCCTTCATAGATTTTGGAATAAAAGGGCGCCGCGGATGGAGTTCCGCGGCGCCCAAGCCACACGCTAACAGCTTTAAGGAGTCAAAGCTGGTTTAGCCAAAGAAGCGCTTGATCTCAATCTCGGCGTTCTCCAGGCAGTCGGAGCCGTGGATCACGTTGGCGTTGACATCGACGGCAAAGTCGCCGCGGATGGTACCAGGAGCAGCCTCAAGCGGGTTGGTAGCGCCCATGAGGGTGCGCATCTTAGCAACAGCGGAGAGACCGGAAACGACCATCTTGACGACCGGACCGCTCGTCATAAAGTCGCAGAGACCGCCAAAGAAGGGCTTGTCGGCCAGATGGGCGTAGTGCTCCTCGACGGTAGCGCGCTCGAGCGTGGTCATCTCCATGCGCTCGATGACAAGGCCGCTGCGCTCAATGCGAGCAACGATCTCGCCGATCTTACGGTCGCGCACGGCGTCGGGCTTAATCATGATGAAGGTCTTCTCGATAGCCATAAAAGTAGCCTTTCAAGTAGGTTCGCGCGTGCCCAAGTCCCATTCCGGCACCCGCCTGGACTGCATCGTAACAGAGTTTTAGCTGCAGTTAAACAAAAAGCTGTTTATTGAAACGTTGCAATTTATTAAAGCGCTCCATATGTGTCACTTCTGTTTCGAAGCCCGATTAGAGTACCATCCGACCGCCCATCAACCGCATCGAACAGAGCAGACGGTCGGTTGCCGCCCGCGAACGTACCCCCTTCACAACCTGCCCAAAGGTCCTACAGAACTTCTCGACAAGCCCCTCCCCCATAGCAACAAAATACGGGCGCCCACATCAGCAGGTGCCCGTAAAGTGAAAACGATTTATCAATAAATGGCCAAAACGGCTTCAGCCAAATCCCTACTTTACCCCGTGGCCCATCTCGACGACCTTAGTCAGCGATCCAAACACGCCCTCGTCGGCCACGAGCTGCGCCTTGGCACGCTGCAGCTGCACGGCAACGGCGGCAGGGGCGGTGCCGCCCTCGGTCGTGCGCGCGGCGACAATCGACGGGATGTCGAGCGCCTCGGTAATGTCGCGCTCAAAGAGCGGGCTTGCCTCCTGGAACACTTCAAACGGCAGGTCCTCAAGATTGCAGCCGCGCTTCTCACACATCAGAACCAGATGCCCCACCACGGCATGTGCCTCGCGGAACGGCAGACCACGCTTGGCCAGGTAATCGGCAACATCGGTGGCGGCAAGGTGACCCACGCCGCACTCGCGCGCCATGGCATCCTCGTTGACGGTCCAAGTCGAAATCATACCGGCCATAACCGACAGGCACTGCATGAGCGTATGAGCGGTATCGAGCGCGCCCTCCTTGTCCTCCTGCAAGTCCTTGTTATAAGCAAGCGGCAGGCCCTTCATGGTTACCAGCAGCTGCACCAGGTTGCCGTACACGCGACCGCTCTTGCCGCGGATAAGCTCGGCAAAGTCGGGGTTCTTCTTCTGCGGCATGATGGACGAACCGGTGGAGTAAGAGTCGGAAAGCGTGATAAAGCCAAATTCGGAGCTCGACCACAGCACGATCTCCTCGGAAAGACGCGACAGGTGCATCGCCATGACGGAGCCGGCGTAATGCAGGTCGAGGAGGAAATCACGGTCGGAAACCGCATCGAGCGAGTTGGGAATCACGCCCGCAAAGCCAAGTTCGGCAGCCGTCATCTGACGATCGAGCGGATAGCTCGTGCCGGCAAGCGCGGCAGCGCCCAGCGGACAGTTGTCGGCGGCATCAAAGGCTGCCTTCAGGCGTGTAAAGTCGCGCGCGAACATCCAGGAATACGCCAGCAGATGATGCGACAGCAGCACGGGCTGAGCGTGCTGCATGTGCGTGTAGCCCGGCAGAATCACCTTGTCGTACTTCTTAGCCGCATCCACCAGCACATGGCGCAGCTCAAGATTGGCCCCCATGAGCTCCTTGACCAGCGCCTTGACGCCCAGACGTGTGTCGGTCGCCACCTGGTCGTTGCGCGAACGTCCGGTATGCAAGCGCTTGCCAGCCTCGCCGATGCGACGCGTCAGCTCGCTCTCGATGGACATATGAATGTCCTCGTCGTTGATGTCGAAGGTGAAGTTGCCGGCATCGATATCCTGTTCGATTCCGGTCAGACCCTCGGCAATCGCTTGCTCGTCCTCGGCGCTGATAATGCCCTGGGCCGCCAGCATCTTGGCATGTGCCTTAGATCCGGCGATGTCCTGCTTATAGAGATGTTTGTCGACCGGCAACGACGCGCCAAACTCCTGCGTGACCTCGGCCACGCCTGCCTCAAAACGACCGCCCCAAAGAGCCATGGAACCGTCCCCTTTCTCCAAATAACAAAACAAGCGCCCAAAGCAATGCGCCATATCGCTAAAGCGATTTTTCAACCGCTAGTTTTGCACATTCCCCACCGTGCACGGGGCCATGTAGCTAATTTGCAAAGAAGTGACGCACCATGCACTTGGCGCCCAACGTCTCCCTCCGGATGTTGCCCTGCGAACCATCGATCCAGGCCTTCAGGCTCATAGGGACATCCTCGACCCTTGCAGCATCGAACTCGGGCGCGAGGGCAAGTAAAGCATGCGCGATAGCATTGAACATAATGGATACTCCTCATATATATAGGCGCAGAGCCGCCAAATTGATAGAAGGAGCCCCGCCGGACAACCCCGGCGGGGCTCGGACTCAGCCGCAAACGCGGCGTCATATATGCGGGCGGAACGTAGGGGCCACCGATGTTAAGAAGTGTCAGCAAGCATAACGAAAGGTAGGGACCCCATGCGCCCGTTATGTATCACGCGGATGGGCCGCGCGGATACCAAGGGAAGGAGGCGCTAGGCCTGGACGGCAGCAGAGCTGGGGCCCTGGACCTTTGCCCACGTCTTGAGCGACAGCGTATCGATCTCGATAAAGCCGGCGCTGGCCTTCTCGTCAAACGTGGTGTCGCGGTCGTAGGTAGCCAGACCGTAGTCGTAGAGGCTGAAGGGGCTCTTGCGGCCGACGACATGGCAGTTGCCCTTAAAGAACTTCAGACGGACAGTGCCGGTCACGAACTTCTGGGTATCGGCCATAAAGGCATCGAGCGCGTTTTTGAGCGGGCTGTACCACTGGCCGTTGTACACGGCGGTGGCCCAATCCTGCTCGAGCTTGATCTTGGTCTTGAGCAAATCGCCCTCGACGCAGATGTCCTCAAGCGCCTTGTGGGCGGTGATGAGCGTCAGGGCTCCGGGAACCTCATAGCACTCGCGGCTCTTGAGGCCCACCAGACGATCCTCGACCAGGTCAAGACGGCCAAAGCCGTTGTCGCCCGAAATCTTGTTGAGGGCGATGACGATCTCGGAGAGCTTCATCTTCTTGCCGTCGACGGCGACGGGCTTGCCGGCCTCAAACTCAATCTCGGTGTAGGTCGGGGTGTCCGGCGTGTCCTCGGGGTTCTTGGTCATAACCCAGGCGTCGTCGAGCGGCTCGTTCCAGGGATCCTCCAGGTGACCGCACTCAATGGCACGACCCCACAGGTTGTCGTCGATGGAGTAGGGGTTGTCGTTGGCACCCTCGGGAACCGGCACGTTGTGGGCGTGGGCATAGGCGACCTCGTCGGGACGGCACTTCAGGTCCCACTCGCGAACCGGGGCGATAACCTTGAGCTCGGGGTCGAGGGCCTTGACGGCGGCCTCAAAACGGACCTGGTCGTTACCCTTGCCGGTGCAGCCGTGGGCGACGTAGGTCGCGCCAAACTCGTGGGCGACCTCAACAAGCTTCTTGGCAAGCAGCGGGCGAGACAGAGCGGAGAGCAGCGGGTACTTGTTCTCGTACATGGAGTTTGCCGCGATGGCTTTAGTCAGGAACTCATCGGAGAACTCGTCGCGCAGGTCGAGCACCTGGCAATCGAGAACGCCCAGGTCGAGCGCCTTCTGCTTCTTGGCATCCAGTCCGGTCTCTTCCTGGCCCACGTTGCCGCAGACACAAACGACATCGAGATTCTTCTCGTCCTGGAGCCACTTGACACATACGGATGTATCAAGACCACCGGAATATGCGAGAACGACTTTTTCCTTGCTCATGGCTGTTTCCTTTCGCCCTTGGTAGCTAGTTAGAACATCGGTCAGTTGCAAGTCATTTCAAGGTCATATACCGTGCAATATCAGGTTAAATAGCAAAAATCAGCACATACATGCCCTAGAAACATGTAGCAATGTCGTGCTAAAACCCAACGACCTCAAAATGACTCTGTTGAGGCAATTCGCCCCATGCGGACAGAGACGATTGTTATCGTCGTCGGGAAATTGCGCGCTGGCGTCGGATGGCATTGTCTGCAGTGGTGATGATCTTTACGAACTGCATCTGCCTCTCCTTTCACCTATCGCCGGGCGCAATTCTAATATCGTAAACGGTACCTTTTCCTCGGTAAGCGGTTGTTTTTCCGTCTCCGTTTTCGATGGTCGCTATATTACGATAAAGTGCACGCTGCGCAAGCGACAAATTCAAATTTCTGAAAAGTTTTTTCATTACTTTGTGAAGCGTGGTGCAAATACGCTCCGTTCCTGCGAAAATACGCCCAACTACGAATTGATGGTTATAACGTCTGAAACAATCTCGAAACGAAAGGCTCGCTTTTATGCAAACTTACGAATCGGACGCCAATATCGGAAACATTAAGATTCTCGCCGTCGACATGGACAAGACGCTGCTGACCGACGAGCGTGTGCTGCCCCAGGGTCTTGATGAGCGCCTGGACAAGCTCGCCGACGCCGGCATCGTATTCTGCCCCGCCAGCGGACGTCCCGCCCCCAAGCTCGAGGAGATGTTCGAGGGCATCAAAAACCGCCTCGCCTTTTGTCCCGACAACGGAGCGTGCGTGATCTATCGCGGCAGCTATATCTATAAGAGCAATATTGACGTGGAGCTGTATCAGCAGGTCTTGAACCGTGCCTCGGAGGATCCTCGCGCTGTCCCCGTCCTGTGCTGCTTCGACGAGTTCTACGTGCTTGCCCGCGACCATCAATACCACGACGAGATCAGCGTCTACTACAACACAATCAACTACGTCGACAGCTTTGAGGGCATCGATTTCGAGTCCAACAAGATTTCGGTCTTCTTCCCCGGCTACGACGCCGAGCCCGCTTTCCGCGAGACCTATAGCCCCGAGTTCTCGGACAAGCTCTACGTCACCAACGCCGGGCGCGAGTGGATCGACTTTATGAACCTGGGCGTCGACAAGGGCGCCGGCGTCGCGCACCTGTGCGAGCACCTGGGCATCGATATTGCCGATGCTGCCGCCGTGGGTGATACCTACAACGACATCCCCATGCTGGAGCGCGTCGGGCATAGCTTTATCGTGGATAACGCCGAGGAGCACATGAACGCGCATGCCAAGTGGCGCATTCCGAGCAACAACGACGGGGGCGTACTGACGCTCATCGACGCTATCTTGGCGGCCCGGTAGCCGTCCCATCGGGCCTGGCCGGGCGGCACAGGATAACTTTTCGCTCGGTCAGGTCCTGCGCAAGACGAAAGCCACATTAAGTGGCTTTCTTTGCGTGCGGAATCTACGAAAAGTTAACCTGTGCCGCCCGGCCAGGCCCTAGGTTTACTTGTTTGCCGCCTAGATGGCGTCTTGAGTGTCTAGATACTTAGGCTGAATTTAATTGAACGAAGGGGGCTCCTTGTTGGCAAGGAGCCCCCTTCTGGTTTGGTTACTTTAGGGTTGTGGGCACTTCCCTATTTGGCGTCGGCCCAGGTTATGCCGGTGCTGGCTTCGGCGATTAGGGGGACGCGGAGGTCTACTACGCGCTCCATGACGTCACGGACCATGGTGGTTAGGCGCTCGACTTCGTCGATGGGGCACTCAAAGTCCAGTTCGTCGTGCACTTGCAGGATCATGTGGGCGGCAAAGCCCTCTTCTTCCAGGCGGCGGCTTACGCGGGCCATGGCGATCTTGATGATGTCGGCCGCGGTGCCCTGCATGGGGTGGTTCATGGCCGTGCGCTCGCCGAAGCCGCGGAGTTGCGGATTTTTGGCCTTGAGCTCCGGAATATGACGACGGCGGCCGTACATGGTCTCGGCGTAGCCCGTCTGCTTGGCGCGCGCCACCACGTTGTCGAGGAACGTACGCACGCCCGGGTAGGCCTCGTAGTAGCGGTCGATCATGTCGCGCGCCTCGGCCATCGAGATATGCAGCGACTGCGACAGACCGTAGGCCTGCTGACCGTACACGATGCCAAAGTTCACGGCCTTGGCGCGACTGCGCAGGTCGGGCGTTACCTCGGACACCGGCACACCGAACACGCGCGCCGCCGTCTCGGCATGGAAGTCCTCGCCCTCGTTAAAGGCGCGCACCAAGTGCTCGTCACCCGAGAGATGTGCCAGCAGACGCAGCTCTATCTGCGAGTAGTCCACCGCCAAAAAGACGCTTCCCTCGCCTGCCGAAAACGCCGTCTTGACGGTACGACCCAGCTCCGAGCGCGTCGGGATGTTCTGCAGGTTCGGGTCGCTCGAGGACAGACGCCCCGTTGCCGTGATGGTCTGGTTGTACGTAGTGTGCACACGACCGTCACCACGGCGTAGCGGGCCCAGCGTGTCCAGATAGGTGGACTTGATTTTGGACTTCTCACGCCAGTCCAAAATCAGGCGCACGATCTCGTGGTCGCGGGCAAGGTCACTCAGCACCTTGGCGTTGGTCGAATAATAGCCGCGCTTAGTCTTCTTGAGGCCCTTGGTCGGAAGCCCCATCACATCAAAGAGCACATGCGACAGCTGCATGGGACTGCCAATATTAAAGGTCTCGTCACCCGCCAGGTCGCGAATACTGCGCTCAACCTCGGTGATCTGGGTCGCCAGGCCCTCGGACAGATTACGCAGGCGGTCAGGATCCACGAGCATGCCCGCGCGCTCCATCTTGGCAAGCACCGGCACGAGTGGCATCTCGATGCCATCGAACACGTTGGCGGCGTTCTCGCGGGCCATGCGGTCGCGCAGCGGTGCGACCAGCGCCAGCGTCAAGGCCGCCGTGCGAGCGGCGGGTGCGGGAGCGTCCTCGCCGGCACCCTCTGCACCGCGCGTCGCAGGCAGCGACATCTGCAAATAGGTATCGGCCAGATATGCCTCATCGAACTCGGAGCGATCGGAATCCAGCAGGTAGGCAGCGACCACGGTATCGAAGATACGCGTGGAATCGACTGCCAGCGGATCCATGAGCTCGGGCTCGGAAGAATCGATAGGCGAAAGCTCATGCAGCAGCGCCTTCATATCCGGGCTCGCCACGCGACCCTCCATAAACAGACGCGCGAGCACGCCGGCAATCACGCCGTGGACGAAGTTGAAGCCCTCACCCTCAGCCACCGCACAGCTGTCGCCCTCCTCGAGCGCGAACAGGCCCTTGGACGTCGCCAACCACAGCGTGCGCGTCAGTCCAAAGAGCGCGCCCTCTTCCTTGTCGTCGTCCACCACGGCGGCGACCCACTCGCCGGCATCAATTGCGCGGGAGACCTCAGCCGCAACGGCACCAAGCGCGTCGGCATCACCGGCGGCTGCGCGAGCCATCGCAGGTATCTCAAACACACTGGAGACAGCAGCAACCCCGCCCTCGCCGCCGATCAGCGCCAAGAAACGGTTCTGCATGGCGGTGATGCCAAGCGTACCCAGCGCCGCGGAAACCTCATCGGCAGAAAACGTCGGGAAGGACGTCGCCTCAAAGTCGAGCTCGACGGGCGCATCGGTGCGAATTGTCGCCACCTTACGGCTCAGCAGTGCGTCGTCGATGTGTGCGCGCAGGTTCTCGCCCATCTTGCCCTTGACCTCGTCAGCATGCGCGATGACCTCGTCCAGGCTACCGTACTGCGCAATGAGCGCGCTCGCCTTTTTGGGGCCGATGCCCGGCACGCCGGGGATGTTATCGGACGTGTCGCCCTTCAGACCATAAAAGTCGGGCACGAGCGCCGGCGTGATGCCGTGATACAGATCGTCCACGCTCTCGGGCGTCATGATCGCCACGTCGGACAGGCCCTTGCGGGTCGAGACCACGTTGACGTGCTCGGTCACGAGCTGATACATATCGCGATCACCGGTCACCAGCAGCATGTCACAGCCGGCCTCTTCACCCAGACGTGCCATAGTGCCCAGGATGTCATCGCCTTCCCAGCCCTCAGACTGCAGAATCGGCACGTTGAGTGCGACGAGCAGCTCCTTGATCATAGGGAACTGCGCATGCAGATCGGGGTCCATGGGCGGGCGCTGAGCCTTGTACTGCGGCAGCATCTCCATGCGCACGCGCGGCTTGCCCTTGTCAAACGCCACAACAACGCCGTCGGGATTAAAGGCGTCAATCATCTTGAGGAACATATTCAAAAAGCCAAAAATCGCGTTGGTGGGACGACCGTCCGGCGCGTTCATGGTCGGCGGCACGGCGTGGAAGGCGCGATGCATGAGCGAGTTGCCGTCGATAACGGCAAAGGTGCGGCGCTTGTCAGACATATTGAATACCTCGCTTTAGGCTGGGCACGGTTTGCTCACTCCAGTTTACACGCTCCCCGCCCCGCGGCCACCTCACATCAAGCTCCCCCGCCACCGTGAGCCCGCGCGTGATACGATGGCTCACGGTACATCAACCAGCACGATCGATCCGAAAGGAGCCTGCGTCATGGAGCGTCCCTGCGCATGGGAAAAGTACACGCCACAGCAAATCGAGGAGCTCGAGGAGCTTTGCCGCGGCTATAAGCAGTTTTTGAGTGAGAACAAGACCGAGCGCCTGTGCGTCAAGGCCGGCATCAAGATGGCCGAGGAGGCGGGATACGTCGACCTGGAGACCGTAATCGCCGAAGGCCGCGAGCTCAAGGCAGGCGACAAGGTGTATGCCGCTAACCACGGCAAGGACCTTATGCTCGTCAACCTGGGCACCGCCCCGCTCGAGCAGGGCTTTAACATCCTGGGCGCGCACGTGGACTCGCCGCGCCTGGACCTTAAGCAGAACCCCGCCTTCGAGGCCGGCGACATGGCTTATCTCGACACGCACTACTACGGCGGCGTCAAGAGCTACCACTGGGTGGCCTCCCCTCTCGCACTCGTGGGCGTCATCTGCAAAAAGGACGGCACCACCGTCGACATCAATATCGGCGACAAGGCCGACGACCCGGTCTTTACCATCTCCGACCTGCTGATCCATCTTTCGAGCGAGCAGATGGCCAAGCCCGCCAAGGACGCCGTCGACGCCGAGATCCTCGACGTGATCGTGGGCGGCCGTCCCGTCAAGTTCGATGAGGACGACAAGGACGCCCCCAAGGAGCCCGTCAAGCAGATGTTCCTGGACATCCTCAAGGAGCAGTACGGCGTCGAGGAGGAGGACTTCCTCTCCGCCGAGATCGAGGTCGTGCCCGCCGGCCCCGCCCGCGACATGGGCCTCGACCGTTCCATGATTCTGGGCTATGGTCACGACGACCGCGTCTGCGCTTACCCCTCCATGCTCGCCCAGATCAATGTGGCCAATGTCGAGCGCACGAGCATCACGCTCATCGTCGACAAAGAGGAGATCGGCTCCGTGGGTGCCACCGGCATGACGAGCCGCTTCTTCGAGAACACCGTCGCCGAGATCATGACACTCGCCGGCGAGGACAGCCCGCTGGCTTTGCGCCGCGCGCTCGCCCGCAGCCGTATGCTCTCCTCCGACGTGTCCGCCGGCTTCGACCCGGGCTACGCCGGCAAGTTCGAGACCAAGAACGCAGCCTTCATGGGTCGTGGCCTGTGCTTCAACAAGTACACGGGCAGCCGCGGCAAGGGCGGCTCCAACGACGCCGACGCCGAGTACGTGGCCCTCGTCCGCGACATCATGGACGAGGCCGGCGTGGACTTCCAGACCTGTGAGCTCGGCCGCGTCAACGCTGGTGGCGGCGGCACCATCGCCTACATCATGGCCAAGTACGGCATGAACGTCATCGACTCCGGCGTTGCCGTCCTGTCCATGCACGCCCTGTGGGAGGTCGCCAACAAGGCCGATATCTACGAGGCCTATCGCGGCTACAAGGCCTTCATCGAGCGAGCCTAACCAACCCTTCATCAGTTGCGGTGAAATACGGACTAAACTGGCCCATAAACGGCCAAAACAGACCGTATTCCACCGCAATTTCTTTTTTGGCAGAGGAGAGTTCATGCTGCAGGTCATCATTTCGCCCGCCAAGCAGATGCGCGCGGCCCAAGATGCTTTTGAAGTCCTGGGCATCCCACCCTTTGTGCGCGAGACGGCTCGCCTCCACCGCGCACTGCTAGATATCGAGCGGAATGAAGGCAGCGGCGGCCTGCAGGCGCTGTGGAACGTGAGTGACAAACTGCTGGGGCCTTGCCTCAACACCCTGCATGAGTTCGGGCCCATCCTGAAAAGCGGCGATCTCGACAATCCCGCACTCGCTCGCCACCTCTCCCCTGCCGTCATGTCCTATCACGGCATTCAATACCAGAGCATGGCACCCGAGGTGATGGATTCCGCGCAGCTCGCATGGCTGCAAGACCATCTGTGGATCCTCTCCGGCCTCTACGGGTGCGTTCGTCCCTTTCATGCCGTCGAACCGTATCGGCTGGAGATGGGCGCGAAGCTCGCCGTTGACGATGCCCGAGACCTCTACGCGTTTTGGAGCGACAAGCTCGCGCGGGCTATCGCCCCGGCAGGCTCAAACACCACGATCGTCAACCTCGCCAGCGTAGAGTATGCCAAAGCCGTTCTGCCCCACCTCGCGGGCGACGCCACGGCCGTCACATGCCTCTTTGGCGAGGGTATCCGCAACGGGAAGCCCATCCAACGGTCGACCGCCAGCAAAAAGGCGCGCGGCTCCATGGTGCGGTGGATGGCAGAAAACAAGCTCGAGGATGCAAGCGAACTCACCGCATTCAATATCGGCTATCGGCACATCCCCGAGCTTTCAGACAAAAACACCCTGGTTTTCATGAACGCGCAGGCACAATAGGCCCGCCGTTTCCAAACACCCCATTACTCCGCCAAGCCATCGGCCTTTGCAATCTCGCTCGTCGAGCCATCTTGGTAGGTAATCTTAACGTGCTCTACGTCGGATACCGTAACGCCCGACGGAGGTTCCAGACGCCACTCCGTCAGAGCGATATCCATGGTCGTGGGCACGCCCCCTTGATCTTTGAGCTTCACCGTGAGTGTTTTGATTGCCGCATCAAACGTCACGCGTTCGATTTCTTCGCCCGGAATAGACCCGCCGCTCAGCTGCAGCTGCACAAACTCGTCGCACGGATACCAATAGTCGCCGGGTGCGGCAACCGTGTTGCCACCAGAAACTTTCATGGTCATAATCGGCAGGCCCTCGTCGGCTTCAAACTCCCAGGCGGCGCCGCCACGACCGCCGAACGTCCAAATACAAAAGGCAATCACCAGCACGGCAAGCACCGCAAAACCAATCGCGACCAACCCATGGTGCGCACGGCTTTCCTCGGCCGATACATCCCATTGCGTCTCTCGATATAGATGCTTGTCTTCCATGTACGCCTCCCCACAGGCACGCTCGTTAGGCCAATCGTACCCATTCGAGCTATACTTGAGCCCATTACATAAACGGGGAGCTTGCAGGACAAGACGGCAGGCTGAGACTGGTCGCGCCCGCCCTGACCCGCAAACCTGATATGGGTAATGCCAACGAAGGGAGCCGTGCCAATGAGCACACAGACCGAGCCCAAGCTCGTCACGCAAATCGACTTCGCCCGCGCCGGGCAGATCACACCGCAGATGAAGGAGGTCGCCGAGCGCGAGCATCGCGACCCCGAGTACATCCGCGAGCGCGTGGCCGACGGCCGCATCGCCATTCCCGCCAACATCGTGCACATCAAAAAGGGCATGCGCGCCTTTGGCGTCGGTGAGGGCCTGTCCACCAAGGTCAACGTGAACCTGGGCATCTCGGGCGACAAGGCCGATGCCGCCGAGGAATGGAAGAAGGTCAAGATCGCCGAGGACTTTGGCGCCGACGCCATCATGGACCTCTCCAACTCGGGCAAGACGCGCCAGTTCCGCCAGCAGCTCATCGACGAGACGCCGCTCATGGTAGGCACCGTCCCCATGTACGACGCCATCGGCTACATGGAAAAGCCGCTGGTCAAGCTCACCAAGGACGACCTGTTCGAAGTCGTGCGCGCGCATGCCGAGGACGGCGTGGACTTTATGACCATTCACTGCGGCATCAACAAGTCGGTCACCAAGACCTTTAAGGAGACAGGCCGCCTGATGAACATCGTGAGCCGCGGCGGCTCACTGCTGTTTGGCTGGATGGAGGTCACCGGTAACGAGAACCCGTTCTATGAGTTCTACGACGAGTTGCTCGAGATTTGCCACGAGTACGACGTGACGATTTCGCTCGGCGACTCCTGCCGCCCGGGCTGCCTCTACGACTCCAACGACGCCACCGAGACCGCTGAGATGATCGAGCTGGGCAAGCTGTGCAAGCGCGCTTGGGCCGCCGGCGTCCAGGTCATGGTCGAGGGCCCGGGTCACATGGCGCTCGACGAGATCGCCGCCAACATGAAACTGCAGAAGCGCCTGTGCCACAATGCTCCGTTCTATGTGCTCGGACCGCTGGTAACCGATATCGGCGTGGGTTACGACCACATCACCGCCGCCATCGGCGGCGCCATCTCCGCCAGCTCCGGTGCCGACTTCCTGTGCTACGTGACACCGGCCGAGCACCTATGCCTGCCCAACGCCCAGGATGTGCTCGACGGCCTCATGGCCACCAAGATCGCCGCACACGCCGCCGATATCGCCAAGAAGGTGCCCCACGCCCGCGACATGGACGACAGGATGGGCCAGGCACGCCGCAAGCTCGACTGGGACGCCATGTGGAAGTGCGCGCTCGACCCAGTTACGGGCAAGAAGCGCTACGAAGAATCCCCCGCCGCCACCGAGGGCACTTGCACCATGTGTGGGAAGATGTGCGCCGTCCGCACCGTCAACAAGATCTTCGAGGGCACCACGATCGACCTCGGCATGGAGGACTAACCCTGTCGCCGCGGCCGCTTCTGGCGGCGAGCTGGTGCCTGTCAATTGTTGACTTGTGAACATTTACTTACACTTGCGTAGAGATTGCATCGCCCGCCCGGGTTCGGCATAGAGTCGGCCCGGGCATCTTTATAATGCTGGCTTAAAGACCCATTTGATTCCGACCGAACAAGGGAGCGAACATGGATCGTAGTAAGGTACCTGCCGTCCTGTCCATCGCGGGATCCGATTCCAGCGGTGGCGCCGGCATTCAGGCCGACATCAAGACCATCACGGCGCACCGCCTGTATGCCGAGACGGCCATCACCGCCATCACAGCGCAAAACACACTGGGCGTTACCGCCGTGCAGGATATCTCGCCAGAGATCGTAGCCGCGCAAATTGACGCCGTTTTTGACGATATCCGCCCCAGCGCCGTCAAGATCGGCATGGTTTCCTCTGCCGAGATTATCGATGTTATCGCCGACCGCCTGAGCGCTTGGAACGCGACAAACGTGGTAGTCGACCCCGTCATGGTAGCCACCTCGGGCGCACGGCTGATTGCCGAGGATGCCGCCGAGGCGCTCACCCGCCGCCTGTTCCCGCTGGCGACGGTTATCACGCCCAATATTCCCGAGGCCATGGCCCTGCTCGACTACGAGGTCGACTCCGAGCGTACGCAGCAAAACGCCGCCATGCTCCTCACCCGCCGCTTTGGCTGCGCGTCCCTCGTTAAGGGCGGGCATCTTGTCAACGAGGCCAACGATGTACTAGCAGAGCCCGCACCGCTCGATGACGAGGGCAACCATCTGGGAGATCCACTCACCACGTGGTTCCGCCACAAGCGCATCGAGACCGACAACACGCACGGCACCGGATGCACGCTCTCATCCGCCATCGCCTGCGCGCTGGCCCAGGGCATGGATCTTGCCGATGCCGTCAACGCCGGCAAGGCCTACCTGACAGGCGCTCTGGCCGCCGGCCTGAACATGGGCAAAGGCTCCGGCCCCGTCAACCACATGTGGCAGTATTAAGATTCGCAGCCCAAGCCACCGCAAAGGCGCCCGCCCCCTTTGCGGTGGTTTGGGGTCGCGCTACTCACCGAGCATCTCTTGGAGCTTGGCTGCCACGGCGTGACCCAGGCTCTCGTGGCTTTCGGGCATCATATGCAGATAGTCGATATCGCCCGGCTCGGCAAACTCGGCGGCATTCAAAAAGTCGCAGTCAAACTGTTTAGCAGCATACGCATAGTATTCGGCAAAATGCTCCGAGGCCTCGACGGAGCGCTCGTCAAAGTCGGTCATGTACACATCGGCGATCTGCGGTTTAATCTTGATAGGCGCCATCAGCAGAATACGCGGGCAGGGCGCGGCTTCGGTCCAGGGAAACGCGCGGACGGTGCGAATCAGCGCCATGACACCGTCAGCGATATCGGCAGCCCCCACGCTAAAGACCGTCTTGCAGTCGTTGGTGCCCAGCATAATCACGATCGCATCCAGCGGCTTATGAGCCTCGAGCAGCATCGGCAACGCGCGGATGCCGTTAAGATTGGTATCCAGATGGCACATGTCGTCGCGTACCGTCGTGCGGCCGTTGAGGCCTTCTTCAATTACATGCCAGCCCTCGCCTAAGTCACGTTGGGCCACGCCGCACCAGCGCACATCCTGCGCATAGCGCACCGCGGTGCCGTCGCGCATGCCCGCCGGATCATAACCATAGGTGTTGCTGTCGCCAAAACATAGAACGTTTTTCATCGTAAACCCCTCGCTCGGTAAAAAGCCGACGGGAGCAACCTCCCCCGTCGGCACGACATATCCGTCAGCGCGTACCGATTACAGGTACTTGCGCCAGTCGTCGTCATCCTCGTCGTCCTCGGCAGCAGCCTGGGCCTGCTCGGCGGCACGGGCTGCTGCGGCGCGGGCGGCAACCTGAGCATAGGACTCCTCGTTGCGCTCGGGGAAGTTTGCCAGCACGTGCTCGAACTTGGCGAAGTCCTCGTCCCAGCGCGTAGAGGGCACAGCAAAGAAGACCTGCTTGACCTTGAAGTCGCCCGATGCGAGCTCCTTGCGGAAGAGCTCGGCCACGGCCTCGGCGTCAAAGCCGTTGTTGTCGCAGCCCCAAGCGCCCAGCACGAGCTTCTCGCGACCCAGCTCGTCGCAGATGGCAAGCACAAAGCGGATGCGATCGCGCAGAGCGTCCAGCAAGGCATCGTCGCTCACGCGGTACTCCTGGCGAGCACGCTTGGCGTTGGGTGCAGCGGCGACGATTACGTCGGCATACGCATGCACGTGGTTGCGGTCGAAGCGCACCGCAGGCACCACCAGCGCACGGTTGCGGTAAAGCTCGCAGTTGATGTTGCGGCGACGGTTCTCGCCGTACCATTTGCGCTGTTTATCGAGCACGTTGTACAGGTATGAATCGGCACAGAGCGTGGCCTCCTGACCCAGATAGCCCTGGATGTAGCCGCCGCCCGGGTTGGTGAACGAGGCAAAGGCGAGTACGGCCATGTCGCAGAATTGCGCGTAGCCTCGGCCGTTATCCAGAATGGCCTGCGTGGCAGAGGCGTCAAGCACGGTGACCTCGGGCAGGACCGGAGCGGGCTCCTCGGCGGGCTCGGACTCGGCTTCGGCGGCCTCCTCGACGGGCTCGGGCGCCACCTCGGTATCGACTGCAGCCTCGACCTCGGCGGCCTCGGGCTCCTCGGCAACCTGCTCCTCGGCAGCAGCAGCCACCTGGGCCTTGGCCTTCATCGCCGCGACAAAACCGGCAGGCATACCATCGAACTCGCACACGCCGGCAAGCGAACGCTCGATGTCCTTGGCGCAGGCCTCGGACACAGCCGCCACATGGCGCTCGGCGGCCTTGG